>NZ_NFIQ01000005.1 GCF_002159455.1 Flavonifractor sp. An306
GGACAGGGGGGCGGGCAGCAGCCTGGCGGACAGCGGCAGGCTGCGCCCTCTTGCTTCCGGTTCCACTCCCAATCGGTGGGATGATAGTGATTCATGATATACTCCTTTATCCGCTTGGCTTGTGGCTATGCCACATGACCAATTTATGCCGTGCATAATAGGATGGTGCGTGGGCAAAAAAGGATTGACAAAGCAAACTGTAACTGTTATAGTTACAGTACAAATTGAAACCAAAAAAGTTACAGATGGAAAGGATGTTCTATATGACTCCCATTACGATTACAAAAGAGAATTTTGAATCTGAGGTCCTTCAGTCCAAGCTGCCTGTGCTGATTGACTTCTGGGCGCCTTGGTGTGGATACTGCCGCCGGATTGCTCCTGTACTGGATCAGCTGGCTGAGCAATATGATGGACAACTGGTGGTTGGAAAGGTGGACATTGACGAGCAGCCTGAGCTGGAGGCCCGGTTTGGGGTAGAAATCATTCCAACTTTGTATCTGTTCCGGGATGGAAAAGCCAGTGAACCCATTGTCAACCCCGGGTCTAAGGCCCAGATCGTGGAGTGGGCCGGACTCTGATGGAGGAGGGATTCCTGTGAAAATCTATGATGTGCTGATTGTCGGCGGTGGGCCGGGTGGTTACGCGGCGGCACTGTATGCGGCCAGAAGCGGACTGTCTACGGTGGTTCTGGAGAAGCTGTCTGCCGGAGGCCAGATGGCTACGACCAGCCAGATTGACAATTATCCCGGATTTCCGGATGGAGTAGACGGGTTTGAATTGGGGCAGCAAATGGAGCGGCAGGCCCACAAATATGGCGCGGAAACCATTTATGGCGAGGTAACCGGCGTAGAACTGCAGACGGATCCCAAACTTGTACACAGCAGCGAGGGGGATTTTGCCGGCAGGACGGTGATCCTGGCTACCGGGGCCTATCCCAGGGAACTGGGCCTTTCTGGAGAGCAGGAACTGAGAGGCAAGGGGGTGGCCTACTGCGCCACCTGCGACGGCATGATGTTCCGGGGCAAGACAGTTGTGGTAAACGGCGGAGGCAATACAGCGGTGGAAGACGCGCTTTACCTCTCCAAGCTATGTGCCAAAGTCTATCTCGTTCACCGGCGGGACCAGCTCCGGGCCTCCGCTGTATATCGCAAGGCTCTTGACGAGCAGGGCGTGGAAATTATATGGAACAGCCGGGTGACTGGTCTGAAAAAAGAGACCAGACTGACCGGTGTGGAGCTGGAGAATGTGCAGACCGGGGAAAAGCGGGAGCTGGCCTGCGACGGCATCTTTGTGGCCATCGGGCGGGTGCCGGATACCGGAGTATTTGCCGGTCAGGTGAAACTGGATCCTGCTGGATACCTGGAGGCAGACGAAACCTGCCGCACCAGCGTCCCTGGTGTGTTTGCAGTGGGGGACGCCCGGACCAAGGCGGTGCGCCAGGTGGTTACGGCGGCGGCAGACGGTGCCAACGCCGCGCATTTTGCGGAGGAATATCTGCTGAACAAGATGTAAAGGGGAAACACCTAACATGAACGGAGTGTTTTGTGTGGCGGTGCACGCCCTGATCTATTTGGACAAACGGAATTGTATGCTTTCCAGCGAAGAGCTGGCAGCCAACATTTGCACCAATCCCGCCAGAGTGCGGCGTGTGATGTCCAAGCTGAAAAAAGCGGGATTGGTAACAACCAAAACTGGAAATGAAGGTGGCTATCATCTGCTGCGCAAGGCTGGAGAAATCACGCTGAAGGAGATTGCGGATGCGTTGGAGGTCCGGTTTGTGGAGCTGGCCTGGCACAGCGGGGGAACGGACCTGCCCTGCATGGTGGCCTCCGGCATGGCGGAGGTCATGGACGGGCTATTTGATGACTTGGACCAGCGCTGCCGGGACAGGATGGCTCAGCTTCGGCTGTCAGACCTGGAAACCCAGCTGGAGCACGCCGCCGCCCGAAAGGAGATGACCCATGGGCTTTGATCTTGAAACCAGCGTACCGGCCATTACCGTCTTTATACAGGGCGTGCTGAGCTTTTTCTCTCCTTGTGTGCTGCCACTGGTACCTCTCTATGTCAGTTATCTGGCGGGCGGAACCGGCGTGGTGGATGAAAACGGGAACATCCGCTATCCAAAGGGAAAAGTGCTGCTCAATACGGTGTTTTTTGTGCTTGGAATAAGTTTTGCCTTTTTCCTGCTGGGATTTGGGTTTACCGCTTTAGGTCGGTTCTTTTCCGATTATCAGACCTGGTTTGCCCGGGTCAGCGGAATCATTATGATCCTCTTCGGTATCTATCAGTTTGGATTTTTTGGCCAATCCGCCGCCCTGGGCCGGGAACGTAGGCTGCCATTCCGCCTGGACCGCTGGGCCATGAATCCTCTGGTGGCTCTGATTCTGGGATTTACCTTCAGCTTTGCCTGGACCCCCTGTGTGGGTCCCACCCTGAGCAGCGTGCTGCTGATGGCCTCGTCTGCCTCCAGCGCATCCAAGGGCTTTTTGCTCATCGGGGTCTATACCGCCGGCTTTGTCATTCCCTTTTTGACGGTGGGGTTGTTTACGGGCACGGTGCTGGGATTTTTCAAGCGGCATCAGAAAGTGGTGCGCTATACGGTCAAAATAGGAGCGGCGCTGCTGATTCTGATGGGTGTAATGACGCTGACGGGATTTATGAACGGAATTACCGGTTATCTGTCCAGTGCAGTTGGCAGCGTTTCGCCCCAGCAAACTGAGGCAGCGGAGAGCGCGGAGCCGGAGGCCTCGCCGCAGGCCAGCCAGCGTCCTGTGGTGCCTGCCCCTGACTTTACCCTCACCGATCAATACGGCAATACCCATACCCTCTCTGATTACAAGGGCAAAACGGTGTTCCTCAATTTCTGGGCCACCTGGTGCGGGCCGTGCAAAAGCGAGATGCCGGACATTCAGAAGCTTTACGAGGACTATGGGGAAAATGGGGGAGATCTTGTGGTGTTGGGTGTGGCCAGTCCTAGAACAGAGCAGAATCCTTATACCAACGAGGGAACCCAGGAGGAAGTGGAACAGTTCCTGGAGGACAACGGTTACACCTTCCCGGTGGTGATGGACCTGACGGGGGAGACCTTGTACTACTATGCCATCTCCGCCTTTCCTACCACGTTTATGATTGATTCCAACGGTAATGTATACGGGTATGTACCTGGCGCGCTTACCGGAGATATTATGGAATCCATCGTGCAGCAGACCATGGACAGCGTATCATAAACAGCAGGAGGGGACTTCGCTGCGGCGAGTCCCCTCTTGTTATTTGTTCCGCGGTCTGGTATGATGGAACCAATTTATGATAAAGGGGTTTTCTTGACTGTGTTTGAAGTGATCCGGACAGAAGGCAAGGCCCGGCGGGGCGTGTTTACCTGTGCGCACGGTACGGTGCAGACGCCGGTGTTTATGAATGTGGGAACTCAGGGCGCCATCAAAGGGGCTGTGTCCGCTCTGGACCTGAAGGAGATTGGGTGTCAGGTGGAGCTGTCCAATACCTACCACCTCCATCTTCGCCCCGGCGACCAGGTTGTTCGCCAAATGGGAGGACTGCACAAATTTATGAGGTGGGATGGACCTATCCTCACCGATTCCGGCGGCTTTCAGGTATTTTCCCTGTCTGGACTGCGGAAGATCAAGGAGGAGGGGGTCACCTTTGCCTCCCATATTGACGGTCGGCGCATTTTTATGGGGCCGGAGGAGTCCATGCAGATCCAGTCCAACCTGGGCAGCGACATTGCTATGGCGTTTGATGAGTGCGTGGAAAATCCAGCTACCTATGAGTATGCCAAGGCTTCCTGTGAGCGCACATTGCGGTGGCTGGAGCGGTGCAAGGCGGAACATGACCGGCTGAATGCCCTGCCCGATACAATCAACTCAAGCCAGATGCTTTTCGGCATCAATCAGGGGGCCACGTTTGAGGAACTGCGGGTCTGGCACATGAAGGAAATCTCCAAAATAGACTGCGAGGGCTATGCCATCGGCGGTCTGGCAGTAGGGGAGCCCACCCAGGTGATGTACGACATCATTGACGCGGTGGAGCCTCATATGCCCGTGGACAAGCCCAGATATCTGATGGGGGTTGGTACCCCCTCCAATATTATCGAGGCGGTGGCCCGCGGCGTGGACTTCTTCGACTGTGTGATGCCAGCCCGCAATGCCCGCCATGCCAAGCTGTTTACCTGGTCGGGCGCCCTGAACATCCGCAACGAAAAGTACAAACTGGATGAGCGGCCCATTGACCCCGACTGTGATTGTTCGGTATGCCGAAATTTCTCCCGGGCCTATCTGCGCCATCTGTTTGTGGCGGAGGAGATGCTGGCTATGCGTCTGGCGGTGCTCCACAATTTGTATTTTTATAATAAGTTGGCGCAGCGTATCCGGGACGCGCTGGACAGTGGCGTATTTGCCGCTTTTCGGGAGGAATACAGCGAGAAGCTGGCGGGACGGGTATAAGGTTTTGGAAAATTAGCGGAAAATGCTTGTCAAATCCTGAGATTCGTTTTATAATGTCCCATTGATGACATACCACATCAAGTAACTATCGGAGGGGATCAATTTGCTGACACAGGTTGCAGGCGCGATGCTGACGCAGAGCGGAGCTGCGGGCGGTGGCGTGAGCATGATTATTATGGTCGTGGCGATGCTCGCGATCTTCTATTTCCTGCTCATTCGTCCCGAAAACAAGAAAAAGAAAGCAGCGGCCCAGATGCGCTCTGAGCTGGCGGTGGGGGACCAGATCACCACCATCGGCGGCGTCGTAGGCACTATCTGCGCGGTGAAGGAAGATACCATCGTGATCGAAACCAGCGCCGACCGGGTCCGTATGGAGTTTACCAAGTGGGCCGTTTCCACTAAGGGCACTCAGACCACTGAGAACGGCGTCGGTGAGACGAAGGACAGCAAGGACAAAAAGTAAGACATAAGAACGCCCTCCCTGCATAGGTTTCAGTAGGAACCGATGGTAAGGGAGGGTGTTTTTATGCGGAAAAAAGAGGAAGACCAGAGCGCCCGCCTCATCCGCTGCGGATTGGGTGTTCTGCTGGGCGGTATACTTGCGTTGGCGATCTGCTGTCTGTTTTTATTGGGTTGCTCGGTAGCCATCTCCAGCGGCGCGGTAGGGGAGGGGCTGGGGTATCAGCTCACGATCGTGGGGTGCGTCTTGGGTGGCTTTGGAGGCGGTTTGTTTGCGGTGGGACAGTGCGGAGGGGGCTTGTTTACCGGTTTGACGGTGGGCGGGATCCTGTTTCTGTTGCTCCTCACGATCGGTGCACTTTTCTTTGAGACTATGGCACTGGAAGCGGGTGGGATCGGTCTGCTGTGCGGTGGGCTGTGCGGAGGCGCCGCCGCCGGACTGCTGGGCCATGAAAAAGGAAGGCCATCCCGGAAAAAACGCAGAAAACGTTGAAATCCCCTGGTCCATATGCTATAATACCTTCAACCTTTGTTAGAGGAGGGAAATCGAAATGAAGCATGTTAAGACGCTCAACGGCGCGACGTTGAAGAAGAGCGCCGCCCACGGCGGCTGCGGGGAGTGCCAGACCTCCTGCCAGTCCGCCTGTAAGACCTCTTGCACCGTGGCGAATCAGAAGTGCGAGAATCAGTAAACATACAGGGGAAAGGGTGGGTGTGCAGCCCACCCTTTTCTATGCCCTGAGGAAGGAATCAAATATATGGTACATACCTTTCGTTGCCTCGGCGTGAATATCGCCGTGGATGTAAACAGCGGCGCTGTTCATGTGCTGGACGGGCTGATGTATGACCTGCTCACCGCACTGGCGGAACGGGATGAGAGCGGCAAGCTTCTGTCCGGTCCCATGCCGGAGGAGCTGTTGGCGCGGCTGCCTCAGCACGACCCCGCCGCGCTGAAGGAGGCCTGGGCTGAGCTGGGTGAGCTGCGGGAGCAGGGGCTTCTGTTTGAAGAGGATGATTATATAGACCGGGAAAAGGCTGCCTCCATGCAGCAGCAGGCTCTGGTAAAGGCGCTCTGCCTCCACGTGTCCCATGACTGCAACCTGCGGTGCAAATATTGCTTTGCCTCTACCGGCGACTTCGGCACCGGCAAACGCATGACCATGGATGTGGAGACCGCCAAAAAAGCCATTGATTTTGTCATTGCCAAATCGGGGAATCGCCGCAATATCGAAGTGGACTTCTTCGGCGGAGAGCCACTGATGGCGATGGATACCGTAAAGGCCACCGTGGAGTACGCCCGCTCCATCGAGAAGGAGCACAATAAATGTTTCCGCTTTACCATTACCACCAATGGCGTATTGCTCGATGATGAGAATATCGCGTACATCAATCGGGAGATGTCCAATGCGGTGCTCTCTCTGGATGGGAGAAAAGAAGTCAACGACGATCTGCGTCCCACTGTCAACGGCAAGGGTTCTTACGATGTGATCGTGCCCAAGTTCAAAAAACTCATTGAGGGCAGAGGCACCAAAGATTATTATTTGCGGGGCACCTTCACCCGCTTCCATAAGGATTTTGCTGAGGATGTAAAGGCCCTGGCGGCCATCGGAAAGCATGTTTCTGTGGAACCTGTGGTAGGGAAGGAGGATGATCCCTACGCTCTTCAGGAGGCCGATCTTCCGGAACTCAAGGCAGAGTATGAGCGGCTGGCGGAATATTTGAAGGATCACCGGGAGACAAATTTCTTCCACTTTAATGTGGATCTAGCCCAGGGGCCTTGTGTGATCAAGCGGCTGCGCGGCTGCGGCGCGGGCTGCGAGTATGTGGCTGTCACGCCGGATGGGGATATTTACCCCTGCCATCAATTTGTGGGCAACGAGGACTACAAGCTGGGCAGTGTATATGATGGCACCTTTGCCAAGGAGCTCTCCAGCCAATTTGCCGCCCTGAATATTTACACCAGGGAAGAGTGCTCCCACTGTTGGGCAAGATTTTACTGCTCTGGCGGATGCTCGGCCTCCAACCTGCTTGTCAACGGCGACATAAAGCATCCTCATAAAGTGGGGTGTGAGCTGGAACGCAAGCGGCTGGAATGTGCCATTGCGCTGCGCGCCCTGGCTGCTGGTATGGCGGAGTGACCTATACAAGATGTAATTATACATTTCGTAATCGTTTGCGCAAATGGATCGGTATATATAGACCTGTAATCACCTAAAAACACAAAATATAGAAGCAAGGGCGGCACCTCTAACGGGGTGCCGCCCTTGCTTCTATATAAAGTTTACATAAATAAGTATACATAATTCGTTGTCATAATAGACAAAAATAATATTTTTCCTTGAGACTTCTTGCACAAATCCAGTTGGTGGGATATAGTAATATAAAATTGGGTGCGTTTTCCGGTTCTGGTGCCGTCTGCTCAGGCATAAAATGCCTTGAGGTGATATCGGATGCGCAGAGCGGTAGGTGGCGCCTGGAACATGCCGGAGGAGCGTATTCTGCCTGCTCTGGCAGTGATATCGGTCAGCTTTTTGGTGGGCGGCCTGGCAGGTTCTCTGATGTCCACATTTGTGGGAGGAGCGGGGCAGGAGAGCCTGAGAAATTATTTGGAAGTGTTTTTAGTCTCTGCTCAGAGCGGTGAAATGTGCGTCCCGGGTCTGGCGGTTCAGCTTTGGGACCTGCTCCGGTGGCCTGCTGCCGCGTTACTGCTGGGATTTACAGCACTGGGCGTGTTGGGGCTTCCGTTGCTGTTTGCGGTTCGCGGTTTTTTACTGGCCTTTTCCATTGCGGCCTTTGTGCAGATATTTGGAAGTGCCGGATGTCTGATGGCTTTTTTAGTCTTTGGAATCGGTGGCGGTATTTCGGTATCCGCCCTGTTTGTGCTGGGCGTTCAGAGTCTGGCGGCTTCCCGCAGATTGGCCAGCCGTTTTTTGGGCGAGGGGAAGGAGCCTTCTCCATATGGAAGGGCCTATTTCCTGCGCTGCGGCGGCTGCGCCGTCGCCTTGTGTGTGTGTCTTTTTTTGGAGCGCTTTGCTGTACCTGTGCTGGTATCCGGTGCAGCTGGTGCGATTTTGGGTGGATAGAGAAAAGTAAGAAGGTGTTGGATGGATGGAGTATCTGACAGAATATGAAAGGTATTTGGCAGAGCGCAAGAAAGCCTCTCCCAATACGCTCAGCTCCTATTTGCGGGACATCCGGCAATACCTTGCCTGGCTGTCTGAGGAAGGGCTCACCCCGGAACAGGCGGCTCAGAGCGATGTGGAGCGCTATATCAAGGTGCTGACCAGCAAGGGGAAATCTGCGGCCACAGTGACCCGTTCTCTGGCATCTCTGAAATCCTTTTATACATATCTGCTTGGAACGGGAAGAGTTCTGGTCAATCCCGCCAAGGGTCCCGCTCCCGCCAAGGTGGAGCGAAAGCTGCCCCACATTCTCACCGCAAAAGAGGTAGAGCTGTTTTTGGAGCAGCCGGACGCTTCTGACGCCAAGGGGTGCAGAGACCGGGCTATGCTGGAACTGCTGTATGCTACGGGCATCCGGGTTTCGGAGCTGATCGGCCTGAACCTGGATAACGTCAATCTGTCCGCAAGCTTTATCCGCTGCTCCAGCCGGGGAAAGGAGCGGATCATCCCGCTCTACCCCGCAGCGGTCAGGGCGCTGCAGGACTATCTGGAGCACGTGCGTCCGCAGGTGATTGAGCACGTGGATGAAAGGGCCCTGTTCGTCAACATGAACGGGGAGCGCATGAGTCGTCAGGGCTTTTGGAAGATCATCAAGCACTATCAGGAGACGGCGGGTATCCAGAAGGACATTACCCCACATACCCTCCGCCACTCCTTTGCCGCCCATCTGCTGGAAAACGGCGCGGACCTCCACTCCATTCAGGAGATGCTTGGACATGCCGATATTTCCTCCACCCAGATTTATGCGCAGCTGGTTAATCAAAAATTGAAGGATGTTTACCAAAAAGCCCATCCCAGAGCATGAAAAGAGAGCCGGCCCCATCTGGGCCGGCTCTCTTTTTCGTCTTGCGCAAGGGGTAAACCCCGTGGTAAAATAAACTCTGTATGGATGCAGGAAAGGAGCAAAACCGATGCTGATTCTGGGGATTGATCCTGGCTTTGCCATCGTGGGGTTTGGACTGGTGGAAACCGCCGGCAGCAGACAGCGTCTGGTACAGTGCGGCGCCATCACCACGCCGGCAGGGGAGCCTCTGCCCGCCCGCCTGAAACAGATTTCCGACGACATGGGGCTTCTCCTGAGTCAGTTTAAGCCGGACGTTATGGCCATCGAGGAGCTGTTTTTTAATAACAACATCACCACCGGAATCGGTGTGGCCCAGGCCAGAGGCGTGCTTCTCCTGTCCGCAGAGCAGCACGGGGTTCCAATCTATGAATACTCACCCAGCCAGGTTAAGCAGGCGGTGGTTGGATACGGAAAGGCGGAAAAGAGGCAGGTCATGGATATGACCCGTCGGCTATTGAATTTAAAGGCTGTCCCCAGGCCGGACGACGCCGCCGACGCTGTGGCGATTGCCCTCTGCCACGCCAGATCCTTTACCTCTCGGCTTCAAAGCCCTGACGCTGCCCGGCCGGGCAGCGGGCGTTACGCAGTACATCATGATTAGGAGTTTGCGGTATGTTTTATTATGTAAAAGGAGTAGTGGCCCACACTGCGCCATATTTGGCGGTTATCGACTGTAATGGTGTGGGCTATGCCTGCCGTACCACCAACAATACCCTTTCCAGGCTGAAAAAAGGGGAGAGCGCCAAGCTGTTTACCTATCTGAATGTCCGGGAGGACGCTATGGAGCTCTATGGCTTTGTCTCCGAGAACGAGCTGAACTGTTTTCAGCTGCTGATCTCGGTGTCCGGTGTGGGTCCCAAAGCCGCTCTGTCTATTCTGTCCGCCGCCACGCCGGAGTCACTGGCTATGAGCATCATCACTGGAGATGAGAAAGCGCTCACCGTCGCCCAGGGCATCGGAAAGAAAATTGCCCAGCGGATCATTCTGGAATTGAAGGATAAGCTGGCCAAAGGTCAGATCACGCCCGGCGGAGAGGCTTACGGCGGCACCGCTGTCACCGTCATTCCGGAAAACAAGTCCTCTGAAGCTGCCGCAGCCCTGGCGGTGTTGGGCTACTCCCAGACCGAGATCGGTATGGCCCTCAAGGGTATCGATTTGGAAGCCCTAAGCCTGGAGGAAATCATCAAGCAGGCCCTCAAAAAAATGGTGAAATAGTAGAGGGAAAGCGACTATGGACAAGATCATTGCATTTGTCATACAGTTGGCTTTCATCGCTCTGCTTGT
Source organism: Flavonifractor sp. An306 (assembly GCF_002159455.1). Taxonomy (GTDB): domain Bacteria; phylum Bacillota; class Clostridia; order Oscillospirales; family Oscillospiraceae; genus Flavonifractor. Next base: position 10,227 of record NZ_NFIQ01000005.1, read on the forward strand.
CATTTTAGGAATTGTATTTTCCAAAAGGAAGGGGAGTTTCCTCATCGCGGGCTACAATACCGCCGGCCCGGAGGAAAAGAAAAAGTATGACGAAAAAGCGCTCTGCCGGTTTATGGGTAAGCTGATGTTTATTCTGGCCGGCTGTTATGCCGTGATCATGTTTGCCACTGTTCTGGATCGCACGGAGTTCATATGGGGTGGAATTGTCCTGATTCTGGTCATATGTGTTTGGGCGGTGATCTACGCAAATACCGGAAACCGGTTCCGGAAAAGGAAGTGAGACTTTGAGTATCGCGTTTTCTGAGGATGGATTTGAGACTGAGGAGCCTCTGGTAACCACCTCCCTGACCAGGGACGATGAGAACGAGGGTTCTCTGCGGCCCAAGACATTAAATGAATATATCGGTCAGCAAAAGGCGAAAGGGAATCTGGAGGTGTTTATCCAGGCAGCCAAGATGCGCAATGAACCTCTGGACCACGTTCTGCTCCACGGCCCTCCGGGACTGGGCAAGACCACCCTGAGCAATATTATTGCCAATGAGATGGGGGTCAATATCCGCATTACCTCCGGCCCTGCCATTGAAAAACCGGGAGACTTGGCCGCGCTGCTGACCAACCTTGCGGAAAACGATATCCTGTTTGTGGACGAAATTCACCGGCTGAACCGGCAGGTAGAGGAAATCCTTTATCCTGCCATGGAGGATTTTGCCATTGATATTATCATCGGCAAGGGTCCGTCCGCTAACTCCATCCGGTTGGATCTGCCCAAGTTCACCCTCATCGGCGCGACCACCCGGGCAGGGCAGCTTTCCGCGCCGCTGCGGGACCGCTTCGGCGTAACCCTGCGTCTGGAGCTGTATACGCCGGAGGAACTGGCCCTCATCGTCACCCGATCGGCGGGTATCCTGGGGGTTCCCATTGAGGCGGATGGTGCCATGGAGATTGCTAAGCGAAGCCGGGGGACGCCTCGTATTGCCAACCGGATGCTTCGTCGGGTACGGGATTTTGCCCAGGTGAAAGCAGGAGGCGTTATAACCCGCGATGTGGCGGATGCCGCTCTCACCGCTCTGGAGGTAGACCATCTGGGCCTGGACGCCATTGACCGCCGGATGCTTTCCAGCATCATCCACCACTACAGCGGCGGTCCTGTTGGCCTGGAGACGCTGGCCGCCACCATCAATGAGGAGGCGGTCACCCTGGAGGATGTGTATGAGCCCTATCTCATGCAGATGGGATTTCTCACCCGTACGCCCCGGGGCCGGTGTGTCACCCGGCGCGCCTATGAGCATCTGGGCCTGCCGGTTCCAGGCGGGAGCGGCATGGAGCAGCTTACCTTTTCTTAGGAGGGCTTGATGAGCTTTTGGATTTTTTGCCTGGTAATGAACCTGCTGCTTCCTGCCGTCATGCTCTGTTTCGGCAGGCGTTTTCAAAGAAAACCGCCTGAACGGATCAACAGCGTTTACGGCTATCGCACCGCACGCTCCATGAAGAGCCAGCAGACCTGGGACTTTGCCCATCGGTATTGCGGCAGACTCTGGTTCCGTTTGGGGCTGGTTCTGCTGCCGGTGAGCATATGTGCTACGCTGCTGTCTCTGGGCAAGGAAATCGACACAATCGGCATCTGGTGTGCCGTGGTGGAAGGAGTTCAGCTGGTAGTGCTGATAGGGAGTATTTTTCCTGTGGAGCGGGCATTGAAACATAATTTTGATGATTTGGGCAGAAAGAGGTAATCAATTATGGGTAAACTGTTTGGAACCGACGGTATTCGCGGTGTGGTAAACGCTGGCCTGGATGCGGAACTGGCCTTCCAGGTTGGACTGGCTGCCGCTTATGTGATGGCACAGGAGAAGGAAGGGGGGCAGCCCCGTTTTGCCATTGGTAAGGATACCCGCATTTCCTCCGATCTGCTGGAGGGCGCGCTCATTGCCGGACTGTGCTCCGCTGGAGCGGACGTCCTTCATCTGGGCGTGATCCCCACCCCCGGCGTGGCCTGGGTGACGGTGGACAGCGGCTGCGACGCCGGTATCGTCATTTCCGCTTCTCACAACCCCTTTGAACATAACGGCATTAAAATCTTCAACAGCCAGGGCTTCAAGCTGTCCGATGAGCTGGAGGGGAAAATCGAAGATATCATCTTGAATAACGTGCAGGTTCCGCGCAAAACCGCCGGAGAGATCGGCAGAGTGGTGTATGCCGATCAAAAGGAGAGTCAGGACTACATTGATCATCTGGTGTCCACCATTAACTCCGATCTGGCTGGCCTGCATATCCTGGTGGACTGCGCCAATGGAGCCTCTTCCGCCACCGCCGGACGGCTGTTTGATCAGTTTGATGATCTTCACGCTGATATCATCAATGCAGACCCTGATGGAGTGAATATTAACAATGGATGCGGATCTACCCATCTGGATAGTCTGAAGGCTATGGTAACGGCGGGAAACTATGATCTGGGCATTGCCTTTGACGGTGATGCCGACCGCTGCCTGATGGTGGACGAGACAGGGGAGGAGATTGACGGCGACCAGGTGATCGCCGCCTGCGGGCTGGACCTTCTGAACCGGGGCAAACTTCCTGGGAGCGCCATTGTGGGCACGGTCATGAGCAATTTGGGCCTGCATGTGTTCTGCAGAGAACACGGCATGGAGCTGTTCTGTACCGCCGTGGGAGACCGGAACGTGCTGGAGAAGATGGAGGAGAGCGGCTATGTTTTGGGCGGGGAACAGTCCGGCCATACCATTTTCCGCAAATATGCCACCACGGGGGACGGTCAGCTGACCGCGCTGCAGTTCCTGGCGCTGCTGCATCGTTCCGGGAAAAAGGCGTCTCAGCTGGTAGAGGGCTGCAAGCGGTATCCCCAGGTGTTGATTAACGTCCCTGTGGCGGATAAGGCAAAAAAAGAGGCCATCATGGCGGCCCGGACGATTCAGGACGCGGTGGCGGAACAGGAGGCTATGCTGGCCGGTTCCGGACGTGTTTTGGTCCGCCCCTCCGGCACGGAAGCGTTGATCCGGGTCATGGTAGAGGCCAGCAGCCAGACGGATGCACAGAAAATTGCAGAGCACTTGGCAAATGTGATAAAAAATTACTGAGGAATTGGAAATATTTTTCGTAAATGCTTGACAAAATGGCAGCGCGACGCTTATAATGTGCAAGGAGAAACAGCATGACACCAGAACAGATTTACCAGGAACCCAGTGATGAAATCCTGTGCGCCCAGGCCGCGGCGGGTGACCGCATGGCGGAGGAGTCCCTTGTTTTGCGCTACAACCGTTTGGTGCGGATGTGCGCCCGGCCGTATTTTCTGGCCGGGGGGGACAGCGAGGATTTGATCCAGGAGGGAATGGTGGGCCTGCTCAGCGCAATCAGAGAGTATGATCCGCAAAAGGCTGCGTCTTTTCGTACCTATGCGGAGGTTTGCGTAAAAAATCGGCTGTTTTCCGCCGTCAAAGCAGCAGCAAGAGATAAGCACACACCGCTGAACAACTCAGTTTCATTCGAAACCCCTCTTTTTAGCGGAGCCGGTGAGCGTTTTGCCTGTGGTGCGCCCGGCCAGCAAGCAGAGGACCCGGAGGAGATTTTCCTGAGCAGAGAGTCGTTCCGAGAGCGCATGGATGCGCTTAACGGCCAGCTGTCTGGTTTCGAAGCAAGTATACTCAGGTTGTATCTGAAGGGGCTGTCCTATGCTGAGATTGCGGTCGAGGTAAACAAGTCCCCCAAATCGGTGGACAACGCTGTCCAGAGAATCCGTCGCAAGCTGGCGCAGCGATCTGTATCTGGCGATATCAGCGCAAGCTGATCGCATATTACAACTGACCCAGCACGATCGGATCTTCCGGAGGACCTGGGCAAAGAAGCAAAGAGAGGGTATCATCATGTACGAAGACAAGACTCTGGTATGTAAGGAATGTGGCCAGGAGTTCGTGTTCACCGCCGGTGAGCAGGAGTTCTACGCCGAGCGCGGCTTCCAGAACGAGCCCCAGCGCTGCAAAGCCTGCCGCGACGCTCGCAAGGCTGCTTCCCGCGGCCCCCGGGAGTACTTTACCGCCACCTGCGCTGCCTGCGGCGGTGAGGCGAAGGTTCCCTTTGAGCCCAAGTCCGACCGTCCTGTGTACTGCAGCGACTGCTTCGCCCGCATGCGCGGCGAGCAGCACTAAGCTACGCAAGAGAAGGGCGCCCTCTGCGGGCGCCCTTTTTGTTTACGGAAATTGCAAAATCGCTTGCCAAACGGAAGAAAATAGGATATACTACTGATATCCTAGAAATTTGGAGGTATTACCCCATGGCTCAGATTACCAAAGATACTATCATCGGCGACATCCTGGATATTGCCCCTGAGACCGCTCCCATCTTCCTGTCTATCGGCATGCACTGCCTGGGCTGCCCCTCTTCCCGCGGTGAGACTGTGGAGGAGGCCTGCATGGTTCACGGTGTGGATGTGGACGAACTGCTGGCCAAGATCAACGCCAGTGTGGGCTCCGCCCAGTAAAACGCCATAAAAAAGGAGCGGTACAACCGCTCCTTTTTTATCAGGAGGTGCTACCAATGCGGACATTGGAACTTTCCCCAAGACTACATTCAGTGGCAGGCCTGGTGCCCGAAGGGGCCCGTCTAGCCGATGTGGGGACGGATCACGCCTATCTTCCCGCCTGGCTTATTCTGCGGGGCATTATCCCCGGAGCCATTGCCACCGATCTGCGGAAAGGCCCGCTGGAGCGGGCAAGAGCCACAGCGGAGAGATATGGGTTGACCGATGTTATGGATTTCCGGCTGTGCAATGGTCTGGCCGGCGTTTCTCCGGATGAGACGGACGCTGTGGCCATTGCCGGTATGGGCGGGGAAACTATTGCGGAGATTTTGTCGGCGGCGCCCTGGCTTCAGATGGGAGGTAAGACGATCCTGCTCCAGCCCATGAGCGCCCAGCCGGAGCTGCGCCGCTGGCTACAGTGCCATGGGTATACCATCAAGCAGGAGCTGCTGAGCAAGGAAGGGGAGACCATTTACGTTGCCTTCCAGGTATATGCCGGAGCAATGGAACCGCTGACGCCCGGGGAACAGTGGGCCGGACGGCAGCACCGGGATATGGATGCCCCCCTGAGAGGCGCGTATCTGGACCGGCTGGCCGCACAGGTCCGGCGGGCGCTGGATGGACTGAACCGCTCCAGCCGGAGCTCGGATCAGGTCCGTCTGACAGAAATGAAGGCGGTTTATCAGGACCTCCTTCGGCTAAGTGAGGAGTGGTCAACATGGCAACAGTAAGAGAGATCTATCAGTACCTGGACGGACTGGCTCCGTTTTCGCTGCAGATGGACTTTGATAACGCCGGATTTTTGGTGGGCAGGGGAGACCGGCAGGTGGACAAGCTGCTGGTAAGCTTGGATATCACCGAGGAGGTGGCGGTGGAGGCGGCCGGACTGGGCTGTCAGCTCATCGTCTCACACCACCCGGTCATTTTCTTCCCGGCCAAATCCATCACGGACGGCGACCCCACCGGACGGATCCTGCTGTCTCTGGCGGAGCATCAGGTCGCCGCCATCTGCGCCCACACCAACCTGGATGCGGTCCACGGAGGCGTCAACGATGCTCTGGCCCAAAAGCTGGGACTCACCCAAATCGAGCAGCTCAAGCAGGATGGGGTAGACGCCTCTGGCCGGCCATACGGCATCGGACGGGTGGGCAATACCGCCGGTGTCCCTATGTATGCCCCTGCTTTCGCCGCCTTTGTAAAGGAGGCCCTGGGGGCAAACGGCGTACGCTATGTGGACGCCCGCCGTCCGGTGCGCCGGGTGGCGGTGGGCGGCGGCGCTTGTGCCGATATGCTGCAGGACGCTCTGGCTATGGGTTGTGATACCTTTGTCACCGCAGATGTGAAGTATAACGGCTTTCTGGATGCCAAGGCCCTGGGGGTCAACCTGATCGACGCCGGCCACTATCCCACCGAGCAGGTGGTGGTGCCGGTGCTGGCAAAATGGCTGGCGTCCGGGTTCCCCAAAGTGGAAGTTCTGACCACACAGCAGCACAAAGAGGCCTTTTCCTATCTGTGAGGGGTTGCCAAGCGGAAGTAAACGTGATAAACTAGATGCGCTGATTTTCGACGAGGAAGGGAACGAGTACCAATGTCAGGACATTCCAAGTGGCATAATATCCAGAAGACCAAGGGCGCGGCCGATGCCAAGCGCTCCCAGATTTTTACCAAGATCGCCCGCGAGATGATCGTGGCCGTCAAGACCGGCGGCAGTGGCGACCCCAACAATAACTCCCGCCTGGCCACCGTTATCGCCAAAGCCAAGGCGGCCAACATGCCCAACGACAACATCAAGCGCACCATTGACAAGGCGTTGGGTTCCGGCAACGCCGACGCCTACGAGAACGTGGTGTATGAGGGCTATGGTCCCTCCGGTGTAGCTGTTATTGTGGACGCCCTCACCGACAACCGCAACCGTACCGCTCCCGAGGTGCGCCATCTGCTGGACAAGTACGGCAAGGGGCTGGGTGCCACCGGCTGTGTGTCCTGGTCCTTTGACCGCAAGGGCGTTATCGTCATTGAGAAGGAGGACCTGGACGAGGACACCGTTATGATGGATGCGCTGGACTGTGGTGCCGACGATATGCAGGTGGAGGATGAGGTGTTTGAGGTATACACCGATCCCGACTCCTTCGGCACTGTGCTGGCCGCTATGGAGGAAAAGGGCTACACCTTTGTTCAGGCCGCTGTGGAGATGGTCCCCCAGAACTATGTCAAGCTGGAAAATGAGGAAGATATCAAGAATATGGAAAAGCTCATTGACCTGCTGGAGGACAACGACGACGTACAGAACGTCTGGCACAACTGGGATCAAGACTGAGTTTGAGTAACTGCAATCGAAAAGCGGGAAAGCTCCGTGCTTTCCCGCTTTTTCCGTTTGATTCAGAAGGGGGTACTTATGGATCTGTCGCTGTTATGGATGCTTGTACCGGAGTTTTTTCTGTTTTCCTGCCTGGGCTGGGTGATGGAAGTCACCTTGAAGTACATTCAATTTCACCGCTTCATCAACCGGGGGTTTCTCATCGGTCCCTATTGCCCCATCTATGGCTGGGGTGTGGTGACAGTCACTCTGGTGGTGGGCGGCCTGGCCGTCCGAAGGGGAACATTGGGGGAGACATTTTTGGCGGGTATGGTGCTCTGTGGAGCGTTGGAATACTTTACCTCCTGGTACATGGAGAAAAGGTTCCATGCCAGATGGTGGGATTATAGTCAGAAGCCAATGAACCTGCACGGCCGCATCTGGATCGGTAATCTGCTGCTCTTTGGAGCTGCCTGTGTGGTGATTGTCCATGTTATCGACCCTGTATTTTTTCGATGGATGGACAGCTGGGATCCGCGCCTTCTGAAACTGGCTGCATGGGGCGTGCTTGCCCTTTTGGCCGCGGACTATATCACCGCCCACTTCCTGATGGGCGTGGTTCGCCGGGAGATCGACAGCCAGGTTGGGGACAATACAGAGGAGATCAGCCGGCAGATTCATGCGTTGCTCCATGACCGGAATCTGCTCATTCGCCGTATTCATCAGGCATACCCCAACCTGCAGGCCCGTCCCAACCGCTTGACCCAGCAGCTGCGTGAGGCACGAAAGGTGTATAAGCAGGCTGCCAAACAGGCCAAGCAGGCCCTAAAGGATATGGCCCGGAATACCAGGGAAGATGTACGGTCCGATTTGGAGCAGGGGCTTCAGCAGGCTGTTGCTGCCCGTAAAGCCGCCCGTGCCCACCTGCGGGAGATCCAGAAAAAACTGATCATCCGCCGTGAGGACGACTAAAAGATACTGCCCCTGCATAAGCAGGGGCAGTATCTTTCTAGGGAAAGCGTCAAGAAAACATCCGAAAAAAGAGAAAAATGCGGCCCGGAGCGCTGTGCTCCGGGCCGCCATATCGCAAGTAAGCCTGTAAGCCGGGTTCTGTCATTTAAGACAGCCATCTATCTCGACGTACCGTCGCCGGTACGCTCAAGCCGCCTCCTCGGGACGGCCGGGCCAGCCTTATGTCCCTCCACGGCGTTGCTCCGGATAGAGTTTACAGCGATGGACGCTTGGCACGCCATCGGGTGAGCTCTTACCTCGCCTTTCCACCTTGACCGGCCAAAGACCGGCAGACTATTTCTGTTGCACTTTTCCTGGGGTCGCCCCCGGCGGGTGTTACCCGTTATCCTTGCCCTGTGGAGCCCGGACTTTCCTCACAGCCGGGCCTTTCGCCCCGGCCGCGCGGCTGTCCAGCTTGCTTGCGTAGGGTATTTTACCGTATTCCCATCCAATTGTCAAATCAAAAGCCGCTTCTGATTGAATTTTCACTCCAGGTAGGATATAATAAATTGGTTAAACTATGAAAAGGGAGGAACTGTTATGAAGCGTTCCACCATACAGGAATATTTGGCGGGCCTGAAGGGCAAGCGGGTGGCTGTCATCGGAATCGGGGTGTCCAACACTCCGCTGGTCAAGATGCTGCTGCGGGCAGGGGTAAAGGTAACCGCCTGTGACAAAAAGCCAAAGGAGTCCTTTGCGGGGCTGGCGGAAGAGCTGGAGAGCCTTGGCGCTCAACTCAAGCTGGGGCCGGACTATCTGAAGGATCTGGACTTTGAGGTGATCTTCCGCACACCCGGTATGCGGCCCGACCTGCCTGAGTTGGTGGAGGCGCTCCAGCGCGGCGCGATCCTCACCTCTGAGATGGAGGTATTTTTCCAGGTCTGTCCCTGCAAAACCATTGCAGTGACGGGCAGCGATGGGAAAACCACCACCACCACCATCATTGCCGAACTGCTGAAAGCCGCGGGCCAGACTGTGTATGTGGGCGGGAATATCGGTAAACCTCTGCTGCCGGACGTAGACGGCATGGAGCCGGGTGATGTGGCAGTGCTGGAGCTGTCCTCCTTCCAACTGATGACCATGCGGCAAAGTCCGGATATTGCTGTGGTCACCAATCTGGCTTCCAACCATCTGGATGTACACAAATCTATGGAGGAGTATGTGGACGCCAAGCGGAACATCTTCCTCTATCAGAACCCGGATGGTCTGTTGGTACTGAACCAGGATAACGAGATTACCCGCGGCTTTGCCCCGGAGGCTCCGGGACATGTGACGCTCTTCAGCCGCCGTCAGGAGCTGGAAAAAGGAGTATTTCTCAAGGACGGGGTCATCTGGGTGCGCAACGCCATGCATGAGCGGCCTGTATTACCGGTGTCTGATATCCTGTTGCCCGGCGACCACAATGTGGAGAACTATATGGCCGCCATCGCTGCTTTGGACGGCTTGATCCCCGACCAGGTCATCCGGGAGTTTGCAGCAAAATTCGCCGGAGTGGAGCACCGTATTGAGCTGGTGCGTACGCTGAATGGCGTAAAGTACTATAACGATTCCATCGCCTCCAGCCCCTCCCGCACCATCGCGGGCCTGCGCTCCTTCCGGCAAAAGGTTATTCTCATCGCCGGCGGCTACGATAAGCACATCCCCTTTGACGTGCTTGGCCCTGAAATTACGGAACATGTAAAGGAATTATTCCTTACTGGAGATACCGCTGCCAAGATCCGTTCTGCAGTGGAACAGACGCCTGGCTATAGCCCGGCACAGCTCCCCATCACTGTGATTGACGACTTTGAGGAGGCGGTGCTGGCGGCTCATCGCGCTGCTAAGTCTGGAGACGTGGTAATTCTCTCTCCCGCCTGCGCCTCTTTCGACAAATTCAAGAACTTTATGGAGCGGGGCGCCGCCTTTAAAAAGATTATCTACGTCTTATCGTAACATCAAAAGGAGCGTGAATATTCTGTTGGATATCAAAACAGTTCTGGAGGAGCTGTGCGGCTGCACAGCTCCCTCCGGCTTTGAAGCCCCTGCGGTTCAGGTTGCCTCCCGTCTGCTGGAGCCTCTGGTGGACGAGCTGCAGGTGGATCGGATGGGAAACCTGATCGGCGTCCGCCGCTGTGGCCGCCCTGGGGCGAAAAAGCTGCTGCTGGACGCCCATCTAGATGAGATCGGCCTTCTGGTGACCGGTGTGGCGGATGGGTTTCTGCGTTTCCGCTCCATTGGCGGGGTAGATCCCCGTATGCTGCCCGGCCGGGAGGTATGGGTCCTTACCCAGCCACCCCTGCCCGGCGTGGTAACTTGTCAGCCCCCTCATCTTCACGATGGAGAAGAGGAAAGCAAGTCCATTCCGCTGTCCGACCTGCGCATTGATGTGGGCATGTCCCAGGAACAGACTGAGGCCAAAATCCCGGTTGGTACACCGGTCGTATACCGGGGCAGCTGCTTTTCCTTGGGCACGGAACAGATGTGCGGCAAGGCCCTGGATGACCGCTCCTGCTTTGTGGTGCTGCTGCGGACGATGGAGCTGCTGGCGAACCGCAAGCTGGATGTGGATGTGTACGTGATGGGCTCCACCCGGGAGGAGGTCTCCGGGGTGGGGGCCACTGTAGGCACCTGGTCCATACAGCCAGACTGCTGTGTGGCGGTGGATGTAACCCACGGCCGCACCCCTGACGGTCCCGCAGACAAGACCTTTACACTGGGCGGGGGACCAGCCATTGGAGTGGGGCCCAATATGACCCGCTGGATGACCAAACGCATGCTGGAGAAAGCGCAGGACAGGAACATACCTTACCAGCAGGAGGTTATGTCGGGCCACACCGGCACCAACGGCTGGGAGATGCAGATCAGTCGGGAGGGGGTAGCCACTTCTGTGCTTTCCCTGCCGCTGAAGTATATGCATACCCCCATCGAAACGCTGTCCCTCAGCGACTTGGAGCAAACTGCCCGGCTGTTGGCCGCGTTTACCGAAGATCTGGGAAAGGAGTGGCCGCTGTGAAAGACCTGGTCATGCAGCTGAGCGCCCTCAACGGCGTATCCAGCTGGGAAGACGAGGTGCGGGACTTTTTGTGTGCAGAGGCCGCGCCCTACGCCCAGGATATCCGTACCGATGCTTTGGGCAATCTGATCGTATTGAAAAAGGGTAAAAAAGCAGCAGAAAACAAGCTGCTGCTGTGTGCCCATATGGATGAGGTAGGACTGATGGTCCGCTACATTACGGATGAGGGCTACCTGAAATTTGATACCGTGGGCACGATTGACCGCCGGGTGCTCCTGGGTAAGCCGGTGCTGATCGGCGCCGCCCGTCTGCCCGGCGTTATCGGTCTGAAGGCCTACCATCTGGTGAGTCGGGGGGAGGAGAAAAAGGTCCCCAAGCTGGATGACTATTATATTGATATCGGGGCCAAAAACAGGGAGGAGGCTGAAAAGCTGGTTTCTCTGGGAGATGTGGCGGTTTTTACCACGCAGCCTGAACTCTTTGGTGACGGCCTGCTGAAAGGCAAGGCTCTGGATGACCGGCTGGGCTGCGCGGTGCTGCTTACGCTGCTGAAGGAAGAGCTGCCCATGGACTGTACCTTTGTCTTTACCGCTCAGGAAGAGGTGGGTACCCGTGGAGCTTTCGGCGCGGCCTTCTCAGTGATCCCGGAACTGGCCCTGGTGGTGGAGGGAACCACCGCCGCCGATCTGCCGGATACCGAGCCCCATCAGCAGGTGTGCGCCCTGGGCAAGGGTGCGGTACTCACCTTTATGGATCGGGGCTCTATTACGGACCGGGGACTGTTTGAGCGCCTTCGGGCGCTGGCTGAGGAAAACAGGATTCCCTGGCAGCTCAAGCAATTCGTGTCTGGCTCCAACGACGCCTCCGCCATCCAGCGCACCAAGGCTGGCGTCCGTACAGCGGTGCTCTCTGTGCCGGTGCGCTACGTTCACACCCCTGCCAGTGTGGCCTGCATCAGCGATCTGGATGCGGTGCTGGCTCTGGCCAGGGCGCTGATCCACGATGTGGCCAAGGAGGTTTAAACATGGATATTTTAAAGACACTGCAGGCGCTGAACGCCTGTCATGGGCCCTCGGGTGACGAGCAGCAGGTGGCCCAGGCCATTGAAAAGCTGGCCGCCCCCTTTGTGGATGAGATCACCACCGACACTCTGGGCAATCTGATCTGCCACAAGCGTGGAGGGGGAAAGCGGATCATGTTTGCCGCCCATATGGACTCCATCGGTTTTATTGTTACCCACATCGACGAAAAGGGCTTTCTGCGCTTTGGCCGTATCGGTGGCCTGTCCGCACATGAGGTGTTGGGCACTCCCATTCGCTTCAAAAACGGTGTGCGGGGCGTGGTAGCCTGTCCGGGTAAGACCGATCCCAAGGAGATGAAGCTGGACGACCTGTATCTGGATGTTGGCGCCCGGGACGAGGCGGAGGCCAAGGCTATGGTGCAGGTGGGGGATACCGCTGTCTATGACACCGCAGCCTTTGTGAGCGGCTCCCGGATCATTTCTCCCTATCTGGACGACCGCATTGCCTGTGTGGTGCTGCTGATGGCGATGGAGCAGCTGAAGGCCACGGAAAACGATCTCTACTTCGTCTTTACCGTTCAGGAGGAGGTGGGTATCCGGGGCGCACGGACCGCTGCGTATGGTGTGGACCCGGATTATGGTATCGCTGTGGACGTTACAGACTCCGACGACATCCCGGACGCCCCTCACGAATGCTCCAGCATGGCGGGGAAGGGAGCCGCGATCAAGGTGATGGACAGCTCTGTGATTTGCCATCCCGCTGTGGTGGCCAAGCTGGACACTTTGGCCAAGGAGCAGGGAATTGCAGCCCAAAAGGATATTTTAAAGGCGGGTGGTACCGATGCCGGAGCCATTCACCAGACCCGGGCGGGCGTGTACACCGGCGGCATTTCCATTCCCACCCGGTATGTCCACACCCCGCAGGAGATGGCCGACCTGGATGACATCAAGGCCTGCGCCAACCTGTCAGCGGCCTTTGCTCAGGCTAGGTTTGACTGAAGAAACATAGAAATATCAAGAAGGTTAAAGGAATATGTCTTTACAGATAAGTGATAAGGTCAAAACCTTGGCGGCTCAGGCCCAGGCTGACATTCGCCCCCAATTTGACCGCATTGACGCCATTGCGGAGGAGAATACCGCCAAAGTTTTGGCGGCCTTTCAGAAGCATCGGGTGTCCGAAGCCCATTTTGCCGGTACCACCGGATACGGCTACGATGACCTGGGCCGGGATACCCTGGATCTGATCTTTGCCGAACTGTTTCATACCGAGGATGCCCTGGTGCGGGTACAGTTTGTAAACGGCACCCACGCCATCTCCTGCGCCCTGTTCGGGGCGTTGAAGCCGGGAGATGTGCTGATCTCCGCAGTGGGGTCTCCCTATGACACCATGCTGGGCGTGATTGGTGTGGTTGACAAGGGGCCTGGGTCTCTGAAAAACTACGGAATTGAGTACAGGCAAGTGGATTTGGTTGACAACGCTCCCGACCCGGCAGGACTGGCGGAGGCGGTAAAAGATCCCCGGGTGAAGGCGGTGCTCATCCAGCGCTCCCGTGGCTATGCCACCCGAAACTCCTTGTCCGTGGAAGAGATTGGCTCTTTAGCTCAAGTGGTGAAGGACAATAACCCCCATGCGGCGGTACTGGTAGATAACTGCTACGGGGAATTTGTGGAGACCATTGAGCCCACTCAGGTGGGGGCTGATCTGGTGGTGGGTTCTCTGATCAAAAACCCCGGCGGCGGTCTGGCCCCCACCGGGGGATACATTGCCGGGCGGCGGGACCTGGTGGAAGGAGCCGCCATGCGGCTCACCACACCCGGCATCGGAAAGGAGTGCGGCTCCACCTTTGGCGCCAATCGCAGCCTCTATCAAGGCCTTTTCCTTGCCCCCCATACAACTGCCCAGGCAGTGAAAACGGCGGTCTTTGCCGCCCGCATGATGGAACTGCTGGGCTATCGGGTAGACCCCGCCTCTGATGCGGTCCGCCACGATATCATTCAGATGCTCCATTTCGGCGCTCCCGAACCCCTGAAGAAGTTCTGCAAGGGGATCCAGTTTGGCGCGCCAGTGGATTCCTATGTGACGCCGGAGCCCTGGGATATGCCGGGCTATGATTGTCAGGTTATCATGGCAGCCGGAGCCTTCATCCAGGGAGCATCCATCGAGCTGTCCTGCGATGCACCCATGCGGGAGCCCTACACTGCTTATCTCCAGGGCGGCCTGACCTATGAGAGCGGCAAAGCCGGGGTCATGCTGGCGGTGGAGGAGCTGCTGCGCACTCAGGTATAAGGGCAAGCATCTCCCGCATAGCCTCCAGCAGGAGGTGACGCTATGGTTGCCAGACCCAGATATCGCCCCTGGTTTCGCAAACCTCGGGCGGGACGCAGTATTCCAGCTATGCGGCGGGGCAGGGGACTGGTGCTGTCCGCCCTGCTGGGGGTAGGGCTGGCCCTGCTGGTCATTGTCGCTCTGGACAATGCGCTGCGGCCGATGGTTACCACTTTGGCCCAGGCCAAGACAGAAAATGTGGTCACCGGCATCATCAACGATGCGGTGATGGAGACCCTGTCGGCGGAGGCGGTAGCCTATCAGGACCTGGTGACCCTGGAGCGGGACAGCAGCGGCCAGGTGACGCTCCTTTCCACCAATTCAGCCAAGCTGAACGCCTTGCGCACCCAGATTCTGCAAACAGTTCTGGAGAAAGTGGACGCTCTGAACAGCGAGGACTTGGGCATACCTCTGGGCAGCATCACCGGACTGGCCACCGCATCTGACTGGGGACCGGATCTGCCGGTACAGGTGCTGGCCACGGCTACACCCACAGCAGAGTTTCGGAATGTATTTACCTCGGAAGGGATCAACCAGACTTTGCATCAGGTCATGCTGGATGTACAGGTGAAAATTACCCTTCTCATTCCCGGCGGAAAGACGGATACTCAGGTCAATGCGGAGGTATGTGTGGCGGAGACTCTGCTGCTGGGTCAGGTACCGGACACCTATCTGGAGCTGCCGGCGGCTGGTTCGTAAGAAAATCACAAGAAATTTACAAGGGAAGGCACAGATACCTTTCTTTTCTTTCTGGTACAATGAGGGAAAAGGAGGGATATACCATGTATCAAATTCCTTATTATCTGCGGGAAATGCTTATCATTGCGGTCCCGGCGGCTGTTGTGTTCTGTTGCTTCTGGCCCTATCGGAAACGGGCGCTTCAAGCCATGGGACTGCGGACCAGTCTAGGGCGGGAGATCGGACTGATCCTGTTCATCATGTGCCTGTTTGGCGTGCTGGCCGTAACCTTGTGGCCGGTCTACTGGATGGAAGATTCCCCCGGACTGTGGGGCGATATTGAACTGCTGGTAGACCGCCCCTCGTTATGGAGCAATGTCAACCTGGTTCCCTTCCGGATGTTTCAAGATTACTGGGAGGACCTGACCCGGGGCGGTGGTTTCTTTACCATCCTCAATTTCCTGGGTAACCTGGCGGTGTTTGTGCCTCTTGGCTTTTTTCCCGCTCTGCTGTTCCGAAACGCCAACTGGCGCCGCTCTGCCCTGGTTGGTCTGGGCACTTCCGTGCTGGTGGAAGTGGGGCAGTACTTTCTGATGCGCTCTACCGATATTGACGATGTTATTCTCAACACCCTGGGGGCGCTGTGCGGCTTCTGGCTGTATCTGCTGCTCAACCGCTTTGCGCCTTATCTCACTCAAAGATTCCAAGTGGAGGTCCGCCATGGACGAGAGACAGGAGATCCAACGCCTGCGCCAGGAACTGGAGCAGGCCAACTATGAGTACTATGTGCTGGACAATCCCAGCATGTCCGACTATGATTTTGACCACAAGCTCCGCCGTTTGGAGGAACTGGAGGCCAAGCATCCCGAATGGGTAACTCCAGATTCCCCCACCCAACGGGTGGGCGGTAAGGTGGCGGACGGTTTTTCCGAGGTCCGGCACCGCGTCCCGCTGGAAAGCCTTCAGGATGTGTTCTCCTTTGAGGAACTGAACGACTTTGATCAGCGGGTGCGGGACACCCTGTCAGGCGGGGTGGAGTATGATGTGGAGCCTAAGGTGGACGGGCTTTCTGTGGCTCTGGAATACGAAAACGGCCTGTTTTTCCGGGGCGCTACCAGAGGCGACGGGCAGGTAGGGGAGGACGTGACGGAAAACCTCAAAACCATCCCCTCCATCCCGCTGCGCCTGCCGGAGGCTCTGCCATCACTTATTGTTCGGGGCGAGGTCTTTATGCCGAAAGCGAGCTTTGAACAGCTCAATGCCGCTCGGGAGTTGAAGGGGGAAGCCCTCTTTGCCAATCCCAGAAACGCGGCGGCAGGCTCCCTGCGGCAACTGGATCCCAAAATCGCCGCCTCCCGTAAACTGGATATCCGGGTATTTAACATCCAGTGGGCAGAGGGCAAGACGTTTACCACACATACAGAAACCTTGGAATACTTGCGGGAACAGCGCTTTAAAGTAATTCCACATTACACTTGTTCCACCATCCAGCAGGTTGCGGAGCACATCGCCGCATTAGGAGACGGCCGGGAAGAATTCCCCTTTGACATTGACGGAGCAGTTGTAAAGGTAAATAGCCTGGCAGATAGAACCATCCTGGGCTCCACCGCGAAGTTCCCCCGCTGGGCGGCCGCCTATAAATACCCTCCCGAGCAGAAGGAGAGTGTGGTGGAAGATATTGTTGTGCAGGTGGGCAGAACCGGTGTTCTTACGCCCAAAGCGGTTGTAAAGGCTGTTCGCCTTGCAGGAACTACTGTTACTAACGCCACGCTTCACAACCAGGATTTTATTAGCGAAAAGGACATCCGCATTGGGGACACTGTGCTGGTGCAGAAAGCCGGGGAGATTATCCCGGAGATTGTGTCTGTGCTGAAGGAGAAACGTCCGGAGGGCACGGTACCGTATCATCTGCCCGACCACTGCCCGGTGTGCGGGGCCCCTGTGGCCCGGGATGAGGATGGGGCCCACATCCGCTGTACAGGCGCTGAGTGTCCTGCCCAGCGGCTGCGGCACATCGTTCACTTTGCCAGCCGGGACGCCATGGATATTGAAGGCCTGGGGCCTGCTGTGGTGGAGGCTCTGGTGGGGGCCGGACTGGTAAAAGGTCCCGGCGACCTCTACCAGCTGCAGGCCGGAGAGGTGGAGCCGCTGGAGCGGATGGGTAAAAAAAGCGCGGAAAATCTGATGGCCGCTATTGAAAAATCCAAGTCTGCCGGTTTGGGCCGCCTGCTGTTTGCGTTTGGCATCCGGCAGGTGGGACAGAAGGCGGGGAAGGTGCTGGCCGCCCGCTTTGGTACACTGGATGCATTGATGTCCGCTACCGAGGAGGAGCTGACCGCTGTACCCGATATTGGCGGTATTACCGCCAAGAGCATGCTCGATTGGTTCCAGAATGAACAGAGCCGGCATCTGATCCAGACCCTTCGGGAGGCAGGTGTGTCCTTTGACAGCGCAGAAGCTCCGGTAGGCGACAAGCTGGCGGGCAAGACCTTTGTCCTCACGGGCACCCTGGCCAACCTGGACCGGAAAGAGGCGTCCGCCCTGATCGAAGCCCAGGGCGGCAAAGTGTCCGGCTCGGTCTCCAAGAAAACCAGTTATGTGGTGGCTGGAGAGGCCGCCGGTTCCAAGTTGAAAAAAGCCAATGAACTGGGTATCCCAGTACTGACCGAGGAGGAGCTGATGAAACTGCTCTCCGAGGGATAATAAGCCAAAAGGACCCGGAAGCGTATGCTTCTGGGTCCCTTCTTATTCAGAACTTCAGCTTATGTTGCTGCAAACCGTGTTTGGTACAGTACAGATAAAGGAAGCCATCCCGCCTGCTGGCAGGAATACGGACCGCCGGCTCCTGTTCCGGATAAAGCCGGATCAGGAGTACCCGGTCATCCTGCACATAGGCGGCAAACTGTAAAAAGTGATCTTTTTCCATGGGATGCTCCCATGAAATATAGTAGTCAAGATCCATTTCCTCCATCCGCAGGTTCAGTGGTTCCGGCTGCGGAGTGGGGGACAGGGGCTCCACACTCCGACCACAGCAGAAGACCCCGCTGGCTCCGGTGCCAACCAGCAGATTCCCGCACACCGGACAGACGTAAAAACGCACTTTGGCCATATTGCCCGGATCCGGTCGGCTGGCATCCAGGTCTCCCTGAAGCAGTTTGAGCAGATCCGCACCCAAAAGAGCGGACAGTCTCTCCCATAAGGCCGAGTCCGGACAGCCCAGTCCGCATTCCCATTTGGAGACCGTCTTATGACTGACGTGAAGTCCATCTGCCAGCTGCTGCTGTGTCAGGCCCCGCTCCTGTCTCAGCTGCCGGATAGACGCCCCGATTTTTGTACAATCCATATTGTTCACCTCAGACCCCATTATACCGGACGCCATGCCAGCGCGCAATCCACGCAGCGCAGACATCCCTTTACGCGCCTTGCCAATCTGGTATGCAAAATGCTATAATGCTCCATATGTGAATCTATCAAAGAGGAGATACCACCATGAAACGAACTCGCACCTGGCTCGTGGTCCTATCCATGTTCTGTCTGCTGCTGTGCGGCTGTGAGCAGCTTTCCGCATTCTCTCCTGAAGCCAATGTGCCATCCTACACATTGGAGGATTTGCCGGAATACTCCGGAGAACCCTATGTAGTCCTAAATGAAAATGTCCCGGATTTTCCGCAGGAGGATGAGACTACAAATTCCTTTGAGCGCTATAGTCCCCTGGATGACCTGGGCCGCTGCGGGACAGCGTACGCCAATATCGGCACAGACCTGATGCCGACAGAGGAGCGGGGCAGCATCGGACAGGTAAAGCCCTCCGGCTGGCAGACGGTTAAATACGACTGTGTGGACGGAAAATACTTATATAACCGCTGCCACCTGATTGGCTATCAGTTGTCCGGTGAAAACGCAAATGAAGAAAATCTGATCACTGGTACCCGCTATCTGAATGTGGAGGGGATGCTACCCTTTGAGGATCAGGTTGCGGACTACGTGCAGGAAACGAACAACCACGTGCTCTATCGGGTTACGCCTATTTTTGAAGGGGACAACCTGCTGGCAAGCGGTGTGGTGATGGAGGCCAAAAGCGTGGAGGATGACGGCACCGGCGTGTGCTTCTGCGTCTATGTTTACAACGTCCAGCCCGGCGTAGTCATCGACTACGCCACCGGAGCAAGCTGGCTGGAGGAGGATGTCCCGACCTCTACTACGCAGCCGGAGGAGACTACTGCCGCAGAAGAGTCGCATTATGTGCTCAACACCAGCTCCATGAAGTTCCATCTGCCTACCTGCTCCGGGGTGGAGAGTATGAGCCCGAGCAACCGGCAGGACTACACCGGAACCCGTCAGGCTCTGCTGGAGCAGGGGTACACGCCCTGCGGCACCTGTAAGCCATAAGGAAGAAGGAATATCATGGCAGACATTGTGACTCACTTTGGAGAGATTATTCAGAAAGAATGCCGGAAAAATCCCCTGTTGGCCCGGCGTATGCTGCGCTTTGGCTATCGTGCCAAGAAACTGCAGCTTATGGCGGCCCCCGGAAAATATACCACAAAAGCCGCACAGATGGCGGCGGTCCAGACCATGACATCTATGATCGCGCCTCTGGCTCATCCAGAGCGGGCAGCTATGGCAAGCCTGTTTCTGCCCTGCGAACCCCTTCAGGTAGCGGGACTGTATCCCTACTCCTGCGAAGGATTCGGCTGCTTTTTGTCCGGAACACAGGCGGAACAGGAGTTTCTTCACTATGCGGAGAGCGAAGGCCTGCCGGAAACCTTCTGCTCCTACCATAAAATCTTTATCGGCGCGGCAGAAAAAGGATTGATGCCAAAACCCCGCTTTATTCTTAACACCACTTTGGCGTGTGACGCCAATCTGCTGACCTTCCGCCGTCTGGCAGAATTTTTTCAGGTGCCTCAGTTTGTGGTGGAGGTCCCTTATCAGCCAGACGAGTATGCGGTACGCTATGTGGCCGACCAACTCCGGGAGATGGTGCGGTTTGTGGAGAAGCAGACGGGCCAAAGCATTCCGGAGGAGCGTTTGCGGGAGGCGGTGTCCCGCAGCCAGAACAGCATGGAGCAGTTTGATCAATACATGACGCTCCGGGCGGATAAGAAGATCCTGGGCGAGTTGACGGGGGAGATGTTTTCCGCCTTTACGCTTCACACCCTGCTTGGCACGCCGGAAACCGAGGCCTATACCCGCCAATGTCTGGCGGAAATCCAAAAGGCCCCTCCGGCATCCGGTGTGCGGCTTTTGTGGATGCACACAACCCCTTTCTGGGTGGAGCCTCTGCGCCGGGTTACAGACTTCAATCAGGATGTGCAGGTAGTGGGCTGTGATATGTGCTTTGAGGGGCTGGTCAAGGCCGACCCGAACGATCCCTATGACGCCATGGCCCGGCGCGTGGTATATTCTGCTTTTAACGGGCCGGTGGAGCGGCGGATCCAGCGGGGTATTGCCGCCGCCAGACAGGTCAAGGCGGATGGTGTGGTCTGGTTCTGCCACTGGGGCTGCAAGCACACGCTGGGAGGCGCCCAACTGGCCAAGGAACAATTTGAGGCTGCCGGTCTGCCCTGTCTTGTACTGGATGGGGATGGATGTGACCGCAGTCACGGCGGGGAAGGCCAGCTGGCCACCCGCATGGATGCCTTTGTGGAAATGCTCCGGGCGGAAAAGGGGGAGAAGGTATGAGCACCACATGGTATATCTGCAAATACACCCCTGTGGAGCTGCTGGATGCACTGGGCGGAACCTGCCAGGTCCTGGATCATATGCCGGAAAACTTTGAACGGAGTGACGAAGTAAGCCACCCTAATCTGTGCGGCTTTGGAAAAGCGGTGATCGAGGCCTGTATGGAGGGCCGGGTGAAGGAGCTGGTTCTGGTCAACTGCTGCGACACCATCCGCAGCGCATATGATGTGTTGTTGGCCCATGGAAAGCTGGATTTCCTCTTTCTGATGGACATGCTCCACTGTGGGGACTCCTGCGCCAGGCAGAGAACCAAAGCGGAGCTGCTTCGCCTTGCGGAAGCCTATGCCGCTTATAAGGGAACGAAATTTCAACTCCAGCGGTTTCGGGATGCGTTTCATCCCTGGACGCCGCCCGTCGGCCCCTATCTCAGCGTACTGGGCGGCAGAGTGGGGGAGGAGCTCTTTTCCATGATGGAACAGACCATGCCTTTGCCTGTACGCAACGATACTTGTGTGCATAATCGGAGAGTATGCCCCCCTCCGGAGGAGTTGACGGATTTTGACAGTCTGATGGACTGGTATGCGGGGGAGCTGCTGGGGCAGATGCCCTGCATGCGCATGACAGATGCCGGTGGCAGAAAACGGCTGTATCAGGACCCCAATCTGCGCGGTGTCATCTATCATACCGTAAAATTCTGTGACTACTACGGCTTTGAGTATTCCAAGCTGCGCCATGAACTGACGGTGCCTATGCTGAAGCTGGAATCGGACTACACCATTCAAAGCAGCGGGCAGCTGCGCACACGGCTGGAGGCATTTGCGGAAGGTTTGACGCCTCAGGACCGGGAGAAGGGGACGAGAACAATGACCGGAGCGGGATATTATGTGGGAATCGACAGCGGCTCCACCAGCACGGACGTGGCCATTTTGGACCGGGACAAGCGGATCGTGGCCCAGGTGATTCTGCCAACAGGTGCGGGCGCCGCTGCGGGAGCTCAACGGGCCCTGGAGCAGGCCCTGGAACAGGCAGGGCTGAAGCAGGAGGATATTTCCGCCACAGTTACCACCGGATATGGGCGGAGCGCCATTCAGCAGGGAGACAAGTCCATCACAGAGATTACCTGCCATGCCAAAGGCGCCCATTTCCTGGACCCGGAGGTACGCACCATCATTGACATTGGCGGACAGGACAGCAAGGTCATCCGGGTAGACGAGCAGGGAAATGTGGTAAACTTTGTCATGAACGACAAATGCGCCGCTGGCACCGGACGATTTCTGGAGCTGATGGCCCGGACGCTGGAGCTGTCCATGGATGAGATGAGCGCTGCCGGGCTCTCCTGGAAGGAGGACATCACCATTTCCAGCATGTGTACGGTATTTGCCGAGTCTGAGGTGGTTTCCCTCATTGCGCAGAACAAATCCCGCGCTGACATTATCCATGGCTTAAATGAGTCGGTGGCCTCCAAGACATGTGCGCTCTGCCGCCGGATTGGCGGGGAACCAGTTTATATGATGACCGGAGGCGTATCCAAAAACAAGGGCGTTGCTCAAGCCATTGAGCGGCGGCTGGGGGCAGAACTGCGCATTTCCGAGCAGGCGCAGTTGAACGGGGCTCTCGGTGCGGCGCTTTTTGCGCTGGAGCTGGATCAATAAAGCAGACACGGGAGGCCGAAAGGCCTCCCGTGTCTGCGTCTTATGCCTTGTCAAACGCCGGATTGGTAAAATAGACGTTCTTTTGATCCATTTTTTCCTTGGCCAGGCGTACCGCCTCGCCAAAACGCTGGAAGTGTACCACCTCGCGGGCCCGTAAGAACTTGATGACATTGCTGACATCCGGGTCGTCGCTGAGCCTCAGGATATTGTCGTACGTCACGCGGGCCTTCTGCTCCGCGGCCATATTCTCCGTCAGATCCGCAATGATATCCCCTTTTACGCCAATCCCGGCGGCGTTCCAGGGCGCTCCGGAGGCAGCAGTGGGATAGATGCCCGTTGTGTGGTCCACAAAGTAGGGCGCAAAGCCGCTGGTACGAAGCTGCTCCTCGGTGAGATTGCGGGTCAGCTGGTGTACAATGGCTCCGATCATCTCCAGATGTCCCAGCTCTTCCGTACCGATATCGGTCAGGAGAGCCTGCAATTCCGGATAGGGCATAGAATACCTCTGAGAGAGATAGCGCAGAGAAGCGCCTAACTCGCCGTCCGGTCCGCCATACTGGCTGATGATATAGGAGGCCAGCTTGGGGTTGGGCGTGGTAATTTTCACAGGGTACTGCAGTTTTTTCTCATAGGAAAACATCAGCGGCTGCCTCCTTCCATCTGCTCCCAGGGCCAGGGATTTTTCAGCCACTCCATCCAATCGCCGCTCTGTGCCACAGCGGAGCGTGTAAGAGGTCCGTTGACCGCCTCATAACTGGCTCTGGCCTGGCGCTCCATATCCGCATACTGCTGATAGAGCGCAAAGGCCTCGCTGTCGTCGGCGTGCGTATCCAGATAGAGGGCCAACTCCAGCAGGACGAATTCCAGCGCCTGCAGCTCAGCTAAAGGCCCGCCCAAGGCCTGTTTGACCTCCTGCTTTACCCGGAAGGGAAGATCCAGTCCGGGAAAGAGGGTACCGGTAGCCAGCGCTTCCTGCTGTGGATAACGCTTGGGGTTTTTCTGCTGGAACGGCACATAGGGGACGGCCAACGGCGCGCAGGCGGGCAGGATGCCATTGGCGTCATCACAGGTGCCGGAGGATACTGAGGTCTGATTCTTGGGATACAAGTCATTTCCTCCTTTTATGGATTGGGAAAGGGAGGCCCCCCTCCCATCCATGCTATGCGGAGCGGCAAAAAATGTCCATTCCCGGCGAACATAAAAATCCCCTCACCTTTATGGTGAGGGGAAATGAAGTTCAGTCCAGCTTGACCTTGACCACCAGACGGCGGACCGGAGCAGGCGCACCCACCGCCACGCGTGGCGCATGGAGGTCCTGAGGCCAGACGATATAGAAGGTGCCGGGACGGATGGTAAGGGTATCCCACTGGGTAGTATAGAACTGGATGTCTCCATCCGGGTCATATTCCGTCAGCTGCTCCAGCGGAGCGTCGGGGAGGGCATAGCCCACACCTTCCAGCCCGGAGACCAGATACTGGATATCAGCGTAGTTTTTGTGGCACTCCAGCTTGCACGCCTCCACCGGCAAGGTGTCTACCGCGAAAAGAAATGCGTAAATCTCCTTTCCGTCCACCTCCACCCGCTCACCAGGGGTGAGAGTATCTGGATCCACCGTCTGCAGCCACTCCAGCGCCTTTTGAAATCTGGGTCCCAAGCCATTATACAAAGCGGCATGTTCCAATTTGTCAACCACCATAAAAGGCCACCTCCATTCAATTCTGACCTTATCATATCCCAGCCAGAGATGAAAGGCAACAAGAACTTGGACAAGGATCTGGATCTGTGGTATAATAAGTCCGCTCTTCTACCTGGCGTGACCCCCGCATATCCTCTGTTGAAGGAATGGGGGGAGTGGTTTGAAAAAACTGGGGTGTTGGATTCTGGTTGCCGCGCTGCTGGTTGTGGCGATCGGATGTATGGTGGTATATCCCAGACAGCGGCTCGCTGCTTTTGCGCCGGCAAACGGTGGACGGGTCTTGATCCTGGACGCCGGGCATGGCGGGGAAGACGGAGGTGCGGTTTCACTCACCGGCGTACCGGAGAGCGGAATCAATCTGTCCATCGTACTCAAAATAGATCAGCTTATGGGGTTCTGCGGGCAGGCTCCGGTGGTGCTGCGCACGTCCGACAGCTCGCTCCACGATTCCGATGCCGATACGCTGCGGGAAAAAAAGGCATCCGATCTGCATAACCGTGTAGCTGCAGTGGAACAGCAGGAAAACGCAGTCCTGCTGAGTATCCATCAAAACATGTTTACCGATCAGAAATATCATGGCGCACAGGTATTTTTTGCGCCGACAGCAGGCAGCCAGGAGCTGGCTGTCCACACGCAGGAGGTTCTGCGGAGCGCCGTGGACCCGGAAAACAGCCGGCAGGCCAAACCCATCCCGGATACAGTCTACCTGATGAATCACATCTCCTGCCCGGCAATTTTGGTAGAGTGCGGATTCTTGTCCAATCCGGCAGAGGAGGCGCTGCTTCGTACAGACGCCTACCAGACAAAGCTGGCTGCAGCCATGGCGGGAGCCTGGCTGCAATACGACTGGAAAATGAGCTAAAGAGAACGGGGGACTCTGGAAATGAAGTCCAAAGCGATGTTTTATTGTACAGAGTGTGGGAATGAATTGCCCAAGTGGGCGGGGCAATGTCCCGCATGTAAGGCGTGGAACACCATTGTGGAACAGCCTGCGGAAACCAAGCGGCGCTCCGTCGTATCTGCGGGAGAAACTCGCCATTCCGTTTCCCGCCCTAAACCTATGGCGGAAGTGGAGACTGGACAGGAGCTGCGCTTTGAAACCGGGATGCGGGAACTGGACCGAGTTTTGGGAGGGGGTGCGGTGCAGGGTTCTCTGGTTCTGGTGGGAGGCGCGCCTGGTATCGGGAAGTCAACCCTGATGCTCCAAATCTGCGACCACCTGTGCCGGTTTGCCAAGGTGCTTTATGTATCCGGCGAGGAATCTGAGCGTCAGATCAAGCTGCGGGCCGACCGGCTGCATGTACAGGGTACACAGCTTTACCTTCAGGCGGAAACCAATCTGGAGGAGATTTTGGAGTCTGTGCGGGAACTAAAGCCCGATATACTCATTGTGGACTCTATCCAGACTTTGTACAATGGGGAACTGTCCGCCGCTCCCGGCAGCATCGGCCAGGTCAAAGACTGCACCATGGCCCTGATGCAGCTGGCAAAAGGGCAGGGGGTAACGGTTTTTGTCATCGGTCATGTCAATAAGGAGGGATCCATTGCCGGACCCAAGGTGCTGGAGCACATGGTAGACTGTGTGCTCTATTTTGAGGGAGAACAGCAGAATTCCTACCGAATCCTGCGGGCGGCGAAAAACCGGTTTGGCGCCACCAATGAGATCGGCGTATTTGAAATGGGAGACTCCGGTTTGCGTGAAGTACCAAATCCCTCGGAAATGCTGCTGGCGGGACGGCCACAGGATACGCCGGGCACCTGCGTTACCTGTGTGATGGAAGGTGTACGCCCCGTTCTGGCAGAGGTGCAGGCCCTTTTGGCCCCCACCAGCTTTAATGTACCCCGGCGCACCGCCAACGGCTTTGATTTTAACCGTACCAATCTGTTGCTGGCGGTGCTGGAAAAGCGGGGCGGGCTGATGGTCAGCACCTGTGACGCCTATATCAACGTGATTGGCGGCCTGTTTTTGGATGAACCGGCGGCAGACCTGGCAATGATAATTGCCATGGCCTCCAGCTTCCGGGACAAACCGGTACCTGGTGATCTGGCAGCAGTGGGGGAGGTGGGCCTAACCGGTGAGCTCCGCTCCGTCAATGCCCTCGGACAGAGGCTGAGCGAGGTCCATAGGCTGGGATTTACCAAATGCCTTGTCCCCGCCCAGGCAGGAGGAAAGCTGGAGGTTCCGGACGGTCTGCAGCTTATCAAGGTGCGAAATATCAGGGAGGCTCTGGCCGCTATTATTTGAGTAGATAATAAAAAATGGGATTCGGAAAAGAGTTTTCCGAATCCCATTTTATTTGTCTCATGATCAGCCGTCTATGTCAGTGGTCAATACCTTTTTCAGCTTGGCAAAACGGGGGAGAGAGGCCTCTCTGAGCGCGTCCGGCTCACCCTGGATGAGGGGCAGCACATAGTCAATGAAGGGCTGCTCCACACCGTTGCCTGCGGCATTGATCCATTCACGGGGCACTTTCTTCTCAAAGTTGGCTACGATGTCCAAGGGCTGCAGGATCGTCTCACAGTGGTAGCCGCCCTCACGCTTGCAGAGGAACGCCACCATTTTATCCGTAACGCCGGAGACCGCCGCTTCAACAGCAGCCTTGCCTGCCAAGTAGGCCTCTTCAATATCCGTTTTGGAAGCGGTATGGGAACCGCAGCGCTGCAGCAGAGACAGCTCAATTCCCCGCACCTTCGCGCCAGTCTCCATCTTGATGGCATCGGCCAGCATGGCGGCTAGACCGCCCAGCTGGGCATGTCCAAAACCATCGGTAGCGGAGATCTTCGCCTCGGACACAAAGGAGCCATCAGGATGGTGAATACCCTCAGAAACAGCCACCATACATTTACCAGTATTCCGGTAGATACGGGCAACGTCATCCAGGAAATCCGTCAGGTCAAAGTCGGTTTCCGGCAGATAGATCAGGTCGGGACCATAGCCGGCCCAGGTAGCCAGACCGGCGGAGCCAGCCAGCCAGCCAGCGTGGCGACCCATGATCTCGATTACCGTAACCATGCCGGTATCATATACGTGGGCGTCCCGATGGACCTCCATGCAGGTAGTGGCGATAAACTTAGCCGCAGAGCCGAAGCCAGGGCAGTGGTCGGTACCGTTCAGGTCGTTGTCGATGGTCTTGGGCACGCCCATGATCCGACATTCATATCCCACTTTCTGCATGTACTTGGAAATCTTGTTGCACGTATCCATGGAGTCGTTGCCGCCATTGTAAAAGAAATAGCGTACATCATACTTCTGGAAAATCTCCAGGATCCGCTTGTAATCGCTGTCATCCTCATCCGGGTCCTTCAGCTTGTACCGGCAGGAACCCAGGGCAGAGGAGGGAGTATACTTCAAAAGCTCCAGCTCAGCCGCGTCTTCTACGCCCATATCGTACAGCTTTTCATCCAAAACGCCCCTGATACCATGGGCAGCGCCCAGAACACGGGTGATACAGTCGGTATCCAGGGCCGTGCGGATCACGCCCAGCGCGCTGGAATTGATAACTGCGGTCGGACCACCGGACTGTCCGATGATACAGGCGCCCCTTAACTCACTCATGAATTTGCCTCCTGATGTTTCATTTTTGGAAAATTTGACGGTTTGCCAAATAATCATACCACGTCCTCTTGAAATTATCAATGAGAACTGTTAGAATCATGTAGAGTTAAGAAAAGGAGATGAGCCTTATGCCACTGGTTACCACTAAGGAAATGTTTGAAAAGGCCTATCATGGCGGCTACGCTATCGGCGCTTTCAACGTCAATAACATGGAGATTGTGCAGGGCATCACTGAGGCAGCCAAAGAAGTCAACGCCCCCCTGATCCTTCAGGTCTCCAAGGGCGCCCGTGCCTATGCCAATCACACCTATCTGATGAAGCTGGTGGAGGCCGCTATTATTGAGACCGGACTTCCCATTTGCCTGCATCTGGACCATGGTGACAGCTTTGAGCTGTGCAAGAGCTGCATTGACGGCGGCTTTACCTCTGTTATGATCGACGCCAGCTCCAAGCCCTTTGCCGAGAATATTGAGATTACCAAGCAGGTGGTGGAGTATGCCCACGACCACGGCGTGGTGGTAGAGGCTGAGCTGGGTGCTCTGGCCGGCGTGGAGGACGAGGTCAGCGTGTCCGCTGAGGATTCCCACTACACCCGTCCGGAAGAGGTGGAGGAGTTTGTCGCCAAGACCAACTGCGACTCTCTGGCTATCGCCATTGGCACCAGCCACGGCGCATATAAGTTTACCGCCGCTCAGTGCACCCGCAATGAGAAGGGCGAGCTGGTTCCTCCTCCGCTGCGCTTTGACATTCTGGACGAAGTGGTCAAGCGTCTGCCCGGATTCCCCATTGTGCTCCATGGCTCCTCTTCCGTACCCCAGGAGTATGTGAAGATGATCAATGAAAACGGCGGTAAGATGCCCGATGCCGTTGGCATTCCCGAGGAGCAGCTCCGCCAGGCCGCCCGGGGCGCCGTGTGTAAGATCAACATTGACTCCGATCTGCGTCTGGCCATGACCGGCACCATCCGTCAGTTCTTTGCCGAGCATCCTGACAAGTTTGACCCCCGCGAGTATCTGAAGCCCGCCCGCGCCAATATCAAGGAGCTGGTGAAGCATAAGCTGATCCACGTGCTGGGCTGCGACGGCAAGGCGTAATGTTTCTTTTATAGGTATAAAAAAGGAGAGGGGAGACCCTCTCCTTTTTATACCCATATCTCCCACCCAAGCATAAGATAAGAGGGGAGGGGAGAACGTATTATGTTAGAACAAATCGCCTATCACCGCCGGGCAGCGGTGGCCTATGCCCACAGATGGGCTTTTCAACGCAATCCAGCCTTCTATGATTATGAGGATATCGGAGGCGACTGCACCAACTTTGCTTCTCAGTGTTTGTATGCTGGCTCCGGCGTCATGGATTTCACGCCCGACTTTGGATGGTACTATCTCAATGCCAACGACAAGGCTCCGGCATGGACCGGCGTGGAATACTTTTATCGCTATCTGACCCGACAGATACCAACACCAGGCCCGGCGGCCCAATCAGTGCGCCTGCGGCAGCTGGTACCCGGAGACTTTGTACAGCTCAACGCCAATGGGGAGGCGTTCACACACACCGCCATTGTGGTCCAGATACTGGGACAGCCCACGCTTCGCAATACGCTGGTTGCCTCCCACTCTTATGATACAGACTATCGGCCATTAAGTACCTATTCCTTCCGAAGCGCACGCTTTCTGCATATTACCGGGGTATGGAGGACGATAGAATCCCTTTAATCTTCTTTTTTTGCTGGATGTGCGGACTTGAGACGACCCAGCGGGTTTGCTTTGGCGGCGGCACGCAGATTTTCATTGTCTACATGCGTATAAATCTGGGTGGTATTCAGGTGCTCATGACCCAGCACTTCCTGCAAAGTACGTACATCCACGCCATTCTGGAGCATTAGTGTGGCTGCCGTATGCCGGAGTTTGTGGCTGGAATACAGGGAGGCGTCCAGTCCAGCTTTTTTCAGCCGCTGCTTTACCATATAGTGGACAGCGTCAGTAGTCATTCTGGTGTGCCTTCTGGTGAGAAACAGAGCGTTTTTATCGGCTGCGGCGCATCGGCTCCGCTCCTCCAGCCAGGCCCGGATCGCCTCCATACAGGCATCGTTAAGAAAAATCATCCGTTCCTTGTTGCCCTTGCCCAGAACCCGCAGCTGATCATCACGCACATCCGTCAGATTAAGTGAAACTAACTCTGAAATCCGCAGCCCGCAGTTTAAAAACAGAGTCAAAATACAATAGTCTCTGGCTTGATTCGGTTCATCCACAGATTCCAGCAGCTGGATGCTTTCATCCAGGTCCAGATAGCGCGGCAGAGATTTTTTCAGCCTGGGGGAATCCAGATCCTGCATGGGATTTTCCGCGATCAGCTTGGCCTTATTGGTGAGATATTTATAAAAGGAGCGTATGGCGGCAATCTTACGGGCACGGGCAGAGGCTTCCAGCCCATAACCGGTCATCGGGCTGTTGGCGTGTTTGGCCCGATCACGGCTGAGATAATTCATGTAGCTGTAGACGTCGCTGAGGGTTACAGAGCGGACAAACTCCAGGTCCACATCATCAATAGAAATCTCATCCAGCTCAGCTGTCCTGGGTACGAGGCCTTTTTCCATTTTTAAATACCGAAAGAAGTTGCGCAGATCCAAATAGTACTCATCCACGGTTTTGCGGGAGTGGCCCTGGATGGTCTCATGGTAGACCAAAAAGTCCCGGAGGACCTGTGGGGCGGTCTGTCTGTCGTCTGACACCGGTTTAGCCTCCCTTCAACTCAACAAAATTTTTATTTTGTTGAGTTAACAATCTAAATTCATAGCCGCCCCCCTACGGGGTCGGCACAGCTGATTTTATATCTCCGGACCTTGCGCTATTCACGCAAGGTCCGGAGCGCTTGTTCGCGTTTTTATTGTACGCCAGTCAATGCACGCATAACGGTGTAGGTCTGCTGATCCAGACCCTTGTGCATCTTCAGCGCCTCCTCGATATCATAATCCACATAGGATTCGCCGTCCATCGCCACCACACGGCAGGTTTTGCCCTCGGCCAACAGCCGGACAGCCTCATAACCCATATATGTAGCCGCAATCCGGTCACGGACCGTTGGCGCACCACCGCGCTGCACGTGACCCAGGATGGTTACGCGGGTATCCAGAGACGTGGCCTCATTGATCTGCTTGGCCACCTCATAGGCGCCGCCTTCCACGCCTTCCGCCACAATGATCATAAAATGGGTCCGGCCGGCCAGACGAGACCTGCGGATGGGCTCCATCAGATCGTTTTCATAGTCTACCTTCTGCTCCGGCACCAACACGGCGGTTGCGCCGCAGGCCACGCCTACGTTCAGGGCCACATGACCGGCATGCCGGCCCATTACTTCCACTACAGAACAGCGCTCATGGGACTGCATGGTATCCCGCAGTTTATCAATGGACTCCAAGGCGGTGTTGCAGGCGGTGTCATAGCCAATGGTATAGGTAGAGCAGGCGATGTCGTTATCAATCGTTCCGGGAATGCCAATGACGCTCAGGCCCTGCTGTGCCAGAGTCAGCAGACCGCGGAAGGTACCGTCGCCGCCAATGCCCACCAGAGCGTCCAGACCCAGCAGCTTGCAGGTGGCTACCGCCCGCTCCCGGCCCAGCTGGGACTTGAAATCCTCGCTGCGGGCAGAGTACAGCATGGTTCCGCCCTTTCTGGACAGGCCGCTGACGCTTTCAAAGGTCAGAGGCACAAAGTCCCCGTTGATCAGGCCGTGATAGCCCCGACGGATTCCGATACACTCAATGCCCATATGCAGTGCGGTACGAACAACAGAGCGGATGGCTGCGTTCATGCCCGGGGCATCTCCCCCACTGGTAAATACACCAATACGGCGAACAGATTTCTCCATCACAAGCATCTCCTACCTTATAATATCGTTTTATACCTTCAGTTCGGCTTCCCGTGTCTTCAGTGCCTCGGAGTAGCGCTCCAGAACGGGGTTGACCTCAGCCTGCAAAAAGGCATCCACCTGTTCCGGGCAGCGGCCAATATAGCGGGCGGGGCACATATGAGCGGTCAGTTCCTCCTTGTTCAGTCCAAACAGCGGGTCCGCGGCAATCAGGTCAATGAGGTTGTTGGCCTCTCCCCTGTCCTTCACATTGGCCCCTGCCTGCTGGGAGAGCACCCGGATACGTTCATGAAGCTGCTGACGGTCGCCGCCCTTTTTGACCGCGTCCATCATAATATTTTCGCTGGCCATAAAGGGCAGCTCCTCCATGACGTGCTTTTCAATGACCTTTTCATGAACCACCAGGCCGTCAGCCACATTGGCGTAAATATTCAGAATAGCGTCCACCGCCAGGAAGGCCTCCGGGACAGACAGTCGCTTGTTGGCCGAGTCGTCCAGCGTACGCTCAAACCACTGAGTCGCCGCGGTAACGGCCGGATTGAGGGCGTCTGCCATGACATACCTGGCCAAGGAGCACATCCGCTCGCACCGCATGGGGTTGCGTTTATAGGGCATGGCGGAAGAACCAATCTGATGGGCCTCGAAGGGTTCCTCCACCTCCTTCAGGTTGCACAGCAGCCGCAGATCAGTGGCGAACTTGCTGGCCGATTGGGCAATACCGGAGAGTGTGGAGAGCACGGCATAATCGGTTTTTCTGGAATAGGTCTGGCCGGAAACCGGAACTGTCGCTTCAAATCCCATCTCAGCTGCAATCTTACGATCCAGCTCCATACATTTGTCATGATCGCCGTCAAACAGCTCCAGGAAACTGGCCTGGGTACCGGTGGTACCCTTGCAGCCCAGCAGCTTCAGGGTGGAGATCCGATGCTCCACTTCCTGAAGGTCCATCAAAAGCTCGTTCATCCAGAGTGTAGCCCGCTTCCCTACGGTTACGAGCTGTGCCGGCTGGAAGTGGGTAAAGCCCAGCGTGGGCAGAGCCCGGTAGCGCTGTGCAAAAGCCGCCAGATGACCCAAAACCCGTACCAACTCATCCCGGACCAGGCAGAGGGCCTCACGCATCAGGATCACATCTGTGTTGTCCCCCACGTAGCAGCTGGTGGCACCCAGGTGAATGATGGGCATGGCCTTGGGACACTGGAGACCATAGGTGTGTACGTGGGCCATCACATCATGACGCAGTTCCCGTTCAAATTTTGTGGCTGTTTCATAGTCAATGTCCTGGACGTGAGCTTCCAGCTCGTCCACCTGTTCCTGCGTAACAGGCAGTCCCAGCTCCATTTCCGCCCGAGCCAGCGCCACCCACAGCCTGCGCCAGGTGGTGAATTTTTTGTCCGGGGAAAAGAGATACTGCATCTCATCGCTGGCATAACGGGAACAAAGCGGCGATTCATACTTATCTTTCTTCATGGATACCCTTCTTTAAGCATAAAAATGGCAATTCACTACAGCGGCTAGTATATCACAAAAGCCTTTTTGTAACAAGAGGTACTTTTACACACCACCCTTGCCAGGACTGCGGAACGGGTGTAAACTGGACGCAGCCACAATCCAGCAAAGGAGGCCGTACTATGTTGAAAAACTGGGCGTTTGACGAAGGAAAACCAGACAAAGACACCTGTAAGGCACGGCTGAAGCAGCTGCGGCAGGAACTGGCTGGGCTGCAGCAGCGTCTGCGCCAGGCCCAACTGCCGGTCGTTATTCTGCTGGAGGGCTGGGGCGCCGCTGGAAAGGGCAGTGCGATCCGGTCTCTGATCCGGGAATTGGATCCCAGATTTTTTAAGGTTCTCACTGTAAACCAACCCACCAAGGAGGAGCGGCGGTGGCCTTTTCTGAAGCGCTACTTCTCCTCCATTCCGGAGTCTGGAAAGCTTTTGTTCCTGGATTCCGGCTGGATCAGCGAGACAGTGCAGGATTACCTTTGCGGAGAACTGTCTGAGACGGAGTTTTTCCGGCAGCTGGAGAGCATCCAGACTATGGAGCGTCAGCTTACCAACGGCGGGTATCTTCTGGTCAAACTGTTCTTTCACATTGACGCCACGCAGCAGCATGACCGTCTGTACAAACTCGCCTCCCACCGGGATACCTCCTGGCGGGCCAGCGAGGCGGACTGGCGTCAGAACAAAAGTATCTGGACTGCTTTGACCGTTGCCTGGAGGCCACTGATACCCCATGGGCTCCCTGGAAGGTGATCGACATCAGCCATAAAGTTTCAGCGCAGCTGCAGGCGGCGGAGTGGCTGTATCAGCAGATCTGCGCCGCTCTGGAATCCAGGCCGGAAACCTGTATGCCGGAATACCACTGGCCGCTGGAGCCCTCCCCCCTGCTTGCGCAGGTATCGCTGGATAAAACCATGGAGGACAAGCGGTACCGCAAAGAATTAAAGGCCTGCAAAAAGCGCCTTGCGGAACTGCACAATGAACTGTACCGGAAAAAGGTCCCTGTGGTATTGGTATACGAAGGCTGGGATGCAGCCGGAAAGGGCGGAAATATCAAGCGTCTGGCCTCCGCGCTGGATCCAAGGGGCTATGAGGTCATTCCCATTGCCTCCCCCACTCCGGATGAGCTGTCCCGCCACTACCTTTGGCGGTTTTGGACCCGCCTGCCCAAAACGGGACACATCGCCATCTTTGACCGCAGCTGGTACGGCAGAGTGATGGTAGAGCGTCTGGAGGGCTTCTGCTCGGAGGACGACTGGAAACGGGCCTATGATGAACTCAACGAGTTTGAGCGGGAGCTCACAGACGCAGGCACAGTGGTGCTGAAGTTCTGGGTGCATATGACAAACAGACTCAGCTGGAGCGGTTTCAGGACCGGCAGCAGGACCCGGCCAAACAGTGGAAGATCACCGAGGAGGACTGGCGCAACCGGGAAAAATGGGACGCCTATCAGAAAGCCGTGGATGAAATGCTCCAAAAGACCAGCACACAAAACGCACCCTGGCATATCCTGGAATCGGCGGATAAGCGGTATGCCCGCATCAAAGCGATGAAACTGGTGATCCACGCCATTGAACAGGCCCTGTAAGTCATTGGAAAGGGCCCGTAACAGCTGCCTTCCCGCAGCCGTTACGGGCCCTCTCTTTCTGCATTTTACTCCGCCAGGAATTTCTCCAGTCGGTCCAGCCCCTCCTTGATATTTTCAATGGAGGTGGCATAAGACCAGCGGACAAAGTTAGGCGCACCAAAACCGGAGCCAGGCACCACCGCTACCAGGCCGTATTTCAGGAACGCGTCGGCAAACACATCGTCGTTGGTAATTTCCACCCCGTGGATGGTCTTTCCAAGCAGCTTTTCCAGATTCATCATCACGTAGAAAGCTCCCTCCGGCTTGATGCAGCTGACGCCGGGGATGGAATTCATCCGCTCCACGATGTAATTCCGCCGCTCCTCAAAGGACTGGCGCATGGCCTCAACCTCATCCTGAGGGGCATTGAGCGCCACCACAGCTGCCTTCTGGGAAATAGCCACCGGAGAGCCGGTGGAGTGGCTGACGTAGTTGGCCATGATCTTGGCGATGGTATCATTGGCGCAGGCATAACCAATTCGCCAGCCGGTCATGGCGTAGGACTTGGACACGCCGTTAATGAGTATGGTCAGCTCCTTGACCTCGGGGCTCAGTGCGGCAAAGCTGGTGAACTCCATTCCATCATACACCAGGCCATAGTAGATCTCGTCAGAAATCACATAGACCTCATGCTTCAGGCAGACGGCGGCAATGGCCTCCAGCTCTTCCCTGCTGTACGTCATGCCGGTGGGGTTGGAGGGGTTATTGAGAATAATGGCCTTGGTCTTGGGGGTGATGGCAGCCTCCAGCTTCTCAGCGGTAAGCTTGAAATGCTCGGCTTCCGTCGCGGTAACCACCACAGGCACACCGCCCACCATGCGGATGAGCTCAATGTAGCTGACCCAGAAGGGCGCGGGCAAAATGATCTCGTCCCCCGGGTTTACCAGAGCGCGCAGAGCCAGATATACCAGATGCTTTGCGCCGCTGCTCACCACCACCTGGCTGGGCTTGTAGTCCAGACCGCAGTCAGCCTTCATCCGGTCACACACCGCCTGACGCAGCTCCACCGTACCGGCGGCAGGGGTATAGCGGGTAAAATTATTCTGAATGGCCTCAATACCCGCCTGCTTGATGGCGTCAGGCGTATTGAAGTCGGGCTCGCCGGCGCCAAAGCCGATCACATCAATACCATCGGCCTTCATCTGCTTGAACATGGCATCAATGGCCATGGTGGTGGACGCCTGTACGGCCTGTGCGATTCTGGACAGCTCTTTCACTGGAATCTCTCCCTTGTTCTCAAAGTTCTTGACATATTATATGCGCCGTCTTGCAAAAAAGCAAGTGTTTATTGAAAAAACTTCTCGAATTTTGAATGCACAAGAAATTATTAATGCAAAAACAAGGCGTCCGCCAAACTGACGGACGCCCTGAAAGGTATTTATGCGTGTTTTCTTGCAGACACGACACGGACAATGACTGTGCTGAGGGCCAGATTGATCACCAGCTCCAACAAAAAGTTCAGGCCTACCAGGCCGGTGATCACATAGAAAACCAAATTGGTGCCGCCGGCCCAGGCTACTAATGTATCGTGGTAGAAAAGCGCCAGTGCCGCGCAGAAAATACCAGTATTCACCACCGGGCAGATAATACCGGAAGTGAGCGACGCGCCCATGGGGCTATGAAGCTCCAGCGCACGGTATACCGCTCCCGCCACCAAGCCAGCGGCAGCTCCCTTGACAATGCACAAGGCGAAGGTCAAAAACGGATTGGCGGTAAACAGGACGTTGCCGCCTCCATCCCATCCGGCCACGCAGGCCAAAAAGACCACAATGCCAAACACGGCTCCCAGCCACGCCCCCGCGCTCACGCCGTACAGGGCAGCGCCAATAATAATCGGTGCCAGTGCCAGGGTGGGCGCCACAATTCCCACCCGGACAAACATGCTGGCGACTAGCTGCAGGACCACAACGATGGCTGTCATCAGGGCCAGTCCTGTCAGGCGTCTGCTCTTCTCACTTGCTCTCATATGAACTTACCTCCTGCTGCCGCTCCTCTTGGTGAGGATGCAGCGCAACATTTATTTACCCACGGCAGATACCGTTGAGTACCATGGTAATTACATCTTGCGAGGCTTGCGGGTATTCTTTTGATACAGCAGATAGAGTCCCTTCATTACCAGGTCGGCGTCATATTGAATGGTACGTTTGCAGTAGCGCAAAATGCGAGGCGCATTGCCGCCGGTGGCTACCACCGTCACCGACTGACCGATGCTCTCCTCGATGCGCTCCACCATACCGTCCACCATGCTGGCATGACCATAGAGTACACCGGAGCGCATGGCCTCCTCCGTAGTGTGGCCCAGCAGGCCCAGCTGGGTGGGACTTTCAATGGAGATCGGCGGCAGAGCGGCCGCCCGCTCCGACATGGCCTCCAGTGCCAGGGTCAGGCCCGGCATGATCATGCAGCCCTCATACACGCTGCCCTGGATCAGGGACAACGAGGTTGCCGTTCCCATGTCAATCATGACAATCGGGCTCTGATATCCGGCGATGGCCGCCACCGAGGAGGCCACAATATCGCTGCCCAGCTGGTCGTGAATCTCCGCCTTGATATTCAGGCCGGTTTTGATACCGGGCCCAACCACCAGCGGCGCCTTGCCGGTCAGACGGTTGACCGCGTCGGCAAACACAGCGGTCAGGGGCGGTACCACGCAGGACAGGATTCCGCCGGATACCTGGGCCATCTTTCCGCCATATAGTTGAAAGACACCCAGCAGATCAATGGCACACTGATCCCTGGTCTTATTCCGGTAAGTTTCCAGAGTCGAGCGAAAAATCAGCTTTCCTCCCTGGTCGAACAGTCCCACCGTTGTGTTGGAATTGCCCACATCTACCGCCAGGATCATCACGCCATGCCCCCTTCCCTGTTGTCAAACCGATTGTATCAGCTATTTCCCCCTCCGTCAAGCAGCGGGGCGGCTTAAGAGCCGCCCCGCCGTCTTCGTTCAGATCTTTTTACAGATGAGCTCGCCCATCTGCCGGGTGCCGATGGGCGTAACGCCCGGCTCGGCAATATCGGCGGTACGCCAGCCCTCGGCCAGCACGGCGTCTACCGCTGCCTCCACCGCGTCGGCCTCGGCGGCCAGGTGGAAGGAGTAGCGGAACATCATGGCCACCGACAGGATGGTGGCGATGGGGTTGGCCTTGTCCTGACCCGCAATGTCCGGCGCCGAGCCGTGGATGGGCTCGTACAGGCCGGGAGCGGTATCGCCAATGGAGGCGGAGGGCAGCAGACCGATAGAGCCGGTCACCATAGAGGCCTCATCGGACAGGATATCGCCGAACATATTTTCGGTAACCACCACATCAAACTGGCTGGGATCCCGGACCAGCTGCATGGCGCAGTTGTCCACTAGCACGTCCTCGTAGGCCACATCAGAGTACTCCTCCGCCAGGCGATGCATGACGGAGCGCCACAGGCGGGACGTCTCCAGCACGTTGGCCTTGTCCACGCTGGACACCTTTTTACGGCGGAGCCGGGCCAGCTCGAAGGCCCGGCGGCCGATGCGTTCGATCTCCTTTTCAGAGTAGGCCATCCGGTCGGCGCACTCCATGCCCCGATCCTCGGTCTGATACTTTTCCCGCTGACCGAAGTAGATGCCGCCGGTCAGCTCCCGGACCATCATCAGGTCAATCCCCTTCTCCGCCGTTTCCTTTTTCAGCGGGCAGGCGTCCGCCATGGCGGGCCGGAGTGCGGCGGGGCGCAGATTGGCATACAGGCCCAGATCCTTGCGAATCGCCAGCAGCGCAGTCTCGGGCCGCTGCTCGGCGGGCTTGTCGGAGCCCCATTTGGGTCCGCCCACGGCGCCCAGCAGCACAGCGTCGCAGGCCTTGCACTTCTCAGCGGTGCCGTCGGGGTAGCTCTTCCCCACCGCATCGGTGGCACAGCCGCCCAGCAGCACATCCTCATAGGTAAAGGTGTGGCCGAATTTCTTGCCTACGGTATCCAGGACCTTGACAGCCTCCCCGACTACCTCGGGACCGATGCCGTCGCCCCGGATCAGGGCGATTTTATAGTTCATTTCGCCACACCCCTTGCTTTCAGAGAGTTGAGCAGGCCTCCGGCCTCAATGATCCGGTTCACAAACTCCGGGAAGGGCGCCGCCTGCCAGGTCTTTCCCTGGGTTTCATCGGTAATAATGCCGGAGGCAAAATCCACGCTTACCGTATCCCCTGCCTGAATGGCTTCCGCGGCCTCCGGACACTCCATAATGGGCAGGCCGATATTAATGGCGTTGCGGTAAAAGATGCGGGCAAAGGAAGGTGCAATGACACACTTGACGCCGCAGGCCTTGATTGACAGAGGCGCATGCTCCCGGGAAGAACCGCAGCCGAAGTTGTTGCCCGCCACAATGATGTCCCCCTGCTCCACAGTGGAGGCAAAGCTGGCGTCAATGTCCTCCATACAGTGGGAGGCCAGGGATTTCTCATCAGGTGCGTTCAGATACCGGGCGGGAATGATCACGTCGGTATCCACGTTATCGCCGTACTTATATACTTTCATGCCAAAACCTCCCTTACAGCTTCCGTGGATCGGCCACGCAGCCCGCCACGGCGGAGGCCGCGGCTACAGCGGGGTTGGCCAGAATGATCTCGGAGGACACGGGACCCATGCGGCCCACAAAGTTGCGGTTTGTGGTGGAGATGGCCCGCTCGTTGTCGGAGAGCACGCCCATATGTCCGCCCAGACAGGGGCCGCAAGTGGGGGTGGACACGGCGCAGCCCGCTTCAATAAAGATCTGAATCAGGCCCTCGGCCATGGCATCCAGGGTAATCTGCTGAGTGGCGGGAATGACAATACACCGCACTCCGTCAGCCACCTTGCGGCCCTTGAACACCGCCGCCGCCTGCCGCAGGTCGTCCAGACGGCCGTTGGTGCAGGAACCAATAACCACCTGGTCGATGTGGGTACCCTCCACCTGATCAATGGTGCGGGTATTGGAGGGCAGATGGGGCAGCGCCACTGTGGGCTGGAGGGTGTTCAGGTCGATGACCACCTCCCGCTCGTACTCAGCGTCAGGGTCCGCCTCCACAGCCTCCCAGGGGCGGTTCACCCGTCCCTCCAGATAGGCCCGGGTTTTGTCGTCCACCGGGAAGATACCATTCTTGGCTCCAGCCTCAATGGCCATATTGGCGATGGTGAAGCGGTCGTCCATGGACAGCTCACTCACCCCTTCCCCGGCAAACTCCAGGGATTTGTACAGGGCTCCATCCACCCCGATGGTGCCGATCAGATGGAGCACCACGTCTTTACCGGACACATAAGGCTGCAGCTTACCCTTCAGGGTGACCTTGATGGCGGCGGGTACCTTGAACCAGGCAAGGCCGGTAGCCATACCGGCGGCCATGTCGGTGGAACCCACACCGGTGGAGAACATACCCACCGCGCCGTATGTACAGGTATGGGAGTCGGCGCCGATCATACACTCGCCGGGGGCAGTCAACCCCCGCTCCGGCAGCAGGGCATGTTCCACGCCCATGCAGCCCACGTCGTAAAAATGGGTGATATCAAACCGCTTGGCAAAGGCTCTGGCCTGTGCGCACAGCTGAGCAGACTTGATATCCTTGCAGGGCGTGGAGTGATCCAGCACCAGCGCGATCTTGTCCTTGTCAAATACCTGAGTCAGCCCCGCTTTGTCAAACTCGGTGATGGCCACCGGAGCGGTAATATCATTGCCCAGCACCAGATCCAGCTTGGCCTCCACCAATTGGCCGGGGACAACGTGGTCCAAGCCGGCGTGTTTGGCCAGGATCTTTTGCGTCATGGTCATTCCCATGGTTGGGTGCCTCCTTCTCAATCGTTTGAAAATAAGATACCATGGGGCTTGTCAAAAGAATGTAAACCATGCTACAATTTTGCCGGGAGGGAAACGCCATGCTGCGCAATATCTGGACCACACTGGCCGACGGTCAGCCCATTCAGCATAAGGAGCCCGGCCAACTGATCTATCTGCAGGAGACCAGAGCCGAGTGCTTTTATTACATCATTTCCGGCACAGTAAAGTGTTATATCAGTTCGCCGGAGGGCGAAGAGCGCATTCTGACCCTTCCCCATGCCGGCGAGTTGATTGGCGAGGCCGCTTTTTTTGACCAGCAGCCCCGCATGTCCTCGGCCATGGCGGTAACCAAATGCGAGTTAGTGGCGGTGGACCGGCAGCGGCTGGAACAGGTGTTCGCCACCCATCCCGGTCTGGCCATTGCCATGCTGGAGGACCTGGCCCGGCGGGTACGGCTGCTCTCAGGGCACGTGGACGGAGAGTTTCTTCAGGCGGACAAGCGAATCGCCCGTCATCTGCTGGCGCTGATCCCGGAGGCCGACGGCAGGCTCCGGTGTACCCATGAGGAGATCGGCTCGTCGGTAGGGGTAAGCCGGGTCACGGTAAGCCGGGTTCTGGGCGAGTTTGACCGGAGAGGCTGGGTACAGACCGGCTACAAGCTCCTGCGGCTTCTGGACCGCCCTGCACTGGAGCGCTTTTTACGGGATGAATAAAACGGAGCGGAAGGGCTTTACCTCTTCCGCTCCGTTCCTTATTACAGAATAATACAGATCAGTCCGCCGGAGCCCTCGTTGATGATGCGCTGAAGGGTTTCCTGCAGTTTGGCCCTGGCATCCTCCGGCATCCGCTTGAGCTTTCCGTTCAGATCCTCG
This sequence comes from Flavonifractor sp. An306, assembly GCF_002159455.1. Classification (GTDB taxonomy): domain Bacteria; phylum Bacillota; class Clostridia; order Oscillospirales; family Oscillospiraceae; genus Flavonifractor. The sequence continues at coordinate 51,300 of NZ_NFIQ01000005.1, forward strand.
CTCACCAGCTCATGGAAGGACTTGCCGAAAATATTGGACTGCCAAATGGCCTTGGTGTCCCCCTCAAACTCCTGGAGGAGGAAGTTGACCATTTCCTCGCTCTGCTTTTCATTGCCCACAATGGGGGATACCTCTGTCTCAATGTCCGCCCGGATCATATGTATTGTCTGGTACAAACAGAAGTCCTTCCACGTCCACGTTGGATGGTAAATTTCTCTTCCTCAGAAATCACCTTGAGATAAACGGAAATATGAATCTCGTTTTTCTTACCCTCTTCTTGGGGATGTACTTCGATGTGGTCCAAAAGCGTGTCAATCACGCCGATGGAAAACCCCTCGGAAAAGTCTAATTCCTTGGTAATGGCCTGCCGCAGCATGTCTATGGATTGGAGCATCTCCCGATTCTTCAACTGCTCCTGCTCCAGTTCGTCGAGCCGTACCCGCAGCCTGTCGATCTCCTTATTGAAGTGGCTGTTGCGCTGGGTAAATTCCTCATCTGAAATATGTCCATCAATGTTCAGGTCGAGAAGCTTATCCTTCCTCTTCAAGATCCCTTCTATATTGACCTTACATTTGGCAATGTCCTCTTCGGTTTTACTGCCATTTCCAATAGAAGTGTAAATCCGAATTAAATCATGAATAATCTCCGCCTTATTGATCGAAAGTTCTTCCAGCACCTGACGCATGATCGTGTCCAGCTCAGAAGTATAAAGGACAGGAGCTGTGCAGCCCTCTCTTCCCTTTCGACTGTACTCCTGACACTGCCATATCTCTTTGTTCCCGCTTTTATAACGATAGAGAGTGCGATAGTACGGCAACTTGTGAACGCCACAGATAATTTTCCCGCTATATGGATAACGGCTTTGATAGCCCGTCTTATCTTCCGCACTCTGCTTAATGGAACGCTTTTCCAAAATCAAATTTGCTTTGTCCCACAACTCCTCTGAAACAATGGCGGGAACAATCTGCCCACTCTCATCCTTGTACATGACCCAGTCCTCTGGGTCAAACACTTTAATATCCTTTGTGCGGTAGTCCAGCTTGCTGCTCTTTCTCCCGCAGTAATACCCTTTATATTTGGGGTTTGACAGGATTCCCCGAATTGTGCTGAACGAAAAATCGTTGCCCCGGGTGTTTTTATATCCCATGCTGGAGAGATGCTGCGCAATTCCGCGGATTCCTAAACGCTCATTGGCATAGAGATTAAAAATGATGCGGACAACCTCGGCCTCTTCCTCATTGATGACTAAGCGACCATCTTTCTTTTCATAGCCCCAGATTTTATTGTTCCCCAGCACAACGCCGTTTTCAATGGCCCGCTTAAAGCCGAATTTTACACGCTCTGAGATTTTACGCACTTCATCCTGTGCAATGCTGGACATGATTGTCAATCGAAGTTCTGCATCAGGCATGAGGGTATTGATGTTATCTGATTCAAATAGGACTCCCACGCCATAGCGAAGTAGATCTTGCGTATATTTAATACTGTCCAGGGTGTTGCGGGAGAAACGTGAAATCTCCTTTGTTACAATGAAGTCAAAATGGCCGGCCTCAGCATCTTGTATCATCCGAAGAAAATTTTCCCGCTTTCCGACTGTTGTGCCGCTAATACCCTCATCAACGTATCCTTCCACAAATATCCATTGAGGGTTTCTCTGGATATACTCCGTATAATAGCGGACCTGAGCCGCCAGAGAATGAAGCTGCTCGTCCTTATCTGTAGATACACGGGCATAGTAGGTCACCCTCAGAGGAAGATCATAAATGCTCTTTCCTGAGTTGAGCGCAGTACGAATATCATATAAATCCAAGGAACGTCCTCCTTAACTTCTGTTTGTTCCATTATAAAATCAATTTGCGCGGTAGTCAATAGGTGTTTTCAATCTTAGAAGAAGCTATACAAAGACCAACTGGTTTTCAATTATGTTGACTATCGTAAAAAAACATAAAAAATACACCCCCTTCTAGAGCGCCGGAGATTGGTTTTCCCATGTGGAAGTAGCTGGCTATGTAAAAGATGCTGTGCTTTTTTAGATATAAAAAGGCCGACTGGATTGCTTACTCCAATCGGCCTTTGCAGCATATGTTTTGCATTTTATGTGCAAATATAAATGGGAAATGGGCGTCTTTCGGCAGAATCTTTAAGCCATAGCGGGTTTTCTTGCCTCGATATATAGGTCAATGTCCTCCACGATATAATTGGCTCCCGTGGTGTGCAGGGCTTCAAAGCAGGAATATACATAGTCCCATACACGGTAACTGGTAAAGAGTTCCGCCACCTGCTTGCCTGTCAAATGCTTGGCGTTTTTATAAGTTTCTACACAATAAATGAGGAAATCTCCCTGCCTGCTCATATTCATACCTCCTCTGGTATCTCAAAGTTTCCTGTCTTTTTTTCTTCGTCATACATGTTAAATAAGGTAAGCGGGCTGAAATGCCACAGTTTGGTGTCCTCCTGCTCCAGCAAAGAATATACCTTGGATTCATAAAATTCTTTAGACGCAGTCACTTCACCCATAGGGTAGTTCTCACAAATCAGCTGAACAATCTGGGGAACCAATAACGTTAAAATTGCTTCAAACTTTTTATCCGCCATCAAAATTCCTCCTTCGGTACTGTGCCGACAAACCGCAGATAGGACAGCGCCTTTTCCGTTGTCAACACCAACTGATTATATAGCTTCTTGATTTTGAGCTGTTCCAAGGTCTGATCCTTGGTTAATACGCCAGCGGAATAGAGGGTAAATGTGCGGTACACATCATCATTGGCAACTGGCCCAAAGATAAAATCATAGGCGTCCCCCTCATAATTTCCGGATCGGTTATCCGATACAAAATCCAGCCATGCTTCTCCCGGCCCATCAAAACGCAGGACAGAGCACTCTGAAAAAGCAATATTCTCGTCAATCTCATAAATGCTGACTTCCCTTTCGCCGTTTTTTCGGCGCTTAGTCACCTTGTCAGCAAAGCTGATTGCCTGAGCCTTATTGGTCGTGGTATAAAAACCAAATCCAAAATCCAAAAATCGATTTTGCTGGATCAGCTTGGGTTCCAATACAACCAGATTGCTGCCATGATATAAAATCATAATTATCCCTCCAATGCTTTCTCGGCAATTGCACGTTCCTCCTGCAAAGACCGGATCATCGTTTCGATATGCCTTCGTTTTTCTACTTGCTCCCGTACTGTCTCCACATCTTTTTGCGGAATGTACTTGGAAATTACTCGTTTTCCCTCACGGTATTTCAAATAAAAATAGGTAGACTGCTCGGCCTTTTTTTCAGAAATGGTGCCTTTGGGGAGCATTTCCAATTCCTCCTGGTATTTTGCAAGCATACGGTCGATGCGTTCTCTTTCCTGCAAGATGGTGCTCAAAATCAAATTCAACTTTATCACCCATCTCCATTATACACAACAAAATTAAAAAATCAACATTATGTTGTGTATTCCAGCGGAAGCCATTTCTTATTTTAGATGTAAAAACGGTGCGGAGCGCTCCGCACCGTTTCAAGGGGCCATTCCACTTTGAAAGTACCAATCTTCTTCAGATACTATCTATTTTAGATGTGATACAGTTTTATTCCCTTCCGAGATCTTTTCGGAGTTAGTAACTCCCGCCCTATATCTTCTACTGCTACACCCCTTTCTCTACAATCTTTATTTTTGTCTGTTCGTATAGTTCTCGACTGATTTCCCCTTTTATGTACAGATTTTTATTTATTTGCAGCATAATTTCTCGGATTAGCTCACTTCTCGCTTGTTCTAACATCCCATCCCCTCCATGGGACAACTATATGCTTCCTTGATTCTTTCCATGTATCTATGCTCCAGCGCAAAATAGTCTAAAAGAGGATATATTCCAACTCCCAGTAGATTTGGCTTCCGATCCGGACTTTCCGTAGGACAATAAGAAATGCGCACGGCTATTTCTTTTGTTCCCGCGAAAATCACCAAAGCGGGCCAAATAAGCCTCTAGCGCGATGATTCCACGCTAGAGGCTTATTTACTGGATGTCCTTTTGGCAATGTGTTCCCCACCGTATTAGGTGAAGAAATACAGAGGGATTCCGACAAAATGCGCCGGAATCCCTCTGTAACAACGCTAGAACAGAATATCACTGCTCCCGATAGTCTCGTTTGGGCGGTACTTTATATAAGGTTGGCAGTTCAATTTTTGTAGATTTATCGTGTATGCCCTTGTCAACCGTTGCTTTCATACGGATATAACAAGTTTTATATTTGTATATAGTAAGTGAGATGTTCTGCATCAGCACCCCTGGATTAACAGTGACCCGATATTAAGCTTCCTTCCCTAAGAGGACAGGACGTGCTTACCAATGTTTTTACAAGCTCGATAGAGTGTGGCCTTTTTGATGCCGGTCAGCTCCTCAATCTCCGCCACAGTATGCTTCCCGGCCTCGTAGAGCTTCAACGCCTGCTGGAGCTTACGCTGGTCGCACCGGGGCCGTCCGCCCTTCCTGCCGCGGGCTCTGGCCGCTCTGAGGCCCTCTCGGGTGTGCAGTGGATACCCTGGCATAGCCGACCTTCTGGTGGTTCACAGTTTCAACCCTCCCCGCAGAAGCTCCAGGATGATACGGACAGCCAGGTAGAAGCCACGGTCGAACTCCATCCGCCGCTCCCACTCATGGTAGCTGTCCTGTTTGTCCAAAAATGTCTGCCACCGTTCCCGGAGCTCCTGGGGGATGCGGACATTTACATCCTCCTTGGCATCGATCACCTTTTCCCCAGCTTCCTTATACTGGTACGCCTCTTCCTGCTCCATGGGGATGTTCAGCTCACTCTCAAAGAGCCATTTCAAAATGGATTCCATACTGCTTTCTCCTGTTTCAATAAGGTATGGGTATTGCGACATAGATTTTGATACGGGTTTTGAAACGATAACAGGGGCCGGAGAGGGCGGTTTTGGCCCTTCTCGGCCCTGTCTCGTAAACGAAGATTATTGATATGGCAGTCAAATGATAGGATGATCTTCCTCGTTTAGAATCCGCTCCACCTCATCCGGGTGCTCATGGATATACCGCTGGGAGCATTTTGGCAGTTCGCTGTCGCTGAATGGGCAAAACGCCTTGCACTCACCGTATATACTGCGGGCCAGAAACTTCTTACAATAAGACCGCACTCTGGCGATCAATATTTCTTCGCGTGTCACGGACTAATTCCGTCCTTTCCTGTCTGCTTTCTGCACGCAGTATTTGTTCAATATCATAGAGGGTCATGGTGCGGTTGAACCGCTCCGTGGGCTTGTTGGGAAGCGCCTGGATCTGGAGCAGCCGGGCCCACAAGTCCAGGTGGTATCTCCGGAGGTGGCGCAGCTCGGGCAGCTTTGCGTTGGGGCAGAAGAAACAGCCGTTTCTATCCGCAAACTCATAGATGGGAGACAAAAGGCCGGCACGCCGGCACAGCGCATACGCCCCGGCCTCGTCTACCCCATACTTGTCCAGCAAAGAAATCTTTTGGCCCTCCAGCCGCACCAGCCGCTCCTGCTCGTCGCTGGCAATGCCGATGTACTGCACCACCTCCCCCTTCCGCTTCCGCAGGTAGCGGTTGATAGGTCGGGCCTTACAGTCCCGCTGGATGGCACAGCGCCCGCAGAGTGGGAAGCCCCGGATCATGCCCCGCTTGGGCCCGCGCCGGATCAGGTGGGCCACATTGTCCACATAAGTGCTGGGGTCCCGAAGCACCGTGACACGAATCCCCCACTTCTCCAGCCTGGGAATGGCTATTCTGTAGATGAAGTCCCGGTGCTCGGGAATCTCCCCGCTGATGCCCTGATCAAACATGACTTCGCAGTAGATCACCTCGTCAAGGGCTCTCCGTGCATCCGGGCCAGCAGCACCGTCGCCAGACTGTCCTTGCCAAAGGAACAGGAGGCCAGATAGCGGGGCGCTGCTACTTGCCCCATTGCTTCGCTCTCTGCACTCCATACACATCGTCCACGAAGTACCTGCCAACGAAGATGTTGAAGATTGCCGTACACCGGACACCGTTGTACGCGGCCAGGTACAGGTTGTCGCCGATGCGCTCCAGGATCTCCGCCTCCCCCAGGACGTGCTGGTGGTGGTCGCTGCCCCCCAGGCTGTGGATGTATGCCTCAACTTTCATTGTCCAAACTTCCTTTCCCGTAAAATCAGAAAAGCCCCGGTATCCGATGCCTGTAGGCAGGGATACCGGGGCGATATGGTTTCAGCTGGCCTCTGACAGCTCGGGAACCAGCTCGTCGGTGTTCACGATCTCCATGAACTGCTGCGCAAACACCCGTGCCCGGTCTGCTTCCTCCGGGCCAAGGGTGTTGACCACCTGGAAGTTGAACAGGGCATAGGGCTTTCCGGCCTTGCTGGTGGCCTTCTCCAAGGTGATCCTTGTGACCACGCCGCTGATTGGCGTCAGGGTGCTCAGGAGCCGCGCGGAGTATTTGAGGAACCGGGATTTGCTGGTCACCGGGACGCGCACCAGCAGGGGGAGGATGCTGTCAGGCCGCAGCAGGAACAGCAGCACCGATTCCTTGCACGCCTTGGCGTTGCTCTCCCCGTCTTTGGAACCGAAGTCGTTGTACGGACAATGGGCACAGGCCTTCCCGTCGTGGGAGACAATGCTGTCCTGGCTCATGCAGATGGGCGGCGTGCCCTCTACCGGGTCGGGGGTATCCCAATAGGCCCTGGGTGTGGTGTAGTCCAGAATAATGCCCGTCAGCTCCTTCTCCGCCTCGTCCCCGGCCAGCCCCGGCACGGAGAACACCGTGGCCCCGCCGGAGGGGGATTTCACAAGGTCAAAGAGATCCAGGGAAAGGGGCTGGTTTTTCAGGTTTTCCCGGATGATAGGGAGTGTATCTGTAGTAAGGGCGATGTAGCCGGAATCTGTCGGTGCCGGAGCCGGTTCCAGTACGGGAGCCGCCTCTGCCGGCTTCTCCAGCCCCTTTGCCTTGTCCTCCAGCCGGGCTTTCAGCTTTGTGGTATCCATGGTCTGACCTCCTGGTTATTCTGCCGCCTGAACAGAGAAGCGGCGGTATGATGTTTGATTGGCATACTTCTGATAAAGGGCAGGATGCTCGGCTTTCAGGGTCTTGCTGTCCAGCCGCTCCTGTGTCACGTTCTTCCAGGTAATGACCCTCCCCCTGGCGGTGCCCGTTTCGTTTGCCCCGAGCATCTGTTTCAGCAGGTTCTCGGCCTCCCGCTTTTTCCCTTCCAGCACCTCCAATTGCTCACAGGCGGTATCATACTGGCGGAGCAGGTCGGTTGCGGTATCCGGCAGTGTGATCTGGGACTGAGGGACACTGGACGGGAACTGCTCTGACAGGAGCCGGGCGGAGGCTTCCGAGCCGTCCAGGGGCGGAGGTGTGCCCTCCTGCACATAGCCCCAGAACTCTGCCTCCAGGTGGATCATCACGGCGATCAGCCCCTCGTCCCGCTCCACGAACTTCCAGCGGAAGGTATTGCCGCCGATCAGGGCCGCAATGTAGGCCCCTCTGTATCCGGTGACGGCCATGTAGTGCTGGATTTGCAGAAGGTATTCCTCCGGGATGGAGTTGTCCCACTCCTTTGCCTTGTAGGCAGAGGCCGTCTTTGCCTCAAAAATGCAGGGGCCGAAGTCCGGGTGCTCACAGGTGCCGTCCAGGTTCGCCAGCATGAAGGGGTGCTCCGCACTCTGAAGGAGCTGCTTGGTGTGGGTGACCTCAATCCCGGTGCGCCTGGTAAATTCCGCCCTGACCAGGGGCTCCAACTGCGTCCCCCAATAGGCGGCTTCCCCGGCCTCCTGATTTGGAATCTGGCCTGTCTTTTCCAGCCACAGCTCCACCGGGGATTTGTACCGGCTGATGCCGCAGGCCACAGCGGCGTCTGAGCCGCCGATCCCCTGCTTGCGGTATTCCAGCCAGTCCTCATACGGTAAATTCTCTGTGGATATTACGATTTTTGCCGACATATTAAAACCTCGCTTTTCTATGGGAAAAGGGCAGGGAACACATTCCCCGCCCTTTATATCCCAATCTTTTTCATGCCGCCGCCAGCACCATCTTGTAGGCTTTGTCGATCATGGGGTTCCCCTCCACGGTACGGAGGAACAGGTTTTCATGGTAGTTCCTGGTCTTGCGGAGCGGGTCTGCATGGGTGGCGAAGTCGCTGACCGCATTGATGAAGCGGTAGCCGTTCCGCCCCACGTTGGACAGATCCGGGGCATCCCAATACCGCTGTTTCAGATCTTCCAGCAGACGCAGGTTGTTCTTTTTCTGCACCCCGTTCATTTCCTCGGTCACCGGGAAAAATTCCTGCATCAGCTCCATGGCCTTCCGGTCGGAGAGCCTGATCCTGGACAACTCGTCGATTCCCCGGCCCAGCTCACCCATATACGCCTCGGCCAACAGCAGGGTCTCTCTGGCCTCATGGACACGGCTCATGACGTTCTCGGTGTGCTTGGTCGTCCAGATGCGCTTGGCGCTGTTCAGGGCCAGATTGAGGGTGTTCTGGCAGACCACCCGGATCGGGGTCATAGCCACTTTGATCCCGCTGCTGCCATCATGGGAGTTCATCACCACAAGATAGGGGGCAATCTCGTCCCCGGCGATGATATAGCGTTGGGGCATCTTCGCCAGCATCCACACCTTTTTGCCGCCCTGCAAGGCACCCGCCGTCTCATAGGTCACGCCCTCTCCCAACAGATCATCGGTGAACTGGAATGCGTCCTCGTTCTGCACCACCTTGTAGCGGTCTGACACAATACCGAGGGCGGTATGGTCGGTGCTGCGCACGTTAACTTTGTAGCCGGGGATCGGCACCCCATCTTCCGTGCAGACCTTCTCCTGCTCAACCCTCCAGTCAAGGCCAGCATAGACGAGGGCATCCAGCGAGGCCGGCGCTTCGCTGACCTCCGTGCCCAGGCCGTGCCAGGGCTTTTCCCGGACGTAAAACATGGTTTCAACATTAGCAGGCATACAAATACTCCTTTCTCATTTTCATCTGCTTCAGGCAGAACGTGTGAATTTGCTACTGCTTTTTCTCAGATCTACAAAGAGTTTTCACAGAGCACGTTACCACAGATCCCCCTCTCCTTCAGGTACCTGACCAGCTCTGGAAGATTGCCCGTGATGATCGTGGAAACAAAGGCATTCCAAGTGATGGCCTTCAGCTCTTGGTCGGACATACAGACCGCTAAATCGCAGATACAGTCCACCAGCTCCAAAGTGGCAAAGATGGTATTCGGCTTCAATGTTCCACGGAATATGCGGAACTCTACCGTATCAGCGTTCCGGAGGTTGACACAAGCGTATCGGCCCCCGTGGTAGCCCTTCTTGGCGAAGTCCAGAATCTCCATAGGCTGCTCTTTGTAGCCATAACGGGACGCCCACCGCTCCAACTGCCGGGGCGTCCTCCTGCTGAATTTCAGCAGCTCCTCCCAGTGTCTTTCAAAGAAGTAGAGCACCCGGGCGATGGCGGCGTCCTGCTCCTGCTCGGTAGCCCCGAAAGCCTTCCGGCTCACATGGATATGGAGGCCGCAGGTGGAAGCCTGATGGCTGCGGTAGCCCAGGGAAACAGCATGGCGGCAAAGTTGTCTCCAGGGCATCTCATGGAGCTGGATGTCCAGGCTCATGGGGTGGGTGACCAGCTCAAAGCCGTCATTCAGTGATCCATCATGTTTGATATAAGACCTCTCCTTTTCCTGATTGGCAATAGCCAAAAGGCAAGAAGCATGTGTGGAACACTCACCTCCACCATCCATCTCAAGTTCCACACCGAAGAACCTGGGCCCTTTCCCGTGGAAGATAGGTTCCGGTTTGTAAGAATGGTTATGGATAGGCTGCTCCTGATGCGCGGTACGGAAGCATTGGGAGCAGTAAGGGTGTTCGCGGTGTTCGTCGCTGTTTTCATGGCAAGCCTCGCTTTCCCGGATTACGCCGCCGCACTGGCAGCAAGTGGTATAGTTCCCTTCATAGCAATTCTGGCACAGGGGGGCACCAGCGTCCCCCATATTGTCATCCCGCCATATGAGGGTGCCGCACTCCTGGCAGTGTACGGTATGTTCATCCAGACAGCGTGCGCACAGTTCCTGGCCGTCAAATCTTGTACGTTCTTCCAGGGGCCGTTCCTGGCCGCAAATGTCACAAACGAAGGTACGGGTCTGCACATCATGCGCTCCTTTTCAGATAACCGCCCGTTCCAGCAGCTCCCGCAGGACGGGGAGCTTGGCCTGTACCGGGGCGGTGATATGCTTGCTGATGCTGATGGCCGCCTGGGTGTCGAAGGCTTTCTGGAAGGCCGCCAGTTGATTGCCTGCGTCCTCTTCTATCTGGCTGATGGCGGGCAGAAGGTTATAGCCGTGGCGGATGAATGCTTTGGACACCAATTTCAGAAGGCCCTCCTCCCACTCTGAGGGGTCGTACCGCATATATTCGATGTGACCGAAATAGCGGGTCAACTCCGGCAGAGGATAGGCCGCAGTGAGCTCCGCATTGACCTGTTCCATGTCCTGGAACACCTGTTCCGGTGTGAGCAGGATGCCGATGCGGTTGACCAGGGCTGCGGTATCCTGAGTTCGGCAGCGTCCCAGAGCCTCTCGCAGGCTGGACAGTTGGCCGTTCAGGGCGGCCTGGAAGCGGAGCAGGAAGCTGTCTGGCGAACGGGGATCCGTGTAGTGCCGGAACTTCCCCTCCGCCTGCCGGTACAGGGGCCGCAGGAGCTTCTCCGCCTCACATACGGCGGCCAGCTTGGTGGGCAGCCCCTCCTCCCAGGTGTAGGGCAGGCGCTGCCATTTGTCGTAGTCCAGGAACACATGGGGGAACAGCACCCCGGAATTGCAACCGTCCAGGTCGCGCACTAGATTTTTTACTTTGACAAAGCGTTTGTCCATGAACACCTCCAGGCATGACAAAAGCCCCAGGATTTCCCCCTGGGGCTCCATCGTTTTATGTTTCACTCCTCCGGCAGCTCGGCCTGATAGACCAGCACGTCCAGCGCCAGCAGGGCCGCCTGGCAGAAGCCCTCCCGGAAGGCAGCCTCCATCACAACCCGTTCCCGCTGGCCGTAGGCGTCCCCCAGCTTCTCCAGCCATTGCCTGCCCACATCATCCAGACGGTTGATCAGTGTATCGGTTGCCTCCAGGATCTGGGCCATGGAGCTGTGATAGGCTTCTCCACCGAGCTGCCGTTCTCCGTCCAACAGCCGTTCAATCATGACGTACCCCCCGGGAAGAGCTCAATGGCCCGAAAGCGTTCCGCATAGCGGGCAATCTGTTCCTCTGTCAGGCTGGTAAAGTGGTCACTGTCCGGCGGGGCGGCGCACAGGAAGAAGGTGCCGGCGATTACATCATAGATCTCTCCGCTATCCAGCCGAAGTGCCCGGTTGAGTGGCAGGCCCAGGCATTTCCCCTCCTCGTTGCAGACCAGCGCCACAGGCTCCTCAAACGGGTACACTGCTTGTATGTGCCCGCCTACCACGGTCTGCATGTCTTCCAGGCTGTCCCCGATCTCCGCCGGACGTGGCACTCTCCCCGGTTCCACAAGCAAGATTCTCATACAAATTCCTCCACAAAACAGAAATAGCCCCCCGGAGCAAAATACTCCGGGGGGCTTCATAGATATAATTTATATCTGGTTTTACTCCGAGGACGGATTTGGCAGAGGTCATACATAGGGCGGTCTGTCAAATAACTTCCGGGGGATCTGCGGCCTCTTCTGATTCAAGGATCAGGCTGGGTGTTCTCCGCCAGATATTCCTGGCAAAACTGCTTTAGGACGGGAATATCCGTAATGGCTGTCTCCCAAATAATCTCACGGCTCATACTGCCGTAGCTGTGGGCGACAAGATTTCGCATCCCCTTGATCGGGCCCCATTGAATCCGGCCTGCGGTGGCGGTACGGAATTCAGCGGAGAGCTTTCCGCTCAGCTCGCCAATCTGCAAAATGGAGAACGAGATGGACCGCTGGTAATCTGCGTCATGGTCAAAAGCGAAAAAATCCGCCCCGTAGCGGGCAATCGTCTTTTCGATTTCCACGCAGTAATCCAGGATGTGCGCCAAACGCTGGCAGTCAGGCGACTGCATAGAGTTCCACCTTCTCTCTCCATACAGCTTTCCGGAAATCTTCCTCATGAGGCATCTGAACAGGCTGTTCCAAGGAGCTGACTGTGATCAGGTCGATTTTCTTCTGGAGAGCATCCTCCAAATCGCAGTACAGCGCCCCGAGGGCAAACAGGCTCTTTAATGCGGTGCCCGTGGTGTCTACAAGCAGATCAACATCGCTGTGTTCGGTCGCCTCATTGCGGGCATAGGAGCCGAAAAGATAGACCGCTTTCAGCCCATATTTTTGGGCGACCGGCGCAATCCGGGCCTGAATCTCGGAGATAGAATAGACCATGTCCGTGCCCCCTTCCTTATTTTTCAGTATTAGTATAGCAGGAAATGCAGGCTTTTACAACGGCACACCGCAGCAGAATCAGAGAGAAGAGATTCAATGATTGGGCCGGTGAAGGTGCCTGCCAAACCTTCCAGCATCCAGGAGTCTCCTTTCACCGGCCTCCACTCGCACATGGTGGATATCCCTGGTGTGTTGTCACCTACAATTTTACGGGACGGACGTATATACAAGCACAGGATCTGACAAAACAGTGCGCCGTTTCCGGGTTACCGCTTGCTGAACTTCAAGGGGTTGGTGCTGACCTTGCCAAACATCCGGTCATTTCTTCGCTTTCAGCCTGGTTTTTGGCTTAATACTGCGGTTTTTCTACACATCAGATTCTAATTTTTATCCTCGTGCATGACGCACGAAAAGCAGGTTTTGCTCCTTATGTGTGCCTTGCGTATCGCTGCCCAGGGCAACGCAGGACAACAGTAGGGAAAGAAACTTGGTTGCTGTTCTTGTCTTCACCTCAAAATTAAATTTAGACACGGAGGACAGCAGAATGGAAAAATACATTTTCGATCAAAGCAACGGCCTCTGGTATGAACTCCAGGGCGACTACTATATCCCCTGCTTAGTGTTGGTTGAAGCGAGGACATCTCCTGTTGGCATGTGGGGCAGAAAGCACCAGCAATATCTGAAAAAACATCGTCCTATGTTCTATTCCGACCTTGTTCTCAGCGGAAAGTTGTACAGCTATCTGGCTGACATTGACACTCAAGCACGAAACAAACTCCACCTGCTCGTAACACAGCTGGCAGAGAATGAGGGTATCCGTGAACAGCTGAAAGCGCAGGATCAGATGGCATGGGTCGGAGCCATGAGCAACATCCGAAATCGGGCGGAAGAAATCATCCTCCAAGAGCTGATCTATGGGGAGGATGCCGTATGAGAATTCTGGAAGAATTTTGGTATGGAAATATTGAACCGACCGAATATGACACAAACGCCTGTAAGGAATACAAGGAAGTGCTTCGCCTGATTACCCGAAATGAAGAAAAGCTTCAAGCTACCATGACGGATGAACAGAAAGAACTGTTCTCTCGGTATACGGACGCTGTTCGTGAGTATCAGACCATGGCAGAGTGCCTACTGTTCCAGAATAGCTTCAAGTTGGGGGGCAGAATGATGTTAGAGGTCATGGAAGAATAACAATATCGACAGTCGGCAGAGTAGTGATAAGCTACTCTGCTGATTTTAATCTTTCATGCCATTAGAAATCCATTTATCAAAATCGGATTTTACAATATTGGCCGTGTAATATGCACCATCTCCTTCATCTGAATGGTACGTAAACCAATCTTTTGCTTTTTCCCCAGAAACTTCCTTTAGCTTGTTGATGAAATTAATATAGCTGCAATCCGAATAAACCAACGCAGGATTACCTTTTTTGTTTCCCAACGAGGAAAAGTTTGATGCTCGTGTTACAGCTTTTCCAATCCACACTTTACTGTTTATTCCGACATCTTTTCTTCCCGCTTTTACAACGAGTTCCTGTGATGTTGACATTCCAATTCCAACGTTTATTTCAGGAAGTGAACGATTGGATAAAAGTTTGTTCAGCATTTTCATATATGTATTTATGTAAAATGTTTTATCCGCCAACTCATAAATATCGTCTTTGGACGGGGTGGTGTATATTGCATACACGCAGTCTCCTCTAATTCCAATTTCTCTTAGATTTTCATCTTTACGCAGAATTTCAATAGCTTCGGATGTAAAACTACGAATAACTTTAGATACTTTTTCCTTGTCTTCATCTGCGAACAATTCAGAAGAATCTCTAATGTCTACAAAGATCCCCGTCACCCAGCTGTAATAACCATTAGAAAAAGTAAACGCATCATCGGTCGGCAGTTCATTTTGTTCTACGACAATTAGCTCATTGTCTAATATTGCTTCTATTCGTTCCTTACCTTTCCTATAATCATATGTTGCCATAGCGTTCTCCTCAATAGATATAAATGCCAATAAGCAGGAGCATAACGAAGAAAACGAATCCTACGATTGTGAGTATAAGTCCCCGATTATATGTAGCATATTTATTAGATGCAATTTCAGCATTTATGTATATCTGTTCAATCAAGTCGTTTAGAAGATCTTCCTTGCTCATAGCATAGAATTTCTGGTGGTAGGTATTGTAGTCACAATTCTTTCTTATTCCAGCAAAGAAGATGCGAGAGTTTTCATCTTTTCTTCCAATCGCTTTTTCTGAGGTTTTTGCAACCAACACACTTCCAAGATTGAACATTCCCAATACCATAACAAAGATTGCACCCGCAAAACAAAACAAATAAAGTATGCTACAGAAAGTCTTTGTTGCAATACATTCTTTTATAATATTAAATATCTCGTTCAAACCTTCATTCGTAAGAATAATTGCAAGAAGCACCCCAAATGCGGCTAAGACAATAGATGTTTTGTTATCACAATTTGTAACAAAGCCAATGTTGCGATCAAGGATTTGAGTTGCAATTTCGATTTTGTATTCAAGATCTTCTGCATCAAGGAACACTTTGTTGTTCTCTTTTTCTTCTGTAATCACTGACATATCAGATATTTTCCTCAATCCATTTATCAAAATCAGTTTCTATTATGCTACAGTGGTAATAATCAACACTACCGTAATAACCGGAAGTATGGCTACTGATCCACGATTTATATTTCTCATTTTCCTTGCATAAATGTTCTATAACATTATCATAAAACAAAGGACTCATTGCTATTGCGGAAACACCATTTCTATTTGCGACATCCGATAAGTGAGCAGCGTCTACGACTGCTTTCCCGATCCAAATTTTATCGTTAATTCCGCTTCCACTTTGACCAGCTTTGATAATTAAATCTTGGCTACAACCTAATCCAATTCCAGCTCGTACTGTTGGAAAACCGAATTTGTTGAGTAATTTGTTCAACATCTGCATGAAGGAATTGATACGATAGGCGTGCCGGAATATTTCCACTAAATCTGTCTGGTGTGGTGCATTATAAATGCAGTAGACACAGTCCCCCCTTATTCCAATTTCACGATAATTGCTATCATCTTTTAAAATTGAAATGATTTCCGAGCAAAAGCTCCTGAATATACGAGCAGTATCTTCATTAGGAGATCTGAATAGTTTGCTGGAATCTACAATATCTACAAACAAGGCCCCCACCCATGTCTTTATTCCATTTTCATAAGTAAACTCTGAATCTGAAGAAGGAATTAAGCTTTTTTCTACTATTTTAGTTGGAGAACGTAAAATAGCTTCTACAGCTTCTTTTGATTTTTTATAATCATACATTTTGTCCTACCCCAATTTTTGAAAAATTCGTCTAATTATCTATTGTGCACCCTTTTTCAAATTACAATCCCGGCAAAGCATTTGACAGTTATCAGGCGTCGTCTTGCCGCCTTTGCTCCACGGCGTTATATGATCGGCGTGCATCTGTTCAAACTCAAATTCTTCACCACAAATAGCACACTTATGTCCTTGCTTCTCGTAAGCAGCCAGAGCATCCCGGCGGTCAAAAGCACGAATCGACAATTTCTTTTCTTCGCCAGTCAGCAGGTACTCATAAATACCGGATTTTTTGGTCACATCTTCATCACTCATGAGTCGCTGAATTTCCATTTCCAGCTTCTTGGGATCAAGGTCTGTCCGCTTGCCGTGCTGATTGTAGAAAAGGCCCCACGGCAGCCCTTTCATTTCTTTGCGTTTTTTCGGGAAAATCGCTTGTACCCAGTCGATCACAGAACGGAAGTAATTCCATAGCTGCACCGCACTGGGGTCATTCTGATGTTCAGCCATGTACGCTTCAATGGTTTTCCCTTCAGCACTTGCCGCCCAGAAAATGGCCGTTTCAAGGTATTCCTGACGGATAGAAGCACCTCTCAGATAATCCCCAGCCAGTGTATCTGCTGCGCAGCCGGTCTTAGAGAAATACCGTTTTGCGTCAGAAGTCCAGTTGCCAGCATAGACGGCGTTCCGCAGCTCCTGATCAGTCAATTCTTCGCCCGCGATATTGATGATGCGGAACCAGTCCAGCTTTTCACTGTCAGTACCGTTGCAGACATATACAAATAATTCGTAATCAAGAAATTTTGCCTGCTGATCGCTGGGCAAATTATTGAAATACTTGTCATCCACAGAGAAACTACCATCCACATACTCACAAAGGGAAAGAGTCCTCTGTTGACCGTCCAGTACTTCATATCTTGGCTCGTCCGGGTCATCTTCGTACTCTTCTCCACGGTCCACCCAGTACATGACATTCAGAGGTAGTTCCTTCATCACGGTGCGGATTACCTCGTTGCGTTGAGCGTCCTTGTAGACAAATTCCCGCTGATATTTGGGCCGAATATCCAAACGTCCATCATAGCCAACGACGCCTTCTTCTGCGTCGTTGAAATAGCCTTCGGTGACCTCCCGAACGGTCACTTTGCGTTCTTCAATTTTCATCTTATTTTACCTCTTTCGGCGGTTCAGGGTGTTTATTCCGAATTACAATACGGTCGTAACACCGCTTGTACTTCTTATACCCTTCCTTGACATAAAACCTTGGCCCACCTTTGATGTACTCGGCATCTGGCTCTACACATTCGTCAATAGCTTTTGCCATCGTTGAGCTGAGTCCAAGTATCTCGAACTGATCTGGATTATATTTTCCTAAAAATGTTATAGGCACCCCCATCATACCCGAATAATCGCATGGAATATCTGCAACTTTACTTACTTCGATAGCATCATAATTGGTATAGCTCGGATAATTCTCAGGTGAATATCTCTTGACCAAAATAAGTTCTTCATGACGTTTTTTAACATCAAGATTCGTAAACCACGCAGAATTACCAATTGTTTGATAGCGGATACCATTCTCTACTTTCTGACCTGATTTTTCCGGGAAATCATCCATAATTCGAAACCACATGGAACCCGTTCCGCTTCTTGTTACGCCTAACCACAGCCTGTTCTGCATAATTAAAGGAAACACTTCTTTATATGTAATCGCATTACTATTGCCAATGATAATAAAATGCTTTTTGCGTTCCATCATCACAGCTATATATTCACGAAACAACGAAAAAGGCGGGTTTGTCACCACAATATCCGCTTCATCCAACAAGTGCAGGCATTCCTGGGATCGGAAATCACCGTCACCCTCCAACTCGCTCAACTCATTTTCACCGGATTTAAATAGCTCTGCCACATCCAGCATATCTATCCCGCCATCGCCGGAAGTGTCATAGACTTTGGTCACGACAGCCTTGTAGGGATGCTTTTCTGAATGCATTTCGTCCAATTCATCCCCAAATAGGAAAGACATCTGCCCATCCTTATCATACCGATATTGCAGCTGTTGACCTACAATGGGAGAGGTATGGTAGCAGGTGGCAATCAGCTTTTTCAGGCCCAACCGATTGAAGTTCAGGACAAAATACTTGAAAAAGTTGGATTCAAAAGGATCATCGCAGTTGCACAGCACAGTCTTTCCCTTGAAATGCTTGCGGTAATACCGCATTTCCTTTTCAATATCGGTCAATAGAGTATAAAATTCATCGTTTTTAGCTTTTAATGCTGCATTCATGCTCGCATTTGTATGTCCAGCCATTACTGCTCCTCCTTCTCCTGATATGCTTTCAGCCATTCACGCAGAAGGGCAGAAACCGTCATATCTTTATCTAAGGCAATCTGCTTAAGTGCTTTGCGTTCTTCTCTTGTCATCGTAATGGTCAGATTCACCATGTTTCTTTCTGCCATAATCGTTTCCCTTTCACGCACATATAGTTGTGTACTTGTGTAATAGTGTAACACGAAACAGCATAGAAATCAACGCTCTTAGATTGGTTTGCCTATGATTTTATAGTTGTAGACAAGATACTCCTCCCTCCTAAATTTACAAGCCGGAGATCGAGCAAAAGCCCAACCTCCGGTTTGTAAATTATCACAGCGCTTCCCTATCGATCTCATTTCTCCTTCGATTCTGCGCGAAATACGACCACAGATTATTTCGAGAAATCACATCCTCATATCTGCGGAGCTTATTGCGAAGATCGACATTTTCGTGTTCCAGTTCTTTTGTGTGAAGCCGCCCACGAGTCGACTTATACTTTGCCAGCTCAGCGGTCAGGGAAGCAACTTTCTCTTTCAATTCTTCTATCATCTTTGTCGCCGCATCCAGCGCCTTTTGCAGTTTGGATTCCTTGCGCTCCTGGACATAGAACTTTTTTGCCGCAGCTGCCAGATTTTCATATTCAGAACGATCCAGCATGACTTTAGAGGAAAACGGAACGGCATGGGGTTCGATTTGCTCCACTTCCTGAACGGCAACCTGTTGCCTTTGAATCTTCTCAATCTTCTTTTCCAGAGAAGCTGCCTGTTGCTCTTTCTGCTGCGTCTGTGCTGCAAGTTGTTCCAATCGCTCCTGTTCCCGTTCCACCTTGAACTGCGTCACGGTCAAGTGTTCCTCGGAGCTGCCGCGTTCTCCACGCTCCACATCCGTATATCCTGCGTTGCGCATGGCTTGGAAGAAATCGTCTTGGAGGACGCTGTAGGATTTCCGCAGCACCGGCTTGCCATTCTTCTGGAGAATGGGCGCACCCTGTTCGTCCAATGCCGGTTTAGACAGCCATTTTTTACTGCAGCATCTTGCCTTCCCAGTGCCGATCCAGCCCCTTGAGCAGAAACTGGATATAGCACTTCAACAGCGTCGGGTTTTCATCCATCAGCGGCAAAACCCTGGACAGCGGAATGGACAGAAGCTCGCAGTCTCTCATTGTCTCCAGGCTGATCAGCGACGGCGTCCCCAGGGCATTGCATCCCATGAGGAGTTCACCCTGCCGGTACACAAAGCAGTCCGTAATATCCCTTCCGTCTGCATCCAGTAGAAAGCCCCTGGCCACCCCTCTGACCAGAACCAGCACCTGCTGCTGGATCTCTCCCGCTTCGATCAGAAGGCTGTTCTGCTTTACATGTATTGTCTGTGCATCTTCGAGCAGTTTCTGTACCACTGACTGATCAGACAAATTGAGGCATTTTTCCAGAAATAACTCTTTGTGCACAGCCTCAGCCCCCTTGCTAATACTTTAATATTTTAGCATTCCACCGTTTCAGCAGCATTAACATAGGTTAATTAGCTTGCGCTTAAATGGTACAGAATAAATAAAATGTTATGTTTTTCTGGACGGAATATTCTGGCCTTTCGGTCAATCCCAATGGCTCTTAGCCCTTCAGGGATCCAAGGGTCTGGCTTTGCTTTTCGTTTGATGCAAAGAGAACTGCACCCAGGGACGTAAAGTTTAAAGCATCGGGTTCCGGACGCCAAGTAAAAACAGGCAAACAGGCAGGCGGAAAGTTTCCGCCTGCCTGTTCGTCTTACAAAGTTACTTGGCTACTTCAGCCTGAATACAGGCCCTCTGGGCGGGAAGGGCAAACGATTACCCCAGGGGATCAGATAGGCGTGTTCCCGGCCATGGAGCTGGAGCCGGTCACAGGCCCTGTCCGTGATAATCAGCAGAGGCGCGTCTTTGGGAAAGGCAGGGTCATGCTCCAACAGGTCGATGCCAGGCTGGAGTTTGGTGCCGCCCCGGCCCCGCACCTGTACCGATCCGGCGATGTCTTCCGGATGCATTACCCCCTGGTCATAGGGGGCGGCGTCACAGAACACCACCCGCACATGGTGGACATCCCTGGCCTGGCTGTAGCTGGCGATGGAGCCCAGGGCGGCGGCCAGCAGCTGTCGCTCCATGGAGCCGGAGGTGTCCAGCACCACGCCGAAGATCCGCTGATGCTCCACATCGGGCTCCCCTCGCCATGCAGGACGGGGGATGTCCGGAGTTGCGCTCTGCCTCCGGCTGAGGCGGGCATAGCTCCGGTGCTTCTCCATGGGGGCGAACTGCTCGTCAAACCATCTGGCAAGCTCCACATCCCAGGGGATGGGCGGCCGGCTGACGGCGCGGATTTCCTCCACCAGACCGGCGGGCAGGAAGCCGCGCCCCTGTCTGGTGTGATACTCCAGCCCCTGGTAGATGACGGAGCGGTAATACTCGTCCACCTCACTGCCCTCCATGGTGTCCCACCACGCCTCGTCCCCGTAGAGCAGGTCTTTGGGATCTCGCCCCGTATAGAAACGGGCATCCTGGCAGACCTGGTCGTAGACGCCCTCCACCGACAGCCCCCGGAACACCGGATCGTGAAGGGCGAAGTCTGGCATAGCGCCCACGTTCATCTCCAGCAGCCAGTCGTTGACCACAAAGTCACAGGCCACATTCCACAGGACGGGGTCACGATCCTGGCGGCGCACATCGTGCCGGAGCGCGGCGTGGAGGAACTCATGGGCCAGGACGAACTCCCAGCCCTCCAGATACAGGCGGCAGTCCGGGTTGATGTAGAGCTCCCGGAGCTGACAGTTCACCGCCGCCACAGGGATCCCCATACGACGTACCGTGTCCCGATCATCCACAATGGTGAAGGAGGACGCCAGAGTTCCCAGGAGTGGATAGCTGGACAGGAACCAATCCCGGGCCTGAAGGTAATCCGGTTTCCAACGACCCATCTCCTCGCCCAGCCGGCTGGAGCTTCTCAGCGCGTCCTGGATGGCATTCTGGAGAGACTGGGCAAAGAGCTTCGGGAAGGAGGTTCTGGGCGGCTCCCCTGTCCACACCATGTCCGGGCGGCCGTGGGCCATGGTGCTGAACCTGCAACCTTTCAACAACTCCGGATGCTCTTTCAGATAGCTGTATGACTGTTCTTCGTTCTTGACCGGGAAGGGCGGCGTCTGCTGGAACTCCGGCGGTGGGGTGCCGATGTGGCTGCTCCGAAGGAAGTCGGTGACAAGCAGATCACAGGCTGCCAGCCAGGCGGGCTCGTCCATCCGCTCCCGCCGGAAGTGATCCATCCCCAGATGGAGCAGGCAGTGGGTGAGCACGTACTCCCACTCCCCCACCGTACCCGAGCGGGCGCCGTTCAGAATAATCTCCCCTTGGTTGGTCACACAGGCCCAATCATCCCGCGCTATCTGGCCCGATTTTCCAAGCTGCGGATAGACCTTCCAGGCCAGGTCTCTCAGCATCCCGCTCTGTACCTTCTCCCAGGCAGCCTCGTATGCCGGGCATTCCGGCTGCTTCTTATTTTGTCTTCCGGCCATGGCTCACCCCTGCCTCTTAGCCAAGGCGGGCAGTTCCCGCACCACCTCCGCCAGGAACCAGGCGGGCAGGGTTTCCTCGTCCTCCGGCGTCACCGCCATCTGAGCGATCTCCAGGCTGATGTTGGACAGCTCCAGCAGTAGCTCCTTGGCCCGGGCGGCCAGCTGCCGGGCCTCCCCGCTCAGCTGCCCGCGGTTGCGGGGCAGCTCCTTCAGCAGCTGCGCCCGGAGGCTCTGGGCCAGGAAGCAGAGGATATCCCGCTCCTCCGGCTTATCCGGCCAGCTTTGCTCCCCGCTGAGGATCTTGTGGAGAGAATACTGGCCCCGCACCTGGCGGACGTAGGCGCAGAACTGGGCCGCGTGGGCCGCCGTCAGGCAGCCGTTGGCCAGAATGGACAGCTCCCGGTCTGTGAGCTGTTCCCCATAGCTGTAGATGGCGTCGCTGAGCATATGCCAGCTACGGGGCGTTGAGAAGGGCTCCTCTGTTTTGGGCGGCGGGCTCCAGAGCTGGTCCGGCCGGGCGCAGATGTAGTCGTAGATCCAGGGGTGGATGCCGTTCTGGGCCGCCCACTCCAGCCAGAGCCGGGCGTCCGCCCGCAGCTCCACATGGAACATACGGTTGAGTGAATACGCCGCCTGAAACGGTGCCCTTAGACCGCACGAATGGTGCACTCAGACCGCTGAAATGGTGCATGGTCACCGCAGTCATGGTGCATTGACAGGATGGCCACTA
>NZ_NFIQ01000050.1 GCF_002159455.1 Flavonifractor sp. An306
GTGGCTCCTATAGTACCAGAAAAATTATGCCGAAAGAAGTCTACAAATTATTGCTTTTTCAGTACAGAATAAAAGGTTTCGGCATAATGTTTTTTACGGTATAATCTCCATTATGCTTAATTCGTTATAATGGAGATTTTGGCGGCGTATGGGATGGGGGCAAGAAGGAGGAGCGGAATCTGGACTGGCTGGAGGATCTGCCCTTTACCACCCTGTTCATCAGCGGCAACCATGAAAACTTCGACCTGCTGAGAAAATATCCGACAGAGGAATGGAACGGCGGAAAGATTCAGCGAATCCGGCCTCATGTGATCCACCTGATGCGCGGGCAGGTCTTTGACCTGCAAGGATACTTCTTCTTCACCATGGGCGGTGCCAGGAGCCATGACATCGAGGACGGCGTTCTGAATCCTAAAGCGCCTGATTTTGAAGAACAATACTGGACCCTTCGCAGAATGGGGGGTCGCTTCCGGGTCAACCACCAATCCTGGTGGAAGCAGGAACTTCCCAGCAAGACGGAGTATGAGGAAGCTCGGCACAGCTTGGAAGGCATTCACTATGAGATGGACTATGTGATCACCCACTGCGCCCCCAGCAGCATCGTGGACATATTGGGAAATGGTGGATATGTTCACGACCACCTGACCGACTTCTTGGAGGAAGTCAAAGAACGGGCCAAGTTCCACTACTGGCTGTTCGGACATTACCACGACAACAAAATCATCGACGACCGCTTCGTCCTGCTCTGGGAGCAGATGGTACAAGTGGTGTGAACAGGCCAAAGAGAAACGCAGGAGGCGCCTCCTGTGTTTCTCTTTGGCCTGTTTCAAAATAAGGCAGGTTTTGCCGGAAAGGAGAAGCTATGAACATCCGCAAAAACATCGATTATTCCGCAATGTTTGCGGCTCTGGAGGCTGCGATGAGCGCCGAGATGCCCCAGATGCAACTCTGCTGCGAACTGGGCCGCATCGTCTGTTCCCGGTCGGAGAAAGGCGCGGCAGTGGCCGCAGCCGAATATCTGCACAGCCGTTTCCCCGATGCTTCCGGCTTCTCCCCGCGCAACCTTCGCCGGATGCGGGAGTTCTATCGGATGTATGAGGACACCCCCGAGTTGCTGACCCTGGCCATGGAAATCAGTTGGACGCAGAATGTAGTCATTTTGGAAGCAGACATGGAGCTGGAGGAGCGACGCTGGTATCTTCGTGCCGCTGACCGTTTCGGCTGGTCAAAGGCAGAACTCCAGAGAAAAATCGATTCTGACGCCCATCTGGAAATCCAACTCGACGAATCTGAGATTCAGTGCTATACTGAGCGTGATAGTAATGAGTTGGAGTGTACGGAGCATGATCAGGATACTTTTTCTCTGCCACGGCAATATTTGCAGAAGCCCGATGGCCGAGTTTATCATGAAGGATCTGGTGAAGAAAGCCGGTCTGGAGCAAAGCATTCAAATCGAGTCGGCAGCTACCAGCACCGAGGAGATTGGCAATCCGGTGTATCCGCCAGCCCGCCGCAAGCTGTCCGAGCATGGCATCGACTGTTCCGGCAAACGAGCCCGGCAGCTTCTGAACAGCGATTACGAGAAGTACGACCTTCTGATTGGCATGGATCGAGCCAATCTGCGGAGTATGTACCGAATCTGCGGCGGCGATTTTGCCGACAAGATGCACCTGCTGATGGACTTTACCCACCGTCCCGGAGAGGTGGCCGATCCGTGGTACACCGACGATTTCGACACGACCTGGCGGGATGTGGAGGAAGGCTGCCGGGGGCTGTTGCACCATATCCAGTTGCAATCAGCAATTCATGGAGGTGATTTCTGAATGAATAATAAATTGATTGTCCATGGGACAGAAATTGCGGTCACCACCATTGACGACAAGGATTATATCTCCCTGACTGATATGCTCAGGGCGAAAGACGGAGACTTTTTCATCTCCGACTGGCTGCGAAACCGAAACACAGTTGAATTTCTCGGGATATGGGAACAGATCCACAACCCGGATTTTAATTATGGCGAATTCGCCGCAATTAGAAGTCAGGCTGGTTTAAACAGCTACAAACTCAGCGTCAAAGAGTGGGTTGAAAAGACGCATGCAATTGGACTGCGGGCAAAGGCCGGAAGATATGGCGGTACATATGCCTACAAAGACATTGCCTTTGAGTTCGGCATGTGGATCAGCCCTGAGTTCAAAATCTATCTGATCAAAGAATTTGAACGACTCAAGGCCGAGGAAATGAAACAGCTTGGCTGGGACATCAAGCGAAATCTGGCCAAGATCAATTACCGCATCCATACAGATGCTATCAAGGAGAACCTGATTCCGCCGGAGCTTTCCGCAAAGCAGATTTCCATGGTGTATGCCAGTGAAGCCGATGTGTTGAACATGGCCCTGTTCGGTATGACTGCAAAGCAGTGGCGGGACAGCCATCCCGATCTGAAAGGGAATATCCGTGACTACGCCAATGTCTCTCAGCTGGTCTGCCTGTCCAATCTGGAGAACCTGAATGCGGTGTTCATCAATGAGGGGATGTCTCAGGCCGAACGGCTGACAAAACTCAATGCCATCGCTATAAGCCAGATGGAGATCCTGACTCAAGATCACCGAATCGAAGCTCTGGAGGCTCATAGCGAAGACCTATCTCCTATGGAGTAAAAATATAATCGGCAGGACGCTTGCGAGTGGGCGAAGGCCGTGGCATCTATAGTGTTGCGATGTTCCAAAAAGAAGGACACGCCCAGGCGTGTCCTTCTTTTTGGATTTTGCCGCCCGGAGGGCGGCTCCCCCCTTTTGATTGAAACGCTCGGGCGAAATGAATTCGCCCTCTGCCAAGGTTTTGGGCCATCGGCCCAAAACGCTTGTACCGCGCATAGGCGCCGCCCCACTGTGTGGGGCCCTGGCCCTGTATGTCCTCAAAACTGTTCACCCGTTTCAAAAATCAAACGTCAGATGCCATTGGCAAAGTCAGTGGGTGTTGAAGCAAAGTAATATACCCGCTGCAGAACTCGTTTACTCTGCAACGGGCATATTAAAGTTCCTATGTTTATCACTCTTAATCTGGATAAAATAGTATCAATTATAATCGGTTTCCTCTCTTCTCCACAAATACACAAATTCCTTCTCGAAAGTCTTTTGTCGTGGCACAGGCATTCACGGTAGGAAGTTCTACATCCTTCAGGTAATGCTCATAACCTCTAAAATTTGCATACGCAAGGGAAGGTCCGGAAGCAAGCCGTTGAGCCAAGGTTGATGCCTCCTGCTGTAACACATCACTATCTACCACTTTGTAAGCCAGGCCAAGCGCACTGGATACCAATGGCTCTGGGCAGAATAAAGCTGCCCCGGTATCTGGCACCAGTTGCGGCTCCATTCACCGCAGTGATAATTATCTTGCTGCATCTGTGCATCAACAAGGCCAATCTCCCAACCAGTGCCGCCAACTGCGTCAAGCTGATCTGAACTCTGTACCCTTTTACTTCGCAGCCTTGGCGGAGCGGATGGCCTCAATGAGCATGGGAGCGACCTTGTACAGGTCGCCCACGATGCCGTGAAGATGGGAGCGGACTCGTTCTTGTTCACCGCGATGATGCACTCAGAGTCCTGCATGCCAGCCAGGTGCTGGATGGCGCCGGAGATACCCAGGGCGACGATGCATTGCATATCGTAATTTTCCCTCTTTACAGTGTACTTCATGGCGTTTTCCGAGGTAAAGAGCTTGGCCATGGCGGCCTCCAGGGTAAACGGCAGGCCGGCCTCCACCGCCACCTTCATGTCGGCAAAGGTAAATTGGGTGTTCTGGAACTTGGCGATGGGCTTTCCAAACTGAGCTTGCCTCTTGGTGTAGGCGATGGCCTTCTCCCTGGCGCCCCCGGTCAGACCCAGAGCCTGGGCGGCAATGCCGAAACCCTTCCCCTGCTTACCCGGCATACGCTTCTTGGGGATGATGCTGTCCTCCAGAATCAGTTCACAGGTGGAGGAGCCCCAGCCTGCCCAGTTTCGTCATCTTGCCAACCGTCTCCTCCGGGAATCTCTCCGTTTCGTCAATTTCCTGCGCCAGCGGCTTCACCTCCTGTTCCACGAAATCGCGGAACAGCTTTGGGGAGAGCACATACTGGCTATCAAATGAAAAATTCATGATATTTGGACCCCTTCCCTCAGATTCTAAATCTCCCCATCAAAGGATCCCTGTATGGTCAGATGAGGTAGCGCTCCATAGCACTGCGCCGCCCACAGCACAGTGTTCTCCCACATACCAGGCCACCACGGCTCCAGCACACCATTTTGCAGCGTGCAGGCGGCGCTATCTTCCTTGAGATAGGGCCGCAGTTTGGGCAGGATTCGCCATTGACCGTCTGCTTTGTGAAATGCTTCTGTCCCTGTAATTTTTGCTCCCTCTTCATTTAATGCCCGGATATGGACCTCATAGCTGTCAATAAACTCGGCGGGGCACCTCCTACACACAAAGGACTGTATTTTATGGTGAATATTGATTTGTGGGAAACTGCAATATTTCAAAAAGAAGGACACAACTAAAGAGCCCCCGCAAAAGAGCAACAGCGAAATTGATTTTGCGCAAAAGCATGGAGGCGCCTGCAAATTTTCCAGGCGCCTCCATGCTTTTACTATTTTAAGGTTTCATAGACTCTCGTATCAAGGAGCCACATAACCAGCAGAGTGCAGAGGACTCAGATCTCGTACCAGCGGATCTCGTTGGCGTCCAGGTCCAGCTGGAAGGAACTTCCGTCTCCGCGGTATACAGTGGTGGACTGAGGCTCATAGGTATTATTGACTACACAATATTTTCCGTTTTTCACATAGGCGTGGACCTCCACGTTGTAATTCGTGGAAAACCACAAATGCAGTTTCTCTTCGTCGTGGGTGCTCCACAGGATGGCCCGATAGAGGACGCGGCTGTTCTCAAAGCTGTAGGGCAGACCGGAGAGATAGACGGCCCGGCCCTTCCCAAACGCATTTACCGCCATCTGCACTTCTTTGTCCTTCTGCACCAGGATCTGGGTTCCCTCCAGGGCGTAGATATTTTTCTTGCCCTCGCCGAAGTCCATCTCCCCCTGGCAGTCGGCCAGGATAAAGTGGTCGGGATGCTGTTCCCAGTTATACTTGTCATAACCCAGGGTGAAGCCGGTCTCCTTCTCCACGCCAAGAACCTTGGCCAGCTGGAGATAATGGCCTTGGTACTGGTGTCCAGTGGGCTCGCCTACACCGATCAAGCCGCCGCCGTGGTAGACAAAGGACTTGATGGCGGAGGAAATCGCGGGATCCTCCCACCAGCAGCCGCCGGTGTGGGCGGTGTCGCCGTCGCCTACATTGATCAGAACGTCTACCCCATCCAGGCACTTGGGGTCGGCCTTCACATCGTCGAAGCTGATGAATTTTACGTCGAAAGGCGCGCCAGACAGGGCCTCCACTACCCCGGCGTAAGAGTAATTCTGCTTCTGGTACAGGGCGTGATGCACCATATGGCAGCCCCAGGAGCGGGCTTTGCCCCAGGCATTGAGGATCGCCACCGTTTTGACGCAGTAGGGCGTGGTGCCCTTGATATTTTCATACAGCTCCCGGAACTCATCGCACACGCTCTCCACGTACTGGATGAATTCAGGGAAGTCGCATGCCAGCTTCAGGTAACCGCCGTAACCGATGCGGTCGATGGGCTTGCGCAGGATAGCCCGGCGGGCGGTGACCCAGTTCTCTTTCGCCTCTCGGACAGGGTCGCCTCCCTCGTGGAAGGTGTCAGGGAAGAAGTAGGGCAGGAAACGTCCCTCGGTGTACGTTACGCCGGGAATGTCAGAGATCAGGCGCAGGGTGGAACCGTTGCCCACCGAACCCACCACCGCGTCCAGGCCGATGGTCTTAAACTCGTCCATATAGGGCTCGGTGCCGATCCAGTGGTCGCCCAGGAACATCATGGCCTCTTTGCCCAGTTCATGGGTGATGTCCACCATCTCCTTGGCCAGCTTGGCCACCTCCCGGCGCTGGAAGGCCATAAAGTCCTTGAACTGCTTGGAGGGCACCCGATATTGATTGTTGTAGTAGCCCTGGTCGATGATATACTCCGGGCGGAAGGGGTAGCCCACCTCTTTTTCAAACTGCTCCAGGATATAGGGGGAGACCGAGGCGGAATATCCATACCAGTCCACATACTTCTCCCGCTTGAGTTCGTCAAACACCAGGGTAAACTGATGGAAGAAGGTGGTGTAGCGGATCACATCCACATAGGGGTGCTCGGCAATAAACTTACGCAGGCGTTCCATGGTGAACTTGTGGGTCTTGGGCTGGCGCACATCGAAGGTAATCTGGTGCTCAAAGTCCTGCCAGTCGTTGGTCACGGCATTGTACATATGCACCGGGTCCCAGATGAGATAGGCCAGGAAGCTGACCGTGTAATCGTGGAAGGCCTCCGGAGCGTCCAGCACCACACAGCCGCTTTCGGCGTCATAGCGCCACTGATCCGGAGGAAGGGGCTGGCCGGTGGTACGGTCCACCACCTCCCACCAGCGCTTGATGTCGTCCCGGGTATTGACCTCCATCAGCTCAGGGCTGATGCCCTGCATCAGGGGGATAGACAGAGGGCCGCCCACCGCGGTGTAGAATCCGCTCATGATATAACACTGCTGCACCTCGTCGGGATTGGCCTTGGCCCAGGCGTTGTCCTTCCGGGTGGTGTAGTAGGTGGAGTACACCTTGGCATCCACCTTTTTCAGCTCCTCCGGGTAATCGGTACCGTCACAGTCCCGGATGGCATCCGCGCCCCATTGCTCCAGCAACTGTAAGGTCTGGGGCACCACGTCTACATCGGTAGGGATGGTGACCCGTCCCCGCTTATGCTTGCTCTGGCTCATAATGCTGCCTCCTAATCGGATGATAGATTTTCCGCCCCGCGGCCCTACCGCTTGGGGTCCTGAAAGGGCTTGTTATAGATGGCCAGGGCCACGATCAGCAGCGCCAGACCCACAATCATAATGATCAGACCGCTCATCTGCCCGGTCATTTGCCAGCCTCCGATGATCATGGCCAGCCCCACAATAAAGAACAGGGCAATGAGACTCACCCGCAGCGCGGTGTGTTCTTTCCAAAATTTCATGGCTCCACCTTATCCTTTCAGTCCGCCCACGGTCATGCCCTGAATCAGCTTTTTCTGCACGCAGATATAGAGAATCAGTGTGGGCAGCATCACCATCACCAGGCCGGCATACATGGTACCATACTGGGCGGCCGACTGCTGAGCCTGCATCAGGTTCAGCAGGCCTACCGGCAGCGTCTTGCCGCCGGTGGCGGAGTGCATCAGGGTCATGGAGATGATGTACTCGTTCCAGAAGGAGAGGAAATTAAACAGGATGATGGTAATAATAGAGGGTTGGGCCATGGGGAAGATGATATGGAGCATCGTTCTGCCGTACCCAGCTCCATCAATATAAGCGGCCTCCTCAAAATCGTGGGGCAGGGTGGCAAAATAGCCGGAGAGAAGGTAGATGGTAAAGGGCAGGGCGGTGGCGGCGTAGACAATAGCCAGCACCACCAGATTATTGAGCAGGAAGCTGAAGCCGAAGACATTTTTAAGGAAGGTATCCCCGTCCCGCAGCATCAGGAAGATGGGTACTACGATGTAGTTCACATTGATAAACAGCCCCGCCATAAAAGCCACATGAAAAAACCGGCGGCCCCGGAAATGGAAGCGGGACAGGCAGTAGGCCGCAGGCAGGGCCACGGCCAGCAGGATGAGCAGGGCCAGGATGGTAACGATCACCGAATTGAGCATATATTCGCCCATTTTGGCGGTGTTCCAGGCGTCAACAAAGTTCTGCCAGTAGAAACCGAGGGGCAGGGCCCAGGGATTTCCGTAAAATTCGCTGTTCTGCTTGATGGATGCCATGAAAACCCACGCCACTGGCACCACGATGGTGACAGCCAGGGCGATCAGGGCCACATAGATAAAGGCCTTATAGACCTTGGTGCTGGTTTGCTTTTCCTTCAGTTCCATACTGTCACCCCCTCAGAATTCCAAAGGCTCCCGCTTGGTGGCCTTGCTGACCATGGCGGAGAGCAGGAAGGAGAACAGGAAGATCACCACACCAATGGCCATGGAGTAGCCATACAGGCCGGCGTCCTTTTGACCGTACATGTAGGACAGCGCCACCTCAGAAGCGCCGTTGGGTCCACCAGAGGTCATGGCCTTGACAAACAGGAAGGCCATATTGATGGTGGAGATGATAAAGAAGGTCAGGGTCGTGCGGATGTTGGTCCAGATGAGGGGAATGGTGATCTGGAAAAACTGGGTTATCCGCCCGGCGCCGTCCAGACCGGCCGACTCATAAAGGCTGCCGGGTACGCTGGCCATAGAGGCCATGTACATGACCATATAGTAGCCGATGGCCTGCCAGATCATGGCGATGATAATGCTCGGCACCACCAGAGGGGCGTCCTTCCACAGCATGGTCACAGTCTCGCCCCGGAACAGGGAGAGAATGCTGTTGAGCATGCCGTTCTCCGGCTTATAGATGGCGGAGAAAATACCGGAAATGACCACTACGGACAGAATATTGGGGATATAGAAAATAACACGAAAGAGGTTGGTGCCCCTGATCTTTTCATGGGTCAGGATGCTGGCAAAGATCAGAGCCAGGGCAAAGGTAATAATGGTCACAATGACCACCATTAAAATCGTATTCTGCATGGCGCGGATAAACTGAGTATCTCGCAACAGGGCCTGGAAATTGGCCATGCCCACGAAAGTCTCCGTGGGGGAGTAGGCGCCCCGCTCATACAGGGACATGCG
Source organism: Flavonifractor sp. An306 (assembly GCF_002159455.1). Lineage (GTDB taxonomy): Bacteria > Bacillota > Clostridia > Oscillospirales > Oscillospiraceae > Flavonifractor. Next base: position 8,794 of record NZ_NFIQ01000050.1, read on the forward strand.
GAATACATTTAAAGTCGGAAGGATCATGAAGATGAAAAATAAAATGACGGCAGGCGCCACACACAGCACAATAAAGCGGCTGCGCCCCTTGTTTTTTCTCACACGCTCAGCTCCTTTCTGGGCTATGGCTTCTTTCATTCACAGATTATTCATATTTGCTTCTAAAAAGGGGGACGGCGAGCGGGCTGCCGCTCGCCGTCCCCCTCGTGACTATCTTCTGCTTTCTCTCGGAGTTCAGCTCAGATTGGCACGCATCTGATCGCTGGCGGCCTTAATGCTGCTGACCCACTCATCCTTGGTCATGGAGCCGGACACCAGAGAGTTCACGGGATCAAAGAACACTTCGCGGACCGTTCCCAGACCGGCAACAGACTTGTAGGAGGCAAAGGCGCCCAGAGCGGCCATTGCGCCGTCGTCATAGATGCCATAGAAGATCTGATTGTCGCCGCTGAGCTTATCCACGATGCCGGTGACAGGCTGGGCGGCGCCGGCAGAGGCAAACAGGTCAACCGCGGTATCGCTGTACATGAAGGCGATAAACTGCTTGGCCGCGTCAACGTTGGTGGCGCCGGCAGGAATCCACATCTGCTCAAAGAAGGTGTAGCTGTAGCGGTCGCCGCCCTCGGTAATGGCGGGCAGAGCGGTCATACCCCACTCAAAGCCGTCGGCCCGGGGAGCCTCGGCCATCTCGACCACGATCCAGGTGCCGTTGGGCATGAACAGGGCCTTGTTGTCCAGCACCAGCTGCTGGTTCTGGGTAAAGTCCTGGTCATTGGCCTGGGCGGGGGTGATGGGGTTGGTGTAGCTGGCCAGCTTCTCTACAATGTCAAAGCAGGTCTGAGCCTCGGCGGAATCCCAGATACCCTCGGCGTAGTGGGTGGCGTCAAAGAAGAAGTCCTCGCCGCCGGCCTCATACATCAGGGCGTAGAAGAAAGCGTCAAAATAACCGGTGGTGGGGTAAGTAAACAGGGAGATACCCTCCGCGGCGGCCTTGTCGCCCAGCTCCCACATCTCGTCCCAGGTGGTGGGCACTTCCCAGCCCTTCTCCTCAAACAGGCCCTTGTTGTAGAACAGGCCGCAGGGGGAGTAGAACATGGGGGCCAGATAGGTCTTGCCGTCAGCGTAGGGGTTGGTGGTGGAGTTGTCGTTGACAAAGCCGGGGATGATTTTGTCGCCCACAGTCACGTCCTCGCCGGGCACGGTCATGGACAGCACGTCAGTAATCTCGGCGATGTTCTTGTCCTTAATGAACTGCTCGGTCAGGCCGGCCTCACGGCCCACGGCCAGGTGGATCACGTCGGGATACTCGCCGCCCTGCATGGCCGGGCCGATGACGTCCTCCAGCTTCTTGTCGGTGACCAGCTCCACATTGATGCCGGTCTGAGCGGTAAAGGCATCGGCCACCTGCTGCCATACCTCGGTGCCGTAGCTGGTCTCAATGGCGGCCACCTGGATGGTGGTGCCGCTCAGGTCGCCGCCGGTGCTGGGCGTGCCGCCGGTGGGGCTGTTGCTGGCACCAGCAGGGGCGTCATTCCCTCCGCCGCAGGCCGACAGAAGGCTGAGAGACATGGTGGCTGCAAGAGCCAGACTGAGAACTTTTTTCCCTTTCATTCTTCCTTGTACCTCCTTCAATTTAGAGCCAATACGCAAATCGGAAACCAAAAACCTGCCGGTTTTGATCCCCTTTCTAATTAAAAAGTATATTGATTTCCAGTCTGATAGCAAGGCATTTCTTGCGATGCTTTTTAGAATTATTGCTTTTCTTGCTTTTTTGTAGTAAAATTGCCGGTTATAACAGAGTTAATTTGTATGTTTTGCTGATTTGGGGTGCGTACCTTTTTGAGCACACATGCTTTGCGGCCAGACGCCTCCAAATTTTATTCACCTCCAATAAGTTGCGCCAAAGTGGGAAAAGGATTATAATTGTTTTAATAAAGGCAACCGGAGCGGATGAAGGGAGGGCTTTTTTGAGCAGCCAATATTATATTATCCGTGAAGATGACCCTCACGTCATGCCCCAGAACCAGGCAAAGATACTGAGCATTTCCTGGGCGCAATACAGCCAGGAGTGGAACTCCTCGCTCCATACCCACAATCATGCCGAATTGTTTTTTGTTGTTGGGGGACAGGGCAGTTTTCAACTTCAAAACCGTCAGTTCTCTGTCGGCAGCCGGGATCTGGTTATCATCAATTCCGGAGTACTTCACACGGAGCTGAGTCAGTCAGGCAGCCCTATGGAATATATTGTGTTGGGTGTGGACAGCCTGGAGGTGCTGGCCGACACCAGCGGCTGTGTCCAGTCCCATTTCTACACTGGCTGGGACGAGGTTGTCAGATGCCTGCGGCTGATGCTCCAGGAAGTGCGGAACGGGCAGCCCGGTCACCAATTCATCTGCCAGCATTTGCTGGAGGTGATCCTGCTGTGGCTGCTGCGCCAGGACAATCTGACCCTTACCGCCGCCGCTGCCGACCGCAGGAGCAGCCGGGAGTGTGACTTGGTGCGGCGGTATATCGACGACCATTTCAAAGAAAACCTGACATTGGATCAGCTGGCTGCCCTGGCCCATATCAACAAATACCATTTGGTTCACACCTTCCGTAAAGAATATAATACCTCTCCCATCAGCTATCAGATTTCCCGCCGGATCCAGGAGAGCCGTATGCTGCTGGTCAGCACGGACTTCAACCTGTCTCAGATTGCCCAGATCCTGGGTTTTTCCTCCCTGAGCTATTTTTCCCAGAGCTTTCGCCGTCTGGAGGGGATCAGTCCCATGGAATACCGGAAGCGCAATCGCTCCGCCGCCAGATAAGTCCACTGCACACAAGCGCAGAAAGGATACCGCCATGCCAACCTATTATCCACTCCGACTGAAACGTCCCCTGTCCATTCAGGAGCTCTACTCCGTTCACTACTTTGAATATACCAGCAACTATGCCTTTGCCGGAGAGTCCCACGATTTCTGGGAGTTTCTGTATGTGGATAAAGGGCTGGTGCGGGTCACCGCCGGGGACACCGTTCATGACCTGCTCCAGGGGCAGATTGTCTTCCACGCCCCCGGAGAGTTTCATGCCCTCTCCGCGGTGGGGGTGGCTCCCGACCTGGTGGTGGTGAGCTTTCAGTGCGACAGCCCGCACATGGACTTCTTACGGGGGCTGGTCACCTTTGTGGGAGAGAGTGAGCGAAGCCTGCTGGCCCGCATTGTGGAGGAGAGCGGCACCGCCTTTTCCACCCCCCTCAACGACCCCTCCACCACTACCCTCCAGCGCCGCGCGCAGGCCCCTTTCGGCGGAGAAGCCCTGCTTGCCGCCGCTCTGGAGGAGCTGCTCATCCGCCTGATCCGCCGCCAGAGCACCCCTGCCATACAGATTTTTCCCTGCCGGACAGAGGATGACAACCTGAACCGTGTGCTGCGCTACATGGAACAGCGGGTGGAGCAGAATCTTACTCTGGAGCAAATCTGCCGGGACAACCTCATTGGCCGCAGCCAGCTGCAAAAGCTGTTCCACAGCCACACCGGCGGCGGGGTGATGGAGTATTTCAGCTGGCTGAAAATACAGACTGCCCGGCGTATGATCCGGGAAGGGCGTCTTAATTTCACCCAGATCGCCACCCGGCTGAGCTTTCAGTCCGTCCACTATTTCTCCCGCAGGTTCCGGCAGATCACAGGCATGTCGCCCAGCGAATACGCCCAAAGTGTGAAAATGCTCTCCGAGCTTCCGGGTGTCTCTGCGGACGATTATACAAAGAATGTATAAAATTATCTATTTCCTTTCTCCGACAGGCCGACTACAATAGATTTGCCTGTAGGAGTTGTTCTCCTGCAACTGTGACGGACGAAGCAACGCAGAAATCTGCGGATTGAAACGTATGAAAGGAGCATTTTTATGTCTATCCTTGTGAGCGGCGGCGCTGGCTATATCGGCAGCCATACCTGTGTGGAGCTGGTTCAGGCGGGCTACGATATCGTGGTGGCGGACAACCTGGTCAATTCCTCCTCCGAGTCTCTGCGCCGGGTGGAGCAAATTGTGGGGAAGCCCATCCCCTTTGTCAAAGCGGAGCTGTGCAACCCGGATGAGGTAGAGGCCATTTTTGCCCAGTATCCCGACATCGACGCGGTGATCCACTTTGCCGGCCTGAAGGCGGTGGGCGAGAGTGTGGCCAAGCCCCTGGAGTACTACACCAACAACCTGGTGAACACCCTGATGCTCCTCAATGCCATGCGCAAGCATGGGGTAAAGAACTTCGTGTTCTCCTCCTCCGCCACCGTGTACGGCGACCCGGCCAGCGTACCCATCCGGGAGGATTTCCCCACCGGCGGTACTACCAACCCCTACGGCACCACCAAGCTGTTCCTGGAGCGCATTCTGACCGACTACTGCGCCGCCGATCCCACTCTGAACGTGGCTCTGCTGCGCTACTTTAACCCCATTGGGGCCCACGAGTCCGGCCTTATCGGCGAGGACCCCAACGGCATCCCCAACAATCTGGTGCCCTATATCGCCCAGGTAGCGGTGGGCAAGCTGGAAAAGCTCCACGTCTACGGCAACGACTACCCCACCCACGACGGCACCGGCGTACGGGACTACATCCATGTGGTGGACCTGGCCAAGGGTCATGTGGCGGCGCTGAAGAAGCTGGACACCAAGTGCGGCCTGTTTGTGTGCAACCTGGGTACCGGCAAGGGCTACAGCGTGCTGGACATCCTCCACGCCTATGAGAAGGCCTGCGGCAAGGAGTTGCCCTATGTGATCGACCCCCGCCGGCCCGGCGACATCGCCGAGTGCTATGCCGATCCGGCCAAGGCCCGGGACGAGATGGGATGGCAGGCCCAGTACGGCATCGAGGAGATGTGCGCCTCCTCCTGGAAGTGGCAGTCCATGAATCCCAACGGGTATCGCAGCTGAGAAAGGACCGGGGTGAAACGATGAATAAACCTGTTTTGGTCGTTATGGCCGCCGGTATGGGCAGCCGCTACGGTGGGTTAAAGCAGATTGATCCGGTGGGCGGCCACGGCCAGCTTATCATTGACTATTCCATTTACGACGCCCGCCGGGCGGGCTTTGAGACGGTGGTATTCGTCATCAAGCATGAGATCGAGGAGCATTTCAAGAGCGCCATCGGCGACCGTCTGAGCAAGGTCATCAACGTCAAATACGCCTATCAGCAGCTGGACGACCTGCCGGCAGGCTATACCGTGCCCGAAGGACGGGAGAAGCCCTGGGGCACCTGTCACGCCATCCTGGCCGCCCGTGAGGTGGTGGACGGGCCCTTTGCCGTAGTCAACGCCGACGATTACTATGGGCCCGAGGGATTTAAAAAGATTTACGACTATCTGGAGTCCCATCCCGACCAGCCTGGCTGCTATGAGTACGCCATGGTGGGCTATCTGCTGGGCAATACCGTCACCGAAAACGGCCATGTGGCCCGGGGGATCTGCGAGGAGGATGGGGACAACTATCTCACCCGCGTCACCGAGCGTACCCATATTGAAAAAGATGGGGCGGACGCCCGCTTTACGGAGGACGACGGCGCCACCTGGACCCATCTGCCTGGCGGCACCATCGTGTCCATGAACCTGTGGGGCTTCACCCGCAGCTTCCTGGACGAGGCCCAGGCCCGCTTCCCCGCCTTCCTGGACAAGGCCCTGCAGGAAAATCCCCTGAAGGGGGAATATTTCCTGCCCAGCGTGGTGACCCAGCTTCTGGAAGAGGGGAAAGCCCGGGTCAAGGTGCTGCGCAGCGCCGACAAGTGGTACGGCGTCACCTATCGGGAGGATAAGCCCGTGGTGGTAAAGGCCATTGCCGACATGACCGCCCAGGGGCTCTACCCTGACAATCTGTGGGGGGTGTAAGCCATGTCGCAGGCTGAACAGTATTTGCAGCAGGCCCTGGATGCCTTCGATTTCGGCGGCCAGGTGGTAGGCGCGGTGCGCTATGGCTCCGGCCACATCAACGATACCTTCTGCGTCCATACCCAGCCCGGCGAGGATCCCTGCCGCCGGTTCATTCTCCAGCGCATCAGCGCCGCCGCCTTCCACCACCCCGACCAGGTGATGGCGAACATCGTCGGGGTGACCTCCTACCTGGGCAAGCAGATTGCCGCCGCCGGCGGAGACCCGGAGCGGGAGACCATGTCGGTATACGCCACCCGGGACGGCAAGTCCTTCTACACCGACGCGGAAGGGGGCGCTTGGCGGGTCTATCCCTTTATAGAGGGTACCGTCTGCCTCCAGTCCGCTGAGACGCCGGAGCTCTTTGCCGCCTCCGCCCTGGCCTTTGGTAATTTTCAGCGGATGCTGAAGGATTATCCCGCCGATACCTTATATGAGACCATCCCTCGCTTTCACGACACCGAGGACCGCCTGGCCAAGCTGAAGGCGGCGGCAGCCGCCGATCCCATGGGTCGGGTAAAAGAGGTGGGGCCTGAGCTGGACTTTGTCACTGCCCGGGAAGCCGACTGCTCCGTGGCTCTCCAGGCCCTGCGGGAGGGCAAGCTGCCTCTGCGGGTGACCCACAACGACACCAAGCTGAACAACGTGCTCATCGACCGGGCCAGCGGCAAAGGCATCTGCGTGATCGATCTGGACACCGTCATGCCCGGCCTGTCGATCAACGACTTTGGTGATTCCATTCGCTTCGGCGCCAATCACAGCGCCGAGGACGAGCAGGACCTGTCCAAGGTAAACTTTGATCTGTCCCTGTATGAGGTGTACACCAAGGCGTTCCTGGAAGGAGCCGGAGGCGCCCTGACCGCCGCTGAGCTGGACTATCTGCCTTGGGGAGCCAAGCTGATGACGTTGGAATGTGGTATTCGTTTCCTTACCGATTATCTGGAAGGCGACCATTACTTCCGTACCCACCGGCCAGGCCAAAATCTGGACCGCTGCCGCACCCAGTTTAAACTGGTAGCGGATATGGAAGACTGTTGGGAGCAGATGAAGGCCGTAGTAGACAAATACCGTCCCTAATAGCGGCAACAAATCCCATTTGAGTTCCGCTGCAGCTCATGCCTCTGCAGAAAGCGCCATAAAACAAAATTCGGTCTCCACATTATCGTTGATGGCGATATAGCGGACATCAAACAGGGAAAACCCCGGCAGATACTGCTGAAGCAATATCTGCCGGGGTTTCACATATCTGCAAAGTTCCCTCTGTCAGGGGGAACCATAGGCGTGCCCTTCTCTTTGTGTTTCAACAACCGGAGGCGCCGGTGATATCCGTAGTCAGGCTTCAGCCTCCCGCTTACATCAGGATTAGTAGCGGACCAGCAGCCGCTCAATTCCCCGCTCCAGTCCATCCACCGTCAGGTCATACATATCGAAGATTTTGGCCAATTCATCATAGGTAGTGGCCCAGTAGGAATGCAGCTCCGCCTTGGGCTGGGGATTCAGCCAGATGATATGGGGATATCTGTTTTTGAGCTGCTCCAAATACTCGATACCGGCCTGCTTGCCATAGCGTCTGGCCCGCCAGTCATATTTGGGATAATACAGCTCCTCCGGCGCCATCATGGCGTCCCCCACCACGATCACCCGGTACTCGCTGTCCAGGTTGGACAGCACGCTTTCCGTATCCTCTCCAATGTCAAAGAGGGTGGGCTCCAGATGGAGGCGCTCGTAAATGCAGTTGTGGAAGTAGTACACCTTCAGGTCCCTGAAGGTGTTGGACCGCTCGGCCGCCTGGAAGAGCTGGCTGCACAGTCCGGCGTAGTAGTCCATAGAGCCGCCGGAATCCATCAGGAGCAGCACCTTGATGCTGTTTTTCCGGGGCCGCTGGTAAACCACCTTCAGCCGCCCGGCATTTCCGCCGGTCTCCCGGATGGTGGCGTCCACATCCAACTCCGTACGGTCCGGCTCCGCCTGGACGGAAAGCTGGCGCAGCCTGCGGAAGGCCATTTGGAACTGGCAGATGTCCAGCGTGTTGTCCTGGCGGAAATCCCGGAACCGCCGCTCGCTCGCCACCAGAAAGGCCGAGCGGTTGCGGCTCTGTCCTCCCACTCGGATGCCGCCCAGCCTCCTGCCGTTGTTTCCAAATGGGCTGAAGCCGTCCCGGCCGATCCATTTGCTGCCGCCGTTGTGCTCGGCGTCCTGGTCCTTCAGCCGCTCCTCAAACCGCTTGAGCACCTCTTCCATGCTCAGGCCATTCTGCTCCATCAGCCGCTGGAACTGCTCCAGATGGTCCAGTGCCTCCAGCTCCGGACCGTTCAGCCACTCCAGCAGCTCCGGCGGCAGCTCCCGCGTATTTTTGGCGATCTCTCCGAAAAACTCCAAAAACGCCCCGTCAAAGTCGTCGTAGCGCGCCTCGCTTTTCACCAGCACCGCCCGGCAGGTACTGTAAAACCCCATCAGCGTCATGCCATGCAGCCCCTGCTTCAGCGCCTCCATCAGCGTCATCCACTCATCCAGAGAGACAGGCACGCCTCTGGCCCGCAGCAGGTAAAAAAAGGATGTAAACATATGTTACCTCAGCTTTTCCCGGACCAGACGCACATCCTTCTCCTTCTTCAGCACTACACCCAGGAAGGGCAGCTCCGACGTAATACGCTCGGGCGCAATCCCGCCCAGGATCAGCGCCCGCACCCAGTCGATCAGCTCAGAGGTGCTGGGCCGCTTCTCCAGTCTCCGCAGCGAGCGCAGCCAGTAGAAGGCCTCGATGACCTGGGAGAGCAGGATCTGATCCACCTCCCCCAGATGCACCCGGATGATCTCCTCCATCTGCTGGGCATCTGGGAACTGGATGTAGTGGAAGATACACCGGCGCAGAAAGGCGTCCGGCAATTCTTTTTCGGCATTGGAAGTGATAATGACCACCGGGCGCTGCTTGGCTTTGACTGTCTCCTTGGTCTCGGGCACATAGAATTCCATCCGGTCCAGCTCCCACAGCAAGTCGTTGGGGAACTCCAGGTCGGCCTTGTCCACCTCGTCAATGAGCAGCACCGTCTGCTCCTCAGACTGAAAGGCCTCCCCCAGTTTGCCCAGCTTGATGTATTTGGCAATGTCGTCCACCGCTTCGCCAAACTGACTGTCGTAGAGGCGCTGCACCACGTCGTAGACATACAGGCCGTCCTGGGCCTTGGTGGTGGATTTGACGCTCCAGGTGATGAGCGGCCGGCCCATGGATTCAGCGATGGCCTGGGCCAGCACGGTCTTGCCGATGCCCGGCTCGCCCTTGATCAGCAGGGGCTTGCCCAAAGCCAGGGCGATATTCACCGCCTCCTGCAGCTCCTGGGAGGCCACGTAGGTCTCGGTTCCGCGAAAGGTATGCTTCATCATATAAACTCCTTATGTCGTTATCATGCAGAAAGAGCAGGCGGCCCGGCCAAAAGCCGGACCGCCTGTCACATCCGCGCGTTATACCCGGCGGCTTTCCTCCGGACGAATCCGCAGCTCTCCCGCCAGGGCACTGTCGATTGCGGCCAGAAACCGCTCCCGCTCCTCACTGAGCGTCCCCTTAAGGGGCAGATAGTTGGACGCATGATCACAGGTGAAGTGCAGCGGGTCCACCGTCAGGTTGGCCACCATATACCGCACCTGGTGCAGAATCTCCTCCGGCGTACACTGCACAAACTTCCCGCTCTTCCAGTAGCGGTACAGCCGGGTGCCCGGCTCCATCACCAGGGAGAGGAGCGACAGATGCCGGGGGCGCATGGCGTTGATGATCTCTGTGCTGGCCCTGGCGTGCTCCAGGCCCGCGCCATGGCCGTCCAGCCCCAGCAGGATCATGGCCCACAGGTCCAGGCCGGCCTCACGGAGCATGGTACCCGCCTGCAGCATCTCCTCCGCCGTGACCCCCTTGACCATTTCCTTCAGCAGCTCGTCGCTGCCGCTCTCCACCCCCAGATACACCCGGGTCAGCCCCGCTTCCCGCAGGGCGCGCAGCTCCTCCGGCGTCTTTTTCAGGGTGGGCTTGGGTCCCGCAAAGGTGGCTACCTTCTGCAGCGAAGGAAAGGTGAGGTACAGGGCGTGGAGAATGCGCAGCAGATCCTCCATAGGCAGGCCGATGGCATCGCCGTCGCACAGAAATACCCGGGAAACGTCTCCGTAATAGTTCTTTGCCATCAGGATGTCCTCCAGGATATCCCGGATGGGCCGCACATGGTAGCGCTTGTCCTTGTACATGCCGCAAAAGGCGCAGGCATTGTGGGAGCAGCCTACGGTGACCTGGAGCAGATAGCTGTTCCGCTCACCGGGGGGACGGTAGATGTTGCCTTCATATCGCATGGTGTGCGCTCCGTTTCTTCCTCAGATTAGATCAGCGCTTGTTGGACTTGCGCCAGATGCCCATGGCCTCCGCCTGGCGGATCAGCTCCTCCCGGAAGTCGGGGTGGGCAATGCCGATGATGGCCTCTGCCCGCTGCCAGGTGGCCAAGCCCTTCAGGTTTACAATACCGTACTCGGTAACCAGGTAGTGGAGGTTGGAGCGGGTATCGGTGACAATGGAACCCTCCCGCAGAGTGGGGCGGATCCGGGATGTCAGCGTGCCGTCCTTCCCCTTCACGGTGGAGGAGCAGCAAATAAAACTCTTGCCCCCCTTGGACAGATAGGCACCCAGTACAAAGTCCAGCTGTCCGCCGGCACCGGAGATATGCCGCACACCGGAGGACTCGGCGTTCACCTGGCCGAACAGATCCACGTCCACCGCGTTGTTAATGGAAATAAAGTTGTCCAGCTGGGCGACCACCCGCACGTCGTTGGTGTAGTCCACCGGGGCGCCCATACAAGCGGGGTTGTTGTTCAGATAGTCATAGAGCTTCTGGCTGCCCGCGGCAAAGGCATAGGTCTGCCGGCCCCGGTCGATGCTCTTATGGGCGCCGGTGATCTTTCCCGCTAGGGCCATATCCACAAAGCCGTCCACATACATCTCGGTGTGGACGCCCAGGTCCTTCAGATCGGACTGGGCAATCATGGAACCCACCGCGTTGGGCATACCGCCGATGCCCAGCTGCAGGCACGCTCCGTTAGGGATCTCTGACACGATTAGCTTGGCCACCGCCTCGTCCACCGGGGTAGCGGGCGAGGCTCCCAGGGTCCACATGGGGGGATTTTCTCCCTCTACCACATAGGTCACGTCGGAAATATGGATGCTCTCCTCAAATCCCCCCAGGCATCGGGGCATGTTCTGGTTGACCTCCACAATGACAGCGTCCGCCACCTCGCACAGGGCTCTCATGTGAGAAATGGAAGGGCCGAAATTGAAGTATCCGAATTCGTCCATAGGGGCCACCTGGAACATGGCCACCTGAACAGGCTTCAGGTAACGGCGGTAATGGCCGGGCATCTCCGAATAGCGCAGGGGGATATAGAAGCAGCTGCCCTCGGCGATCATCTTGCGCTCCACCCCGGACATGTGCCAGGAGTTCCAGGTGAAATGCTCCGCTACATCGGGCACCTGCATAATGGCGGGCTTCTCAAACAGCACGCCGCCCCGGACCTTTACGTCGGTCAGCTCCTCATACCGGACCGCCAGGGCCTTGTCCAGGGTCCGGGGAGTGCACACGCACCACCCGTAGTCCACCCAGTCGCCGGAGCGAACCAGGCTCACCGCCTGCTGGGGTGTGGTCAGCTTCTCCTGATACAGCTTTTGAAAATCCATTCTGTTCTCCCCTTTTGATTATTCCCACTCAAACACGCCGCGATTGAGGATCGGCTTGCCGGTGGTCTGATTGAGGAAACGGAAATAGACTCTCCCCTCTTCCATCTTCCACAGCTGGAACTTCACCGGGGTACCCGGATACAGCACAGAGGTCATCTGAGCCGCCATCCGCTTCATCCGCTCAGGCTGGCCGGGGATCAGCGCCCCGATCGCCATACGGCAGCAGAAGCCGAAGGAGCACAGGCCCTGCATGCAGGAACTCTCCAGCCCCATCTTGCGGGCATAGTCGGGGTCCACGTGGATCAGGTTGGTGTCCCCGGTGAGCCGGTAGAGCAGATGCTGTACGGGACTGATATAGTCCTCCTCCTCGTAGTCGGGAGCCCGGTCGGGGATAACCACGTCGCTCTTGGGCATAGGCGGGCCGCCGAAGCCCCCCGCCTCATGGAAAAAGGTGGTGGAACGGTTGACGCACACCAGATTGCCCGCCTCATCCCGCACGTCAAGCTGGGTTTTAACCACCGCGCCCTTCCCCTCTCCCCGGTCATACACATCGGTGATGCGGTCCTGATACTGGAAGGTCCCCTTGATGGGGTCGATGGGGCGATACATGATCAGCTCATGGTCCATATTCAGAAAGGAGATGGTCGGCTTGATGATCTCGTTGGCCAGCATGGAGGCGGGCAGAGGCATCCACTGATAGGGACGCACGTTGATGGTACCCCAGTAGGGAATGGTCCCGTAGCTGGGCAGCGCCTTCATGTCCTTCTCATAGGTATACATCAGGTCCTCCGCCTTGGCGCCCACCGCCAGGGCATAGAGGGCGATATCCCGCCAGTTGTACTCCAGATAGCGGGGCTCCATCCGCTGGCCTACCAGCAGCTTCGCCAAATCCACTCGTTCCATTGACGTCCCTCCTCATTATAATAACGGCTGGAGAGCACCCCGGTCAATACCGGGGTGCTCTCCAGAGCCCGGAATTCGCCTTATTTCTTCAGCTCTTCACGGGCAATGATGTTCTTCTGAATCTCAGAGGTGCCCTCGTAAATGGGCACAATGCGGGCGTCACGGTACATCCGCTCCAGAGGATAGTCCCGCATGTAGCCATAGCCGGAGTAGATCTGCAGGGCCTTGTTGGTGACCTCCACGGCCATCTCAGAGGCGTAGTACTTGGCGATAGCGGCGATCTCGGTGCAGTTCTCCCCCCGGTCCATGGTCATGGCGGCCTCATAGATCAGGGCGCGGGCGGCGGAGACCTTGGTGGCCATGTCGGCGATATACCACTGCAGGCCCTGCTGCTTCTCCAGGGGCTTGCCGAACTGGACGCGCACCTTCAGGTAGTCCTTGGAGAGCTTCAGCGCCTCCTCGGCGATGCCCAGGGCCTGGGAGGCCATGCCGATACGGCCGCCGTCCAGGGCCTCCATGAAGATCTTGAAGCCCTTGCCCTCCTTGCCCAGCAGGTTGGTCTTGGGCACGCGGCAGTTCTCAAAAATCAGCTCGGACACGTCTGCGGCCCGGATGCCCATTTTCTCCTCCCGCTTGCCGATGATAAAGCCGGGGGTGTTCCGGTCCACGATGATGGTGGACATGCCGTGATAGCCCCTGGTGGGGTCGGTCACAGCCAGAATGGTGACAAAGTCGCCCTCGTTGGGGCCCATGTTGGAGATGAAGCACTTGGAGCCGTTGATCACGTACTCGTCGCCGTCCAGCACCGCGGTGGTCTGGACGTTGGCGGCATCGGAACCGGCGTTGGGCTCGGTGAGGGCGAAGCCGGCGATCCAGCCCTTGGCGGAGCCGGTCAGGTACTTTTCTTTCTGCTCGGGGGTGCCGTACTTGATGATGCCGGTGATGGCCATGGTGTGCACGCTCATCACCTCGGCGGTGCTGGCGCACTGGCGGGCCAGCTCGGTAACCATCAGGGACTTCTCCATCATGCCGAAGCCGGCGCCGCCGTACTCCTTGGGGACGCCAATGCCCATAAAGCCCATCTTGCCCAGCTTCTCCAGAATGGCGGGCTCCATACGCTCATTTTTATCCATCTCGGCGGCGATGGGGGCCAGCTCTTTATCGGCAAACTCCTTGGCCAGGGCCTGGACCATTTTCTGAGTTTTCGTCAGCTGAAAAGCCATGTTTTCTTACCTCCTGTATGACTGTGCCCGCCTCAAGCCTGGGTCTTGGCGGCCTGGAAGGATGCGATCATCTCGGGAACCACTTTGAACAGGTCGCCGCAGATGCCGTAGTCGGCCACCTGGAAAATGGGGGCGGCGGCGTTCTTGTTCACGGCGATGATGTGCTCGGAGTCCTGCATACCGGCCTGGTGCTGAATGGCGCCGGAAATACCCAGAGCGATATAGATGCGGGGATGGACGGTCTTGCCAGTCTGGCCCACCTGATGGTCGGCGGGCAGCCAGCCGTTGTCCACCACCGCGCGGGAGGCGCCTACCACGCCGCCCAGCACGTCGGCCAGCTCCTGAGCCAGGCGGATGCCCTCCTCAATGTTGCTGGAAATGCCGCGGCCCACGGACACCACCACGTCGGCGCCGGTCAGGTCCACCAGCTTGCGGGTCTCCTTCACAATCTCCCGCACGCGGGTGTGCAGGTCGGCGTCGGTGAGCACCACCTCGGGGCGGACGATCTCCACGGCGTTGGCCTTGGCCTCGCTGTACTCGTTTTTCTTCATCACGCCGGGGCGGACGGTGGCCATGGCGGGACGGAAGCGGGGGCAGATGATGGTGGCCATCAGGTGGCCGCCGAAGGCGGGACGGGTCATCTTCAGGTCACGGTTTTCCATGTCCCAGTTGGTGCCGTCCACGTCCAGGGTGGAGCTCTCCCGGAGGAATTCCACATACTTGGCCACATCCACATCCAGGTGGGTGCAGTCGGCGCACAGGCCGGTGTGCAGCCGGGCGGCGCACCGGGGCGCCAGGTCGCGGCCGATGTTGGAGGCGCCGAAGAGCATGATCTCAGGCTTGTAAGCCTGCACGGCGTCGCTGACCACCTTGGCGTAGGCGTCGGTGGTATAGTCCTTCAGCAGAGGGGATTCACACAGATAGACCTTGTCGGCGCCATAGCCGCCCAGGTCCTTGACCAGCCCCTCCACATTGTCGCCCACCAGCAGGCCGCACAGGTTGACGCCCAGCTCGTCGGCCAGCTTGCGGCCCTCGGAGATCAGCTCATAGCTGGTGGGCATCATCACGCCCTGGCGCTGCTCGCAGAATACCCAAACATCCTTAAAAGCGGCAATATCCGCGCTGTTATAAGTTCCCATGATTCAAGTGCTCCTTTCCGTTAGATCACATGCTTGGCAGCCAGAATACCGGCCAGCTTGTCGGTGGTCTCCCGGCCGCTGCCCTCCAGCATCATGCCGGTGCCCTTCTGAGGGGGCGTGAAGGACTTGAAGATGTTGGTGGGAGAGCCCTTCAGGCCGATGGTGGTCAGGTCAATGAGGGGATCGTCCTTCAGCGCCTCAAAGTCCAGAACGGTGTAGGGCTTGTTGTAGCACTCGCTGATGCCCTGCATGGTCATGTAGCGGGGCTCGTTGAGCTCCTTGATGCAGGTCAAAAGGCAGGGCGTGGTGGTCTCCACCACCATGTAGCCGTCCTCCAGCATCCGCTTGCACACCACCTTGTCCTCCTCCCGGGTGACGTTGGCTACGTAGGAGACCTGGGGCAGACCCAGCTTCTCGGCGATCTGGGGACCCACCTGGGCGGTGTCGCCGTCGATGGCCTGACGGCCGCAGAAGATCACGTCGTCCTTGTCCAGGCCGATCTTCTTGATGGCGGCGGACAGGATCTGAGAGGTGGCATAGGTATCGGAGCCGCCGAACTCCCGGGCGGACACCAGCACGGCCTCGTCGGCGCCCATGGCCAGCAGCTCACGGAGCATCCCCTCGGCGGGGGGCGGACCCATGGTAACCACCACTACCTTGCAGCCGGTCTCGTCCTTCAGCCGCAGGGCGGCCTCCACCGCGTTCATGTCGTCGGGGTTGGTGATGGTCTGCATGGACGCACGGTTCAAGGTGCCGTCGGGATTGACCGCCACTTTGCCGGAAGTGTCGGGCACCTGCTTTACACAAACAATGGCTTTCATGTTTTGATTAGCACTCCTTATTGAAAATGTATGCTGGGAAATCACGCCCGTCTGGGTCAGCTCTGCGATCTTGGGACCGGAAACACCCACGGCGCGGAGGATTTCCTCCGTGTGCTGCCCCAGGGCGGGAGCGGGCATTGCGGTAACGTCCAGCGGTGTGGCCCCCAGCTTCATGGGGGTGCCCACCCGGTAGAGCGGGCCCAGCACCGGATCCTGACCGGCCACAATCATCTCCGCAGCGCGGATCTGAGGATCGTGCACCATCTCCTCCACCGATTTGAGGGCGCCGCCGGCCAGCTTGCTGGCACCCATGGCGGCCACCAGCTCGTCCTTCTTCCAGGCGCCGGTGATCTTGCCGATCTCGGGGATGAGCTCCTCCAGGTTGGCCAGGCGGCTGGCATTGTCGGCGAACCGGGGATCGTCAACCAGCTGGTCGGCGCCGACCAGGGCGCAGAACTTTTTCCACTGGCCCTCGGAGCTGATGGCAACGGCGGCGTAGCCGTCCTGGGCGGCGAAGGTGCCCAGAGGGGCCACTTCGGTGTCCTGGTTGCCGTTCTTGGGAACGATCCTGCCGTCGATGGAGTAGTTCATGACGAACAGCTCCAGCATATAGAAGATGCAGTCCAGCACGGAGACCTCAATTTTTGTGCCCTCGCCGCTGGTGAGCTTGTGGAACAGAGCCATCACGATGCCGGAGAGCAGAGCCAGGCCGCTGTACGTGCCGCCGAAATCCACGCCGGGCATCATGGGGGGCTCGCCCCGCCGTCCCGTGCGGTCCATCATGCCGCTCATGGCGGTGAGAATCAGGTCGTCAGCCAGGTGGTCTTTCAGGGGTCCGCTCTCACCAAAGCCGGTGATGGCGGCGTAGATCACGCCGGGGTTGATCGCCTTGGCGGCTCCATAGTCCAGAACGGAGGGGTCATCGGTCACCACCACATCGCAGGAGGCGGCCAGCTTCAGCAGCAGATCCCTGCCCTCGGGTTTGGTGTAGTCCAGACACAGGCTTTTCTTGTTCCGGTTCAGGCCGGCGAAAAAGGCGCTGGCGCCGTTTTTCAGGGGTCCGCGGGCGCGGTTGGGGTCGCCGCCGGGCAGCTCCACCTTGACCACCTGGGCGCCGCAGTCACCCAGATTCATGGTGCAGAAGGCGCCGGGCAGGCTGGCTGTCAGGTCCAGCACCTTGATTTCACTCAGTACATGTTCCATATCCCCGCCTCCTCAAATCACGCCGTCGGCCTGGAATTGGGCCAGCTCTTCCTTGGTGTAGTAGGTGCCCAGGATCTCGTCGTTGTTCTGGCCCAGCAGAGGAGCGGTGGTGAAGCGATCCTCCGTCCCTTCGCCGAACTTGATCACCTTGCCCACGGTGAGCACGTCGCCCACCCGCTGGTCCACCACGGTGGGCAGCATGTTGCGGGCTTTCAGGTGGGGGCTCTCAATAGCCTCCTCCATGGTGTTCACCGGCCCGGCGGGCACGCCGGCGGCAGCGCAGCGGGCGTCAAAGTCGGCCCGGGTCACGTTGGCCAGCAGCTCTGTCAGCTGGGGCCGCAGCTCGCCCAGATAGGCGGCCCGGCGGGCGTCGTTGGTGGGATACCGCTCTGCCCACTCCGGTTTGCCGAAAGCCTGGCAGAAGCTGGCCCACTGGCTGTCCCTGGTGACCGCCAGGGCCACCCAGCCGTCGGCGCAGGGCAGAATGTCATAGGGGGCCCAGGCGTCGTGGAGATGGCCGGTGCGGGAGGCATTCTCCCCACAGTTGAGGGCGGCCACCTTCTCACCCATAACGCTGGCCACCGAATCCAGCATGGAGACCTCCACCCGCTGGCCCTTGCCGGTCTTTTTGGCGTGGTACAGAGCCAGGACAATGGTGGTGCCCAGGTAGGTGCAGGACAGGTGATCGCTGACGTAGCAGCCCACCCGGGAGGGCTCCCCCTCCGGCTCGCCGGTGGCGTCCATGATGCCGCTCTGAGCCTGAACGGCAATATCATAGGCGATATAGTCCTTCTGGGGGCCTGCGCTGCCATAAGAGGAGAGCTTGCCGTACACCAGCGCGGGGTTGATTTTGGAGAGCTCCTCAAAGCCCAGACCCATTTTCTCCATGGTGCCGTTCTTGAAGTTCTCCACCAGAACGTCGGCGTCCTTCACCAGGCGCTTGAGGATCTCCTTGCCCTGGTCATCCTTCAGATTCAGGGTGATGCTCTTCTTGCCCCGGTCGGTGTAGCAGTGGTAGGCGCTGATGCCGTCGATGAAGGGGGGATATGGGAACGGATGGCTGCAGACGGCCTGCTGACCAAAGAAGAACTGGCCAGAGCCAAACGGCTGTCCGCAGAACGATACCGGCCCAGAACTGTTTGGGAATAGTGCTGGCTATTCCCGCAGGAGTGTGGTATGGTTTCGTTGCCAAAAAAGATGGAAGGAGGCGAATGAGAAATGGCTGAAGTACAAGTGATCCCACCCAAGGCAGCGAGACCAGACACCCTGCGGGTAGCAGCCTACTGCCGGGTCAGCTCCGACTCTGCGGATCAGCTCCATTCCTACGCCGCCCAGATCCGGGCCTATACGCAGGCGATCAACGCCCACGATGGCTGGGATCTGGTGGACATCTACGCGGACGAGGGCCTGACCGGCACGCGGATGGATAAGCGGGAGGACTTCAACCGCCTGATGGCAGACTGCCGGAAGGGCAAAATCGATAAGATCGTGGTCAAGTCCATCTCCCGATTTGCCCGGAACACCCGTGACTGCCTCGCCACCCTGCGGGAACTTTCCTCGCTGGGTGTGACCGTCAAGTTTGAAAAAGAGAATATCGACACTGGAACGCTCACCTCAGAACTGATGGTGAGCGTTTCCGCTTCTCTGGCCCAGGAGGAATCCATCTCCATCTCCAAAAACCAACGTATGAGCTATCAGCGCCGCATGGAGCGCGGGGAGTTTATTACCTGCTCCGCACCATTTGGATACCAAATCGTTGATGGTAAGAATCTCGCAATCGTAGAGGACCGGGCAGAGATCGTAAAGTGGATCTTTGCAGCCTATCTAAAAGGATATAGCTCCGAGTGGATCGCCCGGGAGTTAAGTGAGAATGGGCCTGCCCCCGTTCATGGTGGGCAAAAATGGCATCAGCAGACCATTCGAAAGATCTTAACAAACGAGAAATACATTGGAGATGCCCTCTGCCAGAAAACCTACACAACCAACACATTTCCATATCGCAGGAAAGATAACCATGGCGAGGCGGATCAATATTATGTAGAACATACCCACCCTGCCATTATCAGCTATGAGGACTTTCAAAAAGTTCAGGAACTGCTGAAGCGGCGGGCAGAACGGCAGTCGATTCCACATGATCAGACCCCGCTTGCTCGGAAGATCATCTGTGGGCAGTGTGGGACGCTGTACATGCGGAGAATTTCGAAAGCTGGATACGTCTCCTGGGTATGTCGCAAGCATGACAGAAAAGCCGCCGACTGCCCCAACGGACGGATCAGCGAGGACAGCATCCATGCAGCATTCCTCCGGATATATCGCAAGCTCCGCACCCATGACGGCATCGTGCTGGCACCTGTGCTGAGGCAAATGGATACTTTGTCAGATGCCCTGCACCGCGGCAACCCGGCCATGCTGGCGGTCAACACAG
>NZ_NFIQ01000051.1 GCF_002159455.1 Flavonifractor sp. An306
CCAGATACGACATGCTGGACACCTCCTTCTTGGCCTTCGTTCACCTTGCCGCCATTGCAATTCTGTTGACTTAGAACAAGTCTCCTGATTTTTCAAACAAGCCCTAGGCGGAAAGCGAGGGAAACATGATGTTGGAAGAAGTCCATCCCATACCGCACAATGATCAGCAGTTGGAGAGCGGCCCTTCCCTTTCTCAAGAGTTTCAAGTTAGAAAGCATGAACTGACCGATGATGAAAAAATTGATTTGGCCGCCGCCCGGATTTTGGAAACATACCGAGAGGCATTCCTGGAGTTGGCAAAATAAAGTTGCTTGAAATCAAAGAAGCGCTATCAGACACACAGTTGCTGATTTGTGAGTGCTGGGCGATGTAGCAGGGGGTGTTGGTAAACCAAGCGGGCATATCGTTGGTAGTGCAGCCCCTTTTATTGGAGCCAAAAATCGGAGCAATCCACTTCGGTTATTCCGGCTTGATAAAGTCCCACAGGTGCTGCATGGTCTTATTCATGTTCATTGTATAGATGATGCGTTGTCTCAGCGGGTCAGGGTTGAACGTGGAGCAGACGATTCCAGCGATATCCACATCCCGCCCGTTACAGGGCGCTTTTGGCACCATAATATCAGAAACCCGGCTCATATCTGATGTACAAACCGGGTTTCTGACAGACATGCGGGACGCTCCAAAAGGAGCGTCCCGCATGTCTTGCTTGTTTCAAATTACTGGGAGATGTTCTCAACGAAGCGCATGAGGATAGTCGCCACTTCAACACGGGTAGCGGTGCCCTTGGGATCCAGCAGACCGCCGCCCTTGCCGGTGAGCAGGCCCTTGTCCACAGCCCACACCACGGCGTCCCTGGCCCAATCGGAGGTCTGACCGCCATCGGCAAAACGGGACAGATCGCCCTGAACGGTGCAGTCATATCCCTTGAACTGGGCGTAGCGATACAGGATCGCCGCCATCTGCTCCCGGGTAATGTCATCCTTTGGCCCGAAAGTGCTGTTGCCGTAGCCGTTTACCAGGTCGTTGGCCGCGGCCCAGTTCACCCCTTCGGTGTACCACTGGCCGTCGGAAACATCGGTAAACCGGACGGGATTTCCGTCGGGAGATCCCTCCAACCGCCACAGAATGGTAGCGATCATGCTCCGGCTCAGCATGGCGTTGGGCTGGAAGCTGCTGCCGCCGGTGCCGTTCATCATGCCGCTTTCGAAGGCAAATTGTACCGCCTCGTAGAACCAGTCGCTCTCCTTCACGTCGATGAAGGGCAAGCCAGTGACGTCAGATGCCTGTACGAAGGTGGCGGCAACGGAAACCTTGCCGGAGGGCATGGTGAAGGTATACTGGTTCTCGCCCTTCTGGCTCAGGGGAACGACCTCGCCGGCGGTGTTGGTAACCGTCAGCTGGTCCAGGACATAGCCGTCATCGGGACTGACCGTAATGGTAACAAGGGTACCCTGCGCGGCGTTTTTGGGGCTGACGGACACGCTGCCGTTGGCCGTATTACTTGGGATGGTCACCGCGTAGGTGGGTGTGGAGCCGCCGCCGGAGGTGCCGGAATTGCCGGAGGTGCCGGGATCGTCAGGCTCGTCAGGCTCCTCGGTGACCGGCTGGAAGACGGCGGATACCTGGATGGCGCTCTGCAGATTACTGATGGTGTAGCTGCCGTTGGTGAGTGCAACCGTCGTGCCGTCCACCTGCAGCGCGCTCAGCTCATAGCCGGTGTCAGCCGTGGGCGTAATGGTCACCGTGGCGCCCGGCTTGATGGTATAGACGCCGTTGACGATGCTCTCCACGGCGTCGCTGCCGTTGAGGGTGGCGGTCACGGAAAGGGTACCGCCGGTATTGACTGTGCAGGTGACGGTGGGTGTAAGATTTTCCCCGCTGACCAGGGCGTAAGCCGAATGGGCGCCGGTGTCGGCGCTCCGCAGCCGGGCGTACACCAGGCCGGTGGAGCCGGCGGTCAGGGTCAGCTGGCCGTTATCGTCCACCTGGAGGGTGCCGGTAGCCGGGGCGGCCTCCCACTCCACCAGACGGCTGCCGTCCAGGGACAGGGTTTCTCCGCCTTCCAGTACCGCCCGTACCGACAGGGTGGTGGTGCTGGTGGGCTGGAAGGTTTCCTCTGTGATGTCCTGGTCGTTGGCGTAGATGGCGATGCTCTTCATCTGCCCCAGGGCCGGGTTGACCACCTGGATGGTGCGGGTAGTCGTATTCCCCGCCGCGTCAGTGGCGGTGAGGGTAAGGGTGTGGCTGGCGGCGGAATCGTCCAAGGTCAGAGACTGGGAGAAGGAGCCGTCCGTAACGGTGATGGATTCAGCCCTGCCGTCCACCAACAGGCTCAGGGTGCCGTCGGTCCAGCCGGTGAGGGTAACGGAGCCGCCGCTGCCGAAGAAGGAACCGCTGATTGGGGAAGATACCAGCAGGGCCGGGGGCGTGGTGTCCACCGAGAAGCTCTTGGTGTACAGGAAGGCATCCCCCTTGCTGTTGGTGCCCTGGAACCGGATGGTGTGGGAGCCCTCGGTGAGGTCTTTCAGCCTCAGCTGGATGGTGCTCAGGTTTTCCACCGTCTGCTCCTCGCCGCCATCCAAGGACCAGGCGCCGGAGACGGCCTGGCTGTCCGTTTCCGTCAGGGTGACGGTGAGGGCATTGGTCCGGTAGGTGGGCGTGGAGAAGGTCTTTGTTGTACCTTCAGAGGTTGTCACCTGGGTTTCCGCCACTTTAGGCTGGGCATCGGCGCTCCAGGTAAACTCCGGTGGTTTGGGCTGGGAAATGGTCACCTCTGTCTGTTTTTCCTCCGAGTAGAGGGTAACGCCATTTACCGTCTTGTAGGCGGACACGCCCATGGTGTAGGTCTTGTCCGCCTCCAGACCCACGGTGGTCTGGCCGATGACGGTGGGGTTGCCCTCATCGTCCAGGACAAGCTGCCCATCATTATTGGTTTCATATTCCGGCACGGTGGCCTGGCCGCCGGCGGTGTAGGTATTGCCGGTGCTGGATTTTTCCAGCATCAGGCCGCTGACGCCGGAGACCAGATTTTTGCCTTCATAGAAGTTCACCCGGTAGCCGTCAATATCCCCTGCAGAGGTGGCGGTGAAGGACACCTTGTAGTCCCCGGCGGACTGCACGCCGCTCACCGTGGGCTTGGCGGGCTGGTTGGAATTGGTGTACGTCCAGTTGGCTTCCACGGTGGAGAACATGGTGCTGTCGCTGTCCACGGCGACGGCCCGCAGGTTGTAGCTGCCGGAGGGCAGGGCGGCGGTATCCATGGGGACGGTGACGCTGTCGCTGTCAAAGGCACCGTTGTCGCTGGTCACATGGCCCACCATACGGGAGTTGTCGGGATTGATCTCGTCCACCGCCAGCAGGGTAATTTCGGAGAACTGATTCAGATCGGTGCCGGTGACGGTGGCGGCGGTGTTGCTGCTGTCCACTTCCACCTTTTCCAGCTCCGGCAGGGGGGCCAGCCGGTACAGGGTCAGGGTGGCGGGCTTGGGCGTGGTGATGGTGTAGGTGTCTTCCGTGTCTGCCGGGAAGGTCACCGTCATGTGGGCCTGCCTGTTGTCCTCGTCATAGTACACATAGGCGTTGGCGTCCTGCTCGCTGGGATCTGCGTTGGTATCCAGCCACTTCAAGGTGTAATTCTGGATCTCTACGTCCTTCCCTTCCTCGATGGCTTCCTCCTCGCTGGCGCTGTCCCAGGTGAAGGTCAGGGCGGCGGCGGAGGTATTGCTCTTCAGGGTCAGCTGGTGATTCTGACCGGTGACGTCGCTCTTCAGGGAGTCTTCCTCAGCGCGGGCCGCCGGAAGGCCGGACACCAGCTGGGACTGCGCGGCCACCAACGCATTGCTGCCCACGGCGGCGTAAAGGGTCCTGCCGGTGCTGGGGGAGGTGTACATGGGCACCGTAGTCAGGCCCAGCAACTCGGGGTAGCTGGGGGTGGCGTCTTCGCCGTTCCAGCTGACGCCGTCGCCCCAGTAGTAGGTAATGCCCACCTTCAGCCCCAGGGTCTCGGCGGCGCCCCAGATTTTCTCGGCGTTGGCGCCCATGCCCACGTTGGCCAGGGTGAGGCCGCCGATGAGGGGCAGGGTGCCGGGCAAGCTCAGGGTGGCCCGGATGAAGAACTCATAGGGGCCGCCCTCCTCCAGGACCAGATAGCCGCCGCCCTGCAGGACGCCGTAGATGTTCATATCCACCGAGGCCAGGAAGAAGAACTCGGGGTACCAGTCAAACTCCAGGCTGGCGCTGTCCAGCACCGCGATGGAATTGGCCAGTGTGCCGTTGCTCAGCTCCGCGCTGATGCCCTGGAGGCTCAGGGCCAGCGTGGCCCGGGCGGAGATGATCTGGAGGACGGAGAACTGCGCCTCCAGAACGAGCTGAAGGGGCGGGATGGAATCGGTGAGGAAGATGGTGTCGTACAGGTTGTTGATGCCGCCGCCGGCGCCCTGGAGCCACAGCACGCCGAAGCCGTCCAGGTTGATGCCGGGGACGAAGCCGCCCACGAAGAAGTGGAGGGTGTCCGGGTAGGGGATGCCGTCCTTGCTCTGGATGGCCAGCTCCGCCTCCATGGCGAAGGTGGCGAAGGAGGCCGCGCCGGAGACGCCCACCGCCCAGTCGCCCACGGTCTTGACGGTGAGCACGCCCTCGATGCCGGGCATACCGTCGATGTAGCTGGGCAGGCCCAGGGCCACGGAGAAGTTGACACCCTGGTACTTGCCGCCGCCGAAGAGGATGTCGTCCACCTGGATGGTGGCCGAGCGGCTGTCGCCGTCCCCGGCTTCGGCGCCGTCCCCCATGTCGGTGGAGGTCTCAAAGCGGGGCGCGTTGGTGTTCACGGTGTCGGCGTCGTGGGGGATCTGCTCCTCCAGGGCACGCAGGTTGTCCGGCGTGTCCGCCCCTCTTTCGATCAGGTCCTGCTTGGCCTGGTCCAGGGCGGAGGCCTCCGGGGCGGACTGCTTGGCCGCGGGCACCAGGAAGGACAGGTCCAGGCCGCCGCCGAAGCCGATGACGCCGCCTACGCCGTCCATATAGCCCAGCTCGCCGTACTTGAACTCGAAGAGCAGGCCCAGCAGACTCTGGGCGGCCTGGCCCACGCTGGGCCACAGGAGGGTGATGTTGCCGTCCTCGTCCCGGTCGCCGTTTTCGTCATAGGTGGTGAGGGAATAGGCGGAGCCGTCCTCGATGGCGGTGAGGCAGCACCGGCCGCTCCACACCGAGGTGCCCACCCCGGAGACGGTGAGGGATGCGTCAAAGTCCACCTCGATGGTCCCGTTCTCGTCGGTGATGGTCACCTGGCCGTCCCGGATGTCCAGGCAGTTGTTGAGGGTGATGACGTTGTCCTCTTTCCCCAGGGACACGGCGGTGTAAACGGTGCCGCTGCCTTCGGTTTTCTGGGAGAAGGCGCCCCGGAACTCCAGCAGGACGGTGTCGTCGCCCAGCTCCTTGCCGGAGTCTTCGTATTTTTCTTCCGTTTCGTAAGTTTTGACAGAGTAGGTATTATTGCCGTCGGCTTCTACCGTCACCACGCCGTAGCCGTCGTTGCGGTACTCCGGGTCATCGGTGACCTGGAAGCGCAGGGCGGGGGCGGTGATGTCGGCCGTCGCGGTGTCGGTGTAGTCGATGGTCAGCTGGTATTCCCCGATGGGCAGTTCCTGGGTCAGCACCACCTGGGCGGTGTTGTCCTCCGCATTGATAATAAAGGCGCTGCTATCGATTGCAATGCTGCTCTCTCCGTTAATCTTTGCCCCATCGGCGCGGGAAAGACGCAGCGTGTAGTTGCTGCCCACCAGCATACTGAAATTGGTGCCGGTGAGGTATAGGCTGCGGTTGCCGGTGGTGTAGATCAGGTCCGGAGAGGCACTGGTGAAGCCGATCTCCGGCACGTTGCCGTTGGTGCCCGGGCAGAGGATCCACACCGTCTCGGCGCACAGCAGGTTCTGGGCCTGGAGGACGGTGGAGGTGCCCTCCAGCTTGTAGGCCTGGAAGGTCAGTTTCCGGTAGGTGGCCTCCTCGCCAGGCACAGCGTGGAATTTGAACTCCATGCTCTGGGACCCATCGGCCTGCAGATTGGTCAGGTCGACATAGTAGGGGTCCAGATAGCTGACGTTCGTCTGAAGGACGCCGCTCTGGTTATAGGGGGTAATATCCTCCCCGGGATAGACCACCACCCGCACGTTGTCCAGGGTCTGGCCGGAGATGTTGGTCATGGAGGCGGTGACGGTAAAGTCGCCGTTTCCAGTGTAGCCGGTCCGGTCGCTGTTCATCTCCAGAGCCTGGGGCACATTGGTGAAGTTCAGGGTGGCCCCGGCGGTCTCCGGCACGTCGGCGTTGGAGAACACGCCGTAGTAGCCTGCGGCGGCGGCGCTGCCCCCCTCAGCCACCGTGCCCAGGTCATAATACAGGGCAAAGGCGCTGTCGGCAGTCAGGTAGTCCCGGTTGTAGGGGGTGGTGAAATAAAGGCTTTCGTCGGGGGTGTAGTCAAAGACGGTGGCCGCCAGGTTGTTCCAGTGGGCGAAGGTCACCTTCGCCGGCGTGCTGGCGATATCGCCCACGGAGCCGTTGAGGAAGTAGGCGAACACGCTGGGATTCTGGGGGTCATCGCAGGCGAAGAAGCTATTCTGGTAGCCGGAAATGCTCTGCTCGCTCTCCACCGTCTGGTAGCCGCCGCCGGACTGGGCCACCTCGTAGATGCCGTAATCCTGGGTACCCAGGGCGGTGTCCATCAGCAGCCGCAGCTGGATATCGGCCGCCTCGCCGCTGTTCTCAGCGGTGTAGCTCAGGTAGGCCATGCCGTGTTGGGTGGAGCCGGCGTTGGCCAGGCGGATGGTCTGGGTGACGGTGATATCATCCACCGACCACACCGCCTTGATCTCCTGGGACGTGGCGGTGACCGCCACATCAGAGGAGCCGGCATACTTGCCGCCGAACACATAGTCCTTGGTCACTCCGTTCCGGATCACCCGGAGGGAGGCGAAGGAGGTGTCGTCCTCTCCCAGGGGGAAGAGGAGGTTTTTGTTGTTGTCGTCCTTCCGGATGGCGTCGCCCTCCAGGGTGCGGATGGAGAAGCCGCCGCTGCGTTTATCCACCAGCACCTGCAGGTTTTCGTTGGACAGGGTGTCCACGTTCTGCAGCTCCGCCGCCAGGACGGAGATGGGCAGCAGTCCCGAAACCAGGCACAGGGACAGCGCCCAGGCCAGGAGGCGGGATAGGGTTCGCTTTTTCATGTTCATGCTCCTTTCCGGCCGCTCAGCCCTTGACATAGAGGTAGAAAACGTACTCCGTCCGGTCCTGGGTGCGGAGGTAGAGGGTATAGAAGCCGGTGGTGTTGAGGCTGGCGCTCAGAGCTCCGGTGTAGCTGCCGTTGAGCAGCACCTGGGCGTTCAGCTTCATCTGGGCGACGGTCTTGTAGCCCTGCTTCAGCGCCAGGTATACCGGGGTGTCGACGCCCTGGAGGGTCAGGCTGGCCGTCCCCTTGCTTAGGGTGAGAGTGCTGCCCTGGTAGACGGTCTGGCCGTTGACGGTCAGTCCGATGGGCGCTTCCCGGGTGAGCACCAGGGTGCGGGTGACGGTACTGCTGTTGCCGGAAGCATCCATGGCGGTGTAGGTAACGGTGTAGCTGCCGGAGGTGTCCCAGGTCACGTTTTCGGCATTGACACTGGTGGTAACGCTGCCCTCACCATTGTCGGTGACGGTGACGCCATCCTGGAGCAGATCCAGGTTCTCCGCACCCGCCTGGGCATAGAAGATCTGGCTGGGCAGGGAGATCACCGGGGGAACGGTGTCGGGCAGCGCCACGGTGAGATAGGCGTACAGGGTGTTCCCGTCATCGTCCACCGCCTTCAGGACCACAAGGCCCGGATCCTCGGGAAGGGTGAATTGGGTCCACTCGCCCTTTGTCACCGATACAGAGGAAGCGGTCCCCAGGGTAACGGTGACGTTCCGGGTGGACTTCACATAGAAGGTCTGTCCGGTCTGCAGCTTCAGGTCCGCCGGGTCGGTGACGGCGCCGGCGCCGTCCGCATTTTTGGAGTAGGACAGGGCCAGCTTGTCGTCCAGATCTTGGATGTCCAGGGTTACCTGGGTCACGTTGCCCGCCCGGTCGGTAAAGGTCAGGCTGACCTCCCCGTTCTTGGAGGCCGTATAGGTGTGGCTCGTGCCAAAGCTGCTGTCCCTGTCCGCCGCGGTGTCCTCATTGGTGGTGAAGGTCAGCTCCACGCTCCGCTTGTCGGTGCCGCTTACGGTGTAGGTGCCGTCGCTGTTTTTGGTCACACCATCCCCGCTGACCGTAACAGTGGGGGCCGTGGTGTCGATACAGGTGACGGCCGGGAGGGTCACGGTCGCGGTCTTTCCGTTCCGGGCCTTCAGCGTCAGGGTCAGCGCCCCGGTGGTATTGGCGGAGAAGGTGATCCGGGCCTGGTTGGCCGTCACGGCGGCGGTGACGCCGGTGGTGCCCTGGGGCAGCGTCACGCTGTCCAGGGCGATGTTGGTGTTGATGACGGCGGTGACAGCCGCGTTGGTGTGGAGGTCACTCTGGGCAGTTGTCCAATCCGTGTTGCTGTACGTCTGGCCTCGGCTCAGCCACTGGATACCGTCATTGGGGGCATCCAGGGGTGTGTTGTCGATGCTGTGGACCGTGGCCGTGGCGGTGCCGATGTTGCCCGCCCCGTCGGAGAAGCGGAAGATGTAGGTGCCGTTGGCCTGGAACTCATAGTAGTACTGGCCCTGGTGTGCGCCGCTGGTTTCGTCCTTCTTCAGCAGGTTAGTGTCCAGCACAATGAAATCATTCTTGTCCGCTTCATTCGGCACCAGATAGGCCCAGACATTCTCCCCATTCACCTCGTATGCCACGGTGGCGGTGGGGGGCGTCTTGTCCACGGCGGGGAAGGTCAGTTCCAAAGCGGCGGCGGCGTTGCCGGAGGCGTCTACCAGGTAGACATAGACGGTGGTCTCCGCCTCGCCCTCCCAGGTGAGGGTGGAGGCGGACACGCTCAGACCGTCGATGGGGTCGCTGTCGTCGGTATAGGCGGGGGTGCCATCGGTGCTGTTCTTGACAATGAGCTTCACCGGGGAGTCATCCCGGATGGAGGAGGCCAGCCGGACGGCCTGGCCCAACTGGTTGGGCAGGTCTGTGGCCAGGCCGGCGGGGGACAGGTCTTCCGCGCCGGTGGACGTAGGCGGCTGGATCTGGGAGTCATAGCTGTTGACCTGGGTCCAGCCGCCGCTGCGCTGGATATAGAGGCTGACCGTATACTCCGGCGGCGTGGTGTCGTCTGTCGGAGGCGTGGTTTCGCCGGTTTCATTCACCACGGCCCAGGGCAGGGTGGCGGTGACGGTTTTGGTGTTGCCCACCTGGTCCGCCACGGCAAAGGCATAGCTCTCGCCCAAAGGGGAGCCGATGGGGAACACATGGCTGGTCTCCCCCACCAGCAGCTCCGAACACTGCAGGGCGGCGGTCACCGGGCCGGTGACGCTTTCCGCGCCGCTGCCGGCGTTCAGCAGCTGGCCGTCGGGGCCGTAGAAGGCCACGGTGACGGGCTCCACGGCGTTGTCGATGTTGGTGACCTCCACGGTGTAGGTCTCCTCCCCCATGGTGATGGTCACCGTGTCGTTAGCGGTCAGCTCCAGGGTGGCGGTGGAGCCGGAGATGGCGCCGCTGCCGTTGTTTTCCGAGGTGACGGCGGTGATGGCAGCTTCCCCGGTGGCGGTGGCGGTGAGGGTCACCGGCCCACGGGTGGCGGCGGTCTCCGACAGGGTGACGGAGAGGTCCCCGAAGGGAGAGGCGGAAATGGTTTCCGTATACTGGTTGCCGAACACATCCTCATAGGTAATGTCAGCGCTGTCGGTATAGATGGGCAGGGTGTGGGCGGCGGCAAAGGTGCCGGCGGTATCGGCGGTGGGCATCGGGTCCAGCACCCGGATGGGCAGGTCGGAGGTGAGGGTCACCTGGCCCTCGCCGCCGCTGGCGGTGACGGTGGGCTCCGTCGCGGTATAGGCGATGTTCGAAATCGTACAGTAGGCATGGTTGTATTGATTCTTATCTACGCACGCATTGCCCAGATTGTCCTGGCAGGACAGGGTGATCCTCACCGTGTCGCTGGTGGTGCCATAGGGGTACTGGCCGTAGATGAGCAGGTCTACACCACGTGTCTTGCCGTCTTCCGTGTCATTATAGGTGGTGGTGTCTTCCACCTTGTAGATGCCGGCATAGCCCGCGCCGCTGCCGGTCCAGGTGCCGTTTGGGATGATATCAGGCAGGGGCGTGGTGACGGTGGTGCCGTCGGAGTATTCAAAAGTGAGGGCGAAGCTGCTCAGATCCAGCCCCTCGGAGCAGTCGTTGCTGTTGTCATAGTCCGAAACTACCGCTGTCAGGCAGAACGTGCCTTTGCTAACCGTTACATTGCTGCCTTGGTAGAGGGTGACCCGAGGCGGCAGGATGTCTATGTCGTATCTCGGGTGGACCGTCACTGTGGTAAAGTTGCCGTACTCGTCCATCAGCTGGAGTACGGGGTTATCTTGCCAGTTTTCCGCCAGCTCCGCCCGGGTCAGGTCCAGGCCAAAGCTGCTGTCCAGGGTAATGGTGATGGCGCTGGCCGTATCCAGCGCTCCCACAGAATCCGCCAGGAGCAGGGTGCGGCCGTTGAGGGCCAGGGCCTCCTCCGCGTCCCCGCTCAGGTCTGTGAGCTGCATCCGCAGGCCGCCCGCCCCGTTGGAGGTAAACGCCACTGCAAAGGTGGGGTCGGCGTTATGCACCGTGATGATCAGGGTCTTGGCGGCGGTGTAGTTTCCGTTGGGCAGAAGGGCCCGGTACCGGACGATGTTTTCCCCCTCCACCAGGTAGAGCGCGGTTGCGGAGGGCGCCCCCTCGCTGTACATTCGGAGGGTCAACGGGGTGTAGTTCGAAAGAGCTGGGTAGTTCGTAACATGGACGGCATTTTCGCCTAAGCTCTCGTTCCAGATCTCTATGGGCGCCTTACCCTGGTTCCAGGTGTTCGTCTTGACCAGGGGCACGTCAAAAGACGTAAAGGACAAGGTGACTTGGTCCGAGCCGGTGAACCCCAGGGAGACCTGGGTGGTACTTTCGTCCATTCCCACCGTCCGGGCAACGTTGTCCGGCGAGGAAGAATTCACTTGATAAGTTTGCTTCAGCTCAGTGGGGTAAAAGTCATCACTGGTCAGGTCGTACATATAGAGGATTTCGGAGCCTGTAACTGTGCTGGTAGTACCGTCCAGATAGGTCAGGTGCACCTCCACCCCATACGTACCCCAGGTGTCGTACAGGGGCACGGAGATGGGGTAGACGATCGTCGTACCGGCCTCCGGCTTCTGGAAGAACTGCTTGCTGCCCGGCACCTCACGATCGGAGCCGTCGAGGAGTACAACATAAGAGGCATCGTAGTTGATGTCCTGCAGGGCATAGGCGACGTCCTTCCCGGTGGTCAGGGTGATGGGTACCCGCAGGCCGGTGAGGGTCTGCACCATCCCGCCCCCTTTCTCTACCAAAGCGGCGGGGACTTCTGTGCCGTCGCTGTCCTGGGGCGTGCCGAAGGTGACGGTATAGCTGGATTGTGTCAGAACGAGCATGGAGAACTGGTCCACCGTGCTTTCCGAGGTGATGCTGACTGTGCCGTCAGTGGCATTGGTGACAGCGGCCTCCCAGTCGCTTTTCAGCAGGGTGAAGATGGTGACCGGCAGGTTGCCGTAGGCGCTGGAGGTGGTCCAGCCGCTGCCGTCGGCTGCGTAGCCGCTGAGGGTAACGGACTTTTCGGTTACAGTAATACCGCTCACAATGGCGTCGGGCGTGGCATTATTGAATATATTTTTCCCGCTGCCTCTGCCCGCCACGGTATAGAGGTTATAGCTTCCCGCGCCGTCGCCCAGCACGGCCACTGTCACCAGCTCGTTTCCTTCTGCGCCGCCGCCGCCCTGGTTGCCGGGGGCCGACAGGGTCAGGGACGGGTCTCCCGTTGCCACCGCGGGGTCGCCGCCCAGGGCATAGCGGTTGACGGTGGTCAGGTTGTAAATATATTCCTGCGTCTTGGTATTGGAATTTCCGGCCTTATCCCTGGCGGTAACGGTGAGGGTAGCTGTGCCGCTGTCACTCGTGACGGAATAGGTGGCGGTGCCGGAGAAGCTGGCGGAGGCATTGCCCGAGTCGAGCAGTTCAGACGCTTGGGCTTCATTCCACTGCACCGTCACGCTTGCCAGGTGGGTGCTGTCGCTCACCGAGAAGGGGACGGAGATCTCCCCCTTGCCGGAGACGGTGAAGGTTGTGGGCAGGCTGATCTCCGGGCCGGTCTGATCGAAAGGAATGTCATAATCCACGGTATCGGAAGCTGTATTACCCGCATAGTCTTGGCAGGTGATGGACACGGACAGGGGCATCTTGCCGGTGGCGGGGTCGGTGTCCCAGCTCAGATTGCTGCAGCAGATATGCAGATAATAGGTATCGTTGGTGGAAGCGGGCAGGGGGTAGGTGGGCTGCTGATAGCTCAGCAGCCGGTAGGCGCTGTTATCCTTATCCGGCGCGGCGGCATTATTGGTAATGCAGTAGCGCACCGTGAAAGCGGTGGCAATGTCGATGCCCAGGGCGACCTCCTGCCCCAGGGCCACGCCGGATCCGCCAGTCTCATCCGTCACGGTGAAGGGGATGGTGACGTACCGGCCGTTGCCGCTGGTTTCTACGGGGTTTACAGTGACTTGCCCATCCAATATGGTCACCTCAGGCGGCGTCACGTCCAGCCCCAGCTTCTCCACCACCAGGTCTTTGCTCACAGCGGTGGCCAGCGGATTGCCCGCCATGTCGCCCAGGGCGCTGTCGTCGGGGGCCTTCAGGGAGACGATGCTGATAGCGTCGCCCTCCAGGGTCATCCCGTCGCCAGGCCGGAAGGACTGGAAGGTCAGGATGGTGCTGTTGCGCACGTCGTTGACGTTGTCCATGGCGTAGGATACGCTGCTGAGGCCCACCTCAACGGAGTCTCCATCGCCGTCCTTCACGTTGAGGACGGCGGTGACGCCGCTGTTCTTGGTGAGCTGGGCGTAGCTGTCCCCCGTCCACAGCCCCACCTCTTCATTCAAGGTGAGGGTGAAGGCCAGGTAGTCCCCCACGCCGGCCCAGGTGGCGGAGGGGGTGATGTCGCTGGGCCAATTCCCATCGGTACCAACCTTGTAGCCCTGGGTCATGTTGCCCTGGGCGTTAAGCCGGGTATAGCCGGGGGCCACGTCGTCCAGGTACAGGCGGCTGTCCAGTTCCCGGCCGCTGGCCCAGCTGAGGGGGTTGCCCGCCAGGTCGGTGACCAGACTGTTGACGGTGAAGCTGCCATTGTCCATGGGGCTGCCGTTCTCGTCCAGCAGCTTCAGGTCATAGCTGTTGGTCATCCAGCTCTGCTTGCCGGGTTCAACGCTGACCACGGTGTAGTCCATGTTCTGCCCGCTGGGTACGGTGTAGGAGAAGATCAGCTTGCTGCCGGTGAGGGCATAGAAACCGGCCTCGATGGACGAAGCGCTCTGGCCGGTGGAGGTGCTGATGAGGTCCAGGTTCAGCTTCAGATCATTGTGGGCCACGCCGTCGGCAAAACGGATGGGCTCGCTCATCTCCAGGGTGAGGTAGAGGGTCTCCCCGCCCTTGTAGGCGGTGCGGCTAACCTTATTGCCCGCCCCGTCGCTGACGTAGATTCCGGTGAGGGTGGGCGCTGCCGTGTCGGTGAGGTAGATATAGACCTTGCTCACCTTGGAGCTGCCGCAGGCGCAGTCGGTGGCGCCCATGCGGAAGCGGAGATTGGTACCCCCGGAGGTGAGCACACCGCTGCTGGTGTAGGTGCGGGCCACCCCGTCCGGGTCGTCGGAGCTGTTGCTCACCTTCACAATGGGGGAGGTGTTGTAGCCGGCGTACAGATAGGCCTGGGCCCGGTCGGTCAGGTCCTTGTGCGTGCCGAGGTGCATATGCCGGTCCGCCGTCAGCGAGGCGCTGATGTTGGCGGTGATCTGCATGGTGGAGAGCAGCTCCTTCATGGTCTCCCCCATGTCCACCCACTGGTAGGTGGTCCACCACTTGCGGTTCTCGCTGTGCATATAGGTGCTGGCGGGGTCCAGAACATTCCGGTTTCCGCCGCTGACGCTGACGGCGTTCTGCTCTCCCATCAATTCGGCAAAGTGGCCGTCCACATGGAGGCCGTCCGCCGTCAGCACATTGGTGCGGACAAAGCCGCTGTCATTGGCCGCCTGGGCGGGCAGCAGGTAGGCGCCCGCCACGTCGGGGTCGTAGCCGACCGGGTCCGCCGCCCGGGCGGGCAGGGGGCCCACCAGGGACAAAATCAGGCTCAAGGTCAAAATCAGACTGAGCCCTCGCTTTCTTCCTTTCATTCCTCAAATCATCCTTTCTTTCGCTGCTTGTTCCGCTCTACCCAGCGGCTGAGGCCCTCCCGCAGCGTTTCCTCGGTCCATTCGCCCTGCACGAAGTAATCCGCCCGCAGCCGATAGGCCTGCAGGGAGAAGTCCAGGTCGCTGCACCAGAGGATGGCGCAGTCGGGGGACAGCCGCCGCAGGTGCTCCACGGCGTTGAGCCCCGCCACCCCGTCCATGGCCAGCACCACCCCGTCCGGCGGGGAGGTCCGCATGGTGTAGTAGAAGTTTTCCAGCTCCTCCGGAGCCTCCAGGCATGGGAAGTATCCCATGCGGGCCAGATGGTCTCCCAGCTGTCTGCACAGCCGCATTCGGGTGTCTGGCGAATAGCTCAGTACCGCAACCCGATGCATGTTCCCCCTCCTTTCGGCAAACCTGTGGTTTTGCCCTTTTTTCTTCAGGTTCCAGCCTGAAAAAGCAGAGGATCCGCACTCCTCTGCACACTGACAGCATTATGGTATGCTTTGGAAATTGTCGAGGTCAAGGCATCTGTCCCGAACTGTAATTTTCCGGCCTGAATTGTAGCCGCGGGAAACATAATTTGCTATACTATTATAAAAGAACACAGATTGCCCAATGGCCGGGCTGGAGAGGAGGGGACAACTATGCGCCTGGCAGTAGTGGATGACAATCCCCGGGATCGGGACGAGCTGCTGTGCTGGCTCAAAACAGCGCTGAACCAGCGCCGGAAGCCGGTGGAATACCTGGCCTTTGCGGATGGGACCTCCTTCCTGGATGCCGCCGTACGGGAGCCCTTTGATCTGGTTTTTCTGGATATCTACATGGAGGGGATAGACGGCGTAACGGTCGCCCGCACGCTGCGGGGGTTTGATCCCGACTGCGTGCTGGTTTTTACCACCACTTCCACCGACCACGCCCTGGACGGCTATCGTGTCCGGGCCCTCCAGTACCTGGTCAAGCCCTACCAGATAGCGGAGGTGGAGGAGGTGCTGGAGGAGGTGCTGAGCCATCTGCCTCCGGAAGAGGCGGTGATCCGGCTGCACATCGGCCGGCAGGAACGTCTCCTGGCGCCGGGGGAGATCCTGTGGGCGGATCATTTCCGGCATCAGATCCACATTCACCTCAGAGATGGAACGGAGACCGCTGTCCGCATGACGTTTGGCGAATTTACCGAGCTGCTCAAGGAGGAGCGGCGTTTCCTGGTGTGCGGCCGCGGCGTGCTGGTCAATCTGGAGCATATCCGGGACTTTGACGGCGCGGCCTTCCTACTGAACGACGGCACCCAGGTGCCGGTCAGCCGCAGCAGCACCGAGAGCGCCCGGGCGGCCTTCGGAGAATTTCTGTTCCGGAGGGGGGCGACGCGGTGAATCAGGCTGTACGCGCCGCGCTGGAGTTGGCGGTAACCGCGCCCGCGGGGCTGCTGTGCTTTCTGGCGCTGGGAGAGCATCTGCGCATAGGCAAGGCCCGGCTGATCCTGCTGTTCCTTCTGGTGCTGGGGGTGTGGGTTCCGCTGGGTGGCTGGATCTGCGGCCGCCTGGGCTGGGGGAGCAACGTGCTGCTGCTCCCCTCCCTGCTGGTCTTTGCCTTGATCCTGCGGCGACTGTGCGCCCTGTCCGCCCGGAAGCCCATCAGCGTGTTCCTGGGCGTCTGCGGCGCCTTCTCCTGCCTGGCCAATCTGTCCAGCGTGGTAGACCTCTGGGTGGCACCCGATAACCTCAGCGTCTGGTTTTCTCTGCCGGCCTGCCTGGCCTATAACGGTTTCTGCTGGATATTCGTTCTGGCCATGTGGTATCCCGCCGTCCACGCGGTCCGCCATCTGCTCCGGGAGATGGAAATGCCGGGCACCTGGTATGTGTTCTGGCTGTTGCCCCTGGTCCTCACCCTCCTCAATGTGGTCATTCAGCCTATGGCCATCTATGGCCCACCAGCCGGCCGGAACCTCTTTTTCTTTTTCGTCGTGGAGCTGATGCTGCTGTGTCTGCTGCTGCTGTGCTACCTGATGTTCTACCTGATGGCCCGGGGCCTGGGGGAGAATCTGCGTCTGCAGCAGCAGAACCAATTCCTGCAGATGCAGACCAGCCAATATGAAAATCTCCAAGCCACCATTGCCGAGACCCGCCAAGCCCGCCACGATCTGCGCCACCACTTTACCGCCATTGACGCGCTGCTACGCCGGGAGGAGTGGCAGGAGCTGCGTACCTATGTGGACGCCGCCGTGGAGAGCCTGCCTGACACGGAGCTGAATTTGTGCGAAAATCCCGCCGCGGACGGGGTGGCGGGCCATTATGCCTCCCTGCTGCGCCGGGAGGGCGTACCTGCCGAGTACATTCTGGATCTGCCGCGCCTGCTGCCTGCGGATGAAATGGATGTATGCGTGGTGCTCTCAAACCTGCTGGAAAATGCTTTGGAGGCCAGTCTGCGCCTGCCTCCTTCATTACGCTGGGTCCGGGTACGCGGGGAAATTCATGGAAATGCCGTGGTATTGCTGGAGGTGGAAAACGCTTACACCGGCGAGATCCTGGAGGACAAGGGCGGGTTCCATTCCTCCAAGCGTCCGGGACATGGTATCGGCCTGCAGTCGGTGGGCCGCATTGCTGCAAAAAATGGCGGCTACTGCAAGTTCCAATATGACGGGACGGTGTTCCGCGCTCAGGTCATGCTCCGGGGAGAGCACTGATGGTGAGGTAAGGTCTGACACCATGGATTCTCGCCCCATTATTTAACGGATTAGCTATTATACGCAAATGGGCGGCGGAGCCGCTTCTCATAGCCGGTTGCCCACAGGCGTGAGCCCTGACGCTGCAGCTAAAAAACCGCTGAAATCGCATGATTTCAGCGGTTTTATTCTGCTTTTATGTGCTTTTTGGTGATTTCGTTTCTGGATAATTTTCGTTGCCCCAGACAATGCTACATGCGGGAAAATGCGTGGAAAGGGCCGGAACGCTCTGGAGAGAGTCAGACGCTGCCGGAGAGAAGTTTCCCCATGGTGTTGACCGCAGCTTTCTGGTCCGAAGTGGTCACGTGAGCCCAGGTATCCAGGGTAAACCCGGCGCCGAAAGAAGCCGCACAGCGACCCACAGGAGCAAACAGTGAGGAAACTGCATAGGCCATTGCAGTTCCTCCCTTGTACAGCTATTCTCTTACAGATTCTTCGCTGCATTCCTTTTTGGTAAAGCCGTAATCCTCAATCCTTGAGCGCCGTCACAGGCAGCACAAATACCCCGTCCGGCCGTTGGTAGGCCGCATTGGCCATGCCGCACAGGACACACAGGACTACGGGCGGCTTGCCCTTGGGGTCGGCCTCAATTTGCTTTTTAATTTCCAGCAGATTTTCCGCCGCGGCGTCAATCTGATTTGCTCCCAGTTTAATCTCAAATGCACACCACTGGCCGTCCGGTAACTCGACCACCGCATCGATCTCCTGGTTCTTATAGTCCTGGTAGTGGTAAAGCTGCGCCCCGAAAGACTCGGCATAAATCCGCAGATCCCGCTCGCACAAAGCCTCAAAGAGGAAGCCCAGAGTCTCCAGATCCCCCAACAGGCTGGCAGGTGTGGCCTTCAGCAGGGCGCAGGCCAAGGATGGATCAGCAAAGTGCCGTTTCTCTGCCTGCTTCACCCGTACAGAGGAACGGATGCCGGAGGAGAAGGGCGGCTGATTGTCCGTAATAAACAGCCTCTTGAAGATGTCCAGGTAAGCTGCCACAGTGTTGCCGTCAATATCCTCGTCGTCCACCGCCTTGATGTCCTTCATCAGCGTTTTATTGGTGACGGTGGTACTCTCATTCCGGGCCAGAGAGCGCAGCAGCAGGCGCATTTTCTGGGTATCCCTCTTCACGCCGTCTATCCGGTACACATCATCATCGATGACAGCGTCCAGGTATTGGGCGGGAAGCAGCGCCGCCTGCTCCAAAGTCAGGCCCAGACTTCCCGGCCAACCGCCCCGAATAATCAGTTCGATCAACTTTTTCAGATCCACCTCGCCGGTCATGGCGGGGGTCACTTTCCCCTGGCACAGCTGCTCCAGAGACACCTTGCCGCTGGAGTCCCCAGATTCCCACAGGGACATGGGACGCATCCGCAGTCGGGCGATCCGTCCCGCGCCGCTGTGGAGAATCCCCTTGTGGTTAGGGGTGGCGGAGCCAGTGAGGATGAACTGCCCCTTTTGCGCTGTCTGATCTACTTTATAGCGCACCGCGTCCCAAAGAGGTGGTACTTCCTGCCACTCGTCAATCAGCCGGGGCGTCTCTCCCTCCAGCACCAGAGCAGGAGACAACTCCGCCAACTGACGGTTCTGAAAGTTGCCGGCAGGGTCACCAATATAGATCTCACTCTGGCTGTGATAGGAGGAAGTCCAGGTCTTGCCGCACCATTTCGGCCCCTCCACGCAGACGGCACCGAAGGCCGACAGATATTCTTCCACCTGATGATCGATAATGCGGGGCTTATAGATTTGTTTGTCCATGGCAGTCACCTCAATGATTCAGTGAAATCATTATACTCTATTCAGTCAAATTTTACAACTCTATTCAGTCATATTTTCAATTTTGAGTGCACTCAATTTATTTCGTTGGGGTCAAGGATAATTACGCTGTGTCCCAATTTCTGCGCGTAGCGTATGGTTGCCGCTGTGCCGCCCCGATACTCACCGTTATAGATGGCCAGCAGAACATCAGAGTGGGCGGCCAGAAAGTGATTGCGTTCCAGCATACAATTTTTTCGGAAGATCCGGCTGACATAGATGACGGAATCCGCCTGCGCCAGAATGGCGTGATACCGGGCCTGGGATGCAGCGGGCCACTCCGTTTCCTGCCCCTTATAGGGAAGGATGCAGTGCAGTTTGATGCAGGGGTATTCCGCCCGCAGATTCAAGACAATCTCCGCCGCCAGCAAATCAATTCCTTCGGCCATACCGGAGAGGAAATCCGTCACCCCCTCTTGAACCAGTGAACGAATCTGCCGCTCCAATGCAACTTTCAGTGCGACGCACCGCACATCTGTCTCATTGTAGCCCCAGGGAAGTTTTTTCGGGCGGTGACCGGTGAACGCACAGGTTTTTCTTGCTTTCTTCAAAAAATCATCTCCCGTATTGAGTATGGGGATTATATCCCCTTAATAATGCGGATTATAACCCCCATACTGTATGGTGTCAATGATGGGGGAATGCAGATGATTGTATTTGATAATTTATGGGTGCTGATGAAGGAAAAGGGTGTCTCCACCTATCAGCTGAGAGAAAAATGCGGCATTGACAGTAAAACCATCCGCCGTCTCCGAGCCAACGATAATATGGAGACCAAGACTTTGAACAAGCTGTGTGCCGTTCTGTCCTGCGAGATCGGAGACATTGCCAAATATATCCCGGATGATCCGGCATGAGGCCGCTTCTACACATAAGCTGTGGAGGCGGCTTTTGATTTTCTGTCGAAAGAAGTCGAGAAATTTTTCAATCAACATCATATATATGGCTAAATTGCATTGACAAACACAATATATTGTGGTATATAAAAATTACTATTGATTCTTTGCGCGTACTCGGTGGAACTCCGGGGCAGGATTCACCTGTGAGCGAGAGGGACATCTCGCATTGCGCACGCTGTTAGGTTTGTACGTTTTAGCCGTTTTCCGCCAGGGCAATGCCCTACGGCTGTTGTCTCCGTTTCAGTGGACAACAAGGGAACCATGTTCATCGGCTGTCTTTTCCTTTGATGCTGTGGTGCTGCGCCGAAGATGTTGACTTCTTCGGATGGCCATGAGAAAGAATACGAGCACTTGTTTGAGGGTGCGAAAAGTTTACTGCCTGTGTAGATCAGGCACAGAAGGAACTTTTCGCACCCTCTTTTTGTGCGTTCATAGCCCCGCACTCCCGTTGGGAGTTGCCCCAGACTCTGCCAGTCTGCGGTAAGGTGCCAGAAGAACTTATCCTAAAACATGGCCGTCTCCCTTCTCCGCGTCGAGGTGTGCGGAGTGACTTGGGGGACTGCACCTCGGAGCCTGTGGCAGCAGGCTCACCCCTCTTTGTTCCGGCACAGTGCCGGTTCGGCAGCAAAGAGGACGCAATTCCCTTGATCCCAGCCGGAGGGATCAACAGACACACGCAGGCTGTGGTTCTTTACCGCAGTTTGCAGCCGAGTTTCAGCGGTTGTGTCGGCAGTCGTCATCGGAGCAATGCCCTCCGATGGCAGGGTCTATCCCCATACTGCACTCGTACTGACCTGGTTCCAACTGAAAAAGAGACAGAGATTCGCCGTTCATGGCTCGCTTCCTGGAAACGCCTCTGCTGCAAGGGGTTCCGAAGCGATTGCCCCCAGGCTCCAGGAAGATTTTCCTGGAGATCCGGCGGAAACAGACGGCTCTGCCAAGGGGCGAACTGTGCCCATCCGAACTACTTATGAAAGAAAAGGAGCACTTTATTATATGACACGATCCATTCAAAACAAGGGTCTCTATCTGGCCCTGGTGAGCCAACTGAACAAGTTAGCCCGCCATAATCGTCAGGGCAGTTTCCGCACCAAGGATCGCTATTACGAGGCGTGCAAGCGGTTCTGCGGCTATCTGGCTGATGAGTACCACCTTCAGAAACTGAGCAACATCAGCGGCAAGCACCTTGTTGGCTATGTGCTGTATTTACAGGAACATAGGAAGTCGGCTTCCACCATAAAAACGGATTTGGCAGCCATTCGCTTCTTCCACGACAAAATGAGCAACCCCAAATATGCGCTGCCCACCAACAGCGAACTGGGAGTCGAACTGGAGCGCCGACGCTTCGGCGGTGTGGACCGTACCTGGAGTACAGAGGAGTTCAACCACATGCTGGGCAAGGCCCTGGCCGCGGAGCGTTGGGATTACATTCTGGCTCTCTACCTGGCCCGTTACGCCGGGCTCCGCATTCACGAGTGTTTCCGCATGGACACCGCCGCAGCAGAGCAGGCCCTTCGGGAGCAGGCCGTCACCGTCAAGGGCAAGGGCGGCAAGATCCGCACGGTTCCCATCAACGAGCAGATCGCCATTGCCCTGCGGCGTCAGCTGGTGCGCACCCCGCGGGGCAACAAGTTGCTGGTGCCGGACGATATGCCCACCGACCAGGCCATCCACCGCCTGCAGCTGTTCATCGCAGCGCATCGGAGCAGCATTCAAGTAAAATCTGATCCTCCCCTGACCTTTCACGGACTTCGCCACACCTTTGCGGCGGAGAAGTATGAGGAACTGATGGACAAAGGCATGGGCGCTCTGGACGCCCACTTCACGGTGTCCCGGCTGCTGGGCCACGAACGGGCGGATGTGACCAATGTCTACCTGGCTTCCCTGTCCGCAAAGGACATGAAGGACAAGCATTGACGCATATACTGCCTTACCAAGAAAGAGGGGATGTGCGTTGGGCGTTATCATGCATTATCCGACAGCTCCGGAAAAGCAGGAAGAACTTTTTAAGAAAGTTGCTGCCGTCCATGCGCAGACAGTCATGGAACAAATCAAAGCCATGCCCTGCCCCGTGGAGCAGAAAGCGGAGTTGATTGAGGCAATCAAACGAATACATCAGCAAAGGGATGGGGCATAACCCCATCCCTTTGTGTTATCCTCTGATTTTCAGTCTGCGCCATGTCTGCTTGCAGATCTGTACCCGATCCTGCTCCCACCCTTGCAGCGTGCCAAAGGGGACACCCAGTCGCCTGGCATATTCCACCTGGGTCATGTGACGCCGCCGGCGCATTTCTTTAATCTGTCGTCCCTGACCATTGTAGAGGAACAAATTAAACTCGTCCAGCAAATCCGTGACCGGCACGGCGAACAGCTCCGCAATCTTCTGCATCTTCTCGATGGGGTAGTAGTCCCGCTGGGTATTCTCATAGC
This sequence comes from Flavonifractor sp. An306, assembly GCF_002159455.1. Taxonomy (GTDB): domain Bacteria; phylum Bacillota; class Clostridia; order Oscillospirales; family Oscillospiraceae; genus Flavonifractor. The sequence continues at coordinate 22,198 of NZ_NFIQ01000051.1, forward strand.
CGGAATATGTACTACGATCCAGACCGGCGTAGTCTGCCACATCTCTTTGCAGCAGACCATGCTGGTATCTGTACCACCGCAGCTTGTCCGCTATATTGTCGATTTGAGTTGGATCTGTGTAGATAAGATTGAACTTCTCCGCCTCCACCAGCGTGTGGGGCTGGACAATGCGGAAACTGTGAATATACAAGGGCGCGTAACTGACCACATTGAGAGCATAGCGTGTCATGACTACCACGCGTTCCGTAGGTTGGCAAAACACACGCCATTTATCCCTTAAGTCGGTGCGATCCGCCACATGAAGGGGTAAAAAGTCCGTTACGATAGTGTAGCATTTTCAATACAGCGGGAGGCATAGGTCGCCAGCCGCACTTTTTTGTCCGGCTTAAAGGTGGATATTCCCTTGATGAGTCCAATGGTGCCGATGGAGATCAGGTCGTCCTGGTCCCCATTGGGGGTATAGTATTTTTTAAAGGTAGATTGCAAAGGACCAATTCGCCCCGCTGAAAATGGGCTGAAGCCTGTTGCCCCAGCCGCAGATGGATCTCTAAATAGATTTGTTTGTCGGTGCTTTGCTCCAACACCACGATATGGTCCAGAATGGCCGCCACCACTTCGGAATGGACCCCGTTTGCAAAGTTCAGCTCCTCCCATAGGGCCTTTTCCAAAACCGCCGGGTCAAGGGCCACCCCGCTGCGCTCCTGCTGCCGCTGCAGCGCAAGCTGCTGCGCTTCCAGCGCGGAAAGCTTGCAGTTCCACTGCTCGTTGCGCTCTTTGAACTCCTGAAGGGTAATGGCGTTCTCCATACTGAGCTCCAGCAGCTTTTCTTTCTTCTCCCTAATCTGGACAATCTGCCGTTCTATCCGTCCGATCTGCGCCTCATGGTCCACTCCTTGCGCCGCGGAGGCAATACTGTCCAGTACCAGCCGGATGATCTGCGCTTTCTCGGTGACCACCTCTGAAAATAGCCCGGCCAGCACCTGGTCCACCTCACAGGTACGGATGGCGGGAAGGCCGCATCCCTCCTTCCCCCGCTGACGGTACACCCTGCAGCGCCAATACTCCCTTTCGCCTTCCTGCGTTTGAAAGGCCTGGCGATGAAAGCTGACGCCATGGGTTTCACAGATAATCTTTCCGCTGTACGGATACCGGTTATGGTAACCGGCGGTTTTGGCCCGGACCGCCTGGCTCCTCTGCCGGAATATGGCGTTGGCCTGATCCCACAGCTCCTCCGAAACAATGGCAGGAATGTTGGGGTCCGGATGTATGATCCACTCGCTCTCCTCCAAAAATGCTCTCTTTTTGGTGCGATAATCCAGAGACTGGGTTTTGTTCCCACAGTACCACCCTTTGTACTTGGGATTGGTCAGAATATGCTTGATGGTGGTCTGGTTGAAGGGATGGCCCTGAGCGCTGGTATATCCCCGCCGGGTCAGCTCCTGCGAGAGCGTTCGGAGCCCGTATTCCCCCGTGGCATAAAGGGTAAAAAGCAGCCTGACCATCTCCGCCTCTTCCGGAACAATGGTGAGCCTGCAGTCCTTTTTATCATAGCCCCACAGGCGGCTGTTCCCAAGCACACGGCCATTCCTGATGGACTGGCGGAACCCAAATTTCAGGCGCTCGGACAGCTTTCTTACTTCGTCCTGGGCTACCCCCGCCATGACCACCAGCCGAAACTCACTGTCCGTGTCCAGGGTATTGATATTGTCATTTTGAAAAAAGACCCCTACGTTGGCATCCAGCAGCTCCTGGGTATATTGAATGCTGTCCAGCGTACTTCTGGAGAAGCGGGAAATCTCCTTCGTGATAATGAAGTCGAACAGCCCCCGATGGGCGTCGTCGATCATACGCAGAAAGCTCTCCCGTTTGCAGGTGCTGGTCCCGGAGAGCCCCTCGTCAACGTATCCCCCCACAAACGTCCAGTTTGGGTTTTTCTGGATAAGTTCCGTATAATACTGCACCTGATGTTCCAGACTCCCCTGCTGCTCCACTTTGTCTGTGGAGACCCGGGCGTAATAAGTAACCCGGAGGGGAAGATCATAAATGGACCTTCCCTTCCGCAGTTGTTCCCGCAGCTTCCTGATCGTCATATTTCCTCCCCGTCTCCGTCAGTTGTTCCAGCAGCACTATCCCCGCATCCGGCAAAACGTTTCCTGTCAAAAACCTTGGATTGACGGGCAGCATGGTATATATCCTCCGAAATAAAGCCGCGCTGCCTCAGCCGTTTCAAAAGTACAAGCCCAATGTCGCGGTCTATGTCGTTCATCGGCAACCCTCCTCTCTGGTAGGCTATGCGCGGCCGGCACACGCTATGATGGGCCTCCAATTTTGCCGACGACGACACTGAACAAAATGAAAGAATAAAACGGTCCATCCGGAAGTGAACATCCGGATGGACCGTTTTATATTATTTTACTGTTTCAATCCCCGTCGAGCACAAGAGATTTTGTGACAAAAACCATAGGTTAAGTAACAAAAAGCCGAGATGAAAAATATTCTGTGAAAAGGCTTAACTTCCCCAAAATCCTGCCGATAAAAGTAATGAACGGATTCCAGAGATGCAGATTATCCCTTGTGACAAATTTCATGCTTTTTGTCACAAATTCGACAGGATTCTCCACGAGCGGAACAGAGGTGAGCTGAAATGGTGGGACGTTCCCAATCTTCACACGTCCAGGCCGGGAAAACATCCCTGTACACCACCATAAAAGCCCGCCTCTATCCCACAGCGGAACAAGCGGAACTCTTTGAAAAAACGTTTGGCTGCTGCCGCTTTATTTGGAACCGTATGCTCTCCGACCAACAGAAATTTTACGACGAGACCGGGGCCCACTTCATTCCCACCCCTGCCAAGTACAAAGATGGCGCACCCTTTTTAAAAGAGGTGGATAATCAGGCCCTGATTCAGACTCACAACCAACTCTCGCAAGCTTTTCGGATATTTTTTAAGAATCCGGAGCATTTCGGCCATCCCCGCTTCAAACGAAAAAAGGACGGCCGGGACGCCTTTACCGCCTGCAATCACGTGTTTTCCTCCGGCCCTACCATTTATCTGACCCGGGACGGCATCCGCATGACCAAGGCGGGTGTGGTAAAGGCCAAATTTCCCCGCCGTCCCCGGAACGGCTGGAAACTGAAGCGGATCACCGTCAGCAAGACCCGTACCGGCACATATAACTGCAGCATTGTGTTTGAATATCCCGCACCTGCTCCCCAGCCGATACCCCCCACACCAGAACGGACCATCGGACTGAAATATTCAGTTTCCCATTTCTATGTGGCGGATAATGGCGCCATGGCCGATCCGCCCCACTGGCTGAAGCTGACCCAGGAAAAGCTGGCCCGGCTTCAGCAGCGTATGGCTCGGATGACTCCCGGCTCCCGAAATTATGAGGAAGCCGTACAGAAATACAGGCTGCTCCATGAGCACATTGCCAATCAGCGTCGCGACTACATCCACAAGGAATCCCGGCGGATAGCCAACGCCTGGGACGCCGTGTGTGTGCGGGCCGACGATCTGGCGGATGGAAATCGTGCGATGAAGCTGTCCAATGGTCTGGAATTGGGCTTCGGAATGTTCCGTGCCTGTCTGGACTATAAGCTGTCCAGACAGGGCAAGTCCCTGTTGATGGTGGAGCGCTGCGCACCCACTTCTCGGCAATGCCACAGCTGCGGCTATTTACTGCCGGAGGGTGTAGATTACCGACGGGAGCAATGGCGCTGCCCAGCCTGTGGGGCAGCGCTTCAGCGGGAGATCAACGCCGCTCAAAACATTAAGACAGCTGGTCTGCGGCAGGTTCTCACCACACAAAAAAGCGCTTAAACATTGCGATATTTCATATAGATTCTTTTCAAAAGCAATGGCCGGTCGGAACGCCGGTGACCGCCCATAAACCCGGTACGGAGAGCGTTGAGCCAAGCGAATCTGGCAAAGGTCCGTTTTGGTCAGCGTTTTCCAGGCCGCAGCGTGGGAAACGAGATGGCTCCCTCACCCGTCAGGGCGTCGGGCCGGAAGCTTCGGATGCCGGAGCGTTCACAATATTATGACTATGACATGGGCACGACGGATCGTACCCAACAAAGGCGAAGGAGGACGCCATGCTGAAACTCTCCCTGAGTCCGGAGGAATATCTGACTATCAATGGAAACATTGTGGTGCAGCTCAACCGGATCAACGGCGGCCGGGCCTATCTCTCGGTCAACGCTGCCCGGGAAATTCCCATTGTCCGGGGCAGGGTACTGGAGCGGGAGGGCGCACCCCGTCCCGCCTGTTTGGAATCATCCCCCCGCAGAAGGGCCACCCCCCGCAGAAATCAGACATTTCGATGGAATGATGAGCGGGACCGGGCCGCCCAGGCCATGGAGCAGACGATTCAGCAGTTGGAGGCTCAGGGGCAGCATGATATGGCCCGGAAACTCCGCATTCAGCTGGATCACATTATTCCCGCCCCGTGGGAAGAGGACCTTTCGGTCCGAAAAACCCGCGCAACACCTTAACGTTGGTTTCTGCCGGTTTTCGCGAGCCGGTTGAAATAGTTCCGTGCCAACTGTCCGGTTCATTGTGCGCACAGTGAGTCTGATACGCGGCACTCCACCCAGTGCCAATGGAGGAACCAAAGGCACGTCTCACAGTTTACCTATATTTGGAAAGGAGTCCAATAAGTTATGAGAATTCAGCATAATATTATGGCGATGAACGCCTACCGCAACTACAACACCAACACCTCCGCTCTGTCCAAGAACCTGGAGAAGCTGTCTTCCGGCTACAAGATCAACCGCGCTGGCGACGACGCTGCCGGTCTGGCTATTTCCGAGAAGATGCGGGCCCAGATCACCGGCCTGGACAAGGCTCAGGACAACGCCAAGGACGGCATCTCCCTGGTGCAGACCGCTGAGGGCGCCCTGACTGAGGTTCACGACATGCTCAACCGTATGTACTCCCTGGCTGAGCAGTCCGCCAACGGCACCTACGAGAACGAGA
>NZ_NFIQ01000052.1 GCF_002159455.1 Flavonifractor sp. An306
TAGTGGCCATCCTGTCAATGCACCATGACTGCGGTGACCATGCACCATTTCAGCGGTCTGAGTGCACCATTCGTGCGGTCTAAGGGCACCGTTTCAGGCGGCGTATTCAAATAATATCGAAGGGAGTGAAACATATGGGACTGCTGAAAACGGTGGATGGCGCCGCGCTGATGTCCCAGCCCCTTCAACCCGTCCGCTTTGTGGTGGATACCCTGGTCGCGCAGGGCCTGCACATCCTGGCGGGATCCCCCAAGGTGGGCAAGTCCTGGCTGGCGTTGTGGCTGGCGGTGGCGGTAGCTAAGGGGGAAAGGATCTGGAACCTGTCCACCAGGCAGGGGACTACCCTCTATCTCTGCCTGGAAGATTCCGTCCTCCGCATCCAGAACCGCTTGTTTGAAATCACCGAGGACGCGCCGGACAGCGTTCACTTCTGCACCGAGTGCTCCATCATCGGTCAGGGGCTGGAAGAACAGATGGAGGCATTTTTGTCGGAGCATCCGGACACCACGCTGGTCATTATCGACACGCTGCAAATGATCCGTCCGGTGCATGACACCACCTATGCCAACGACTACCGGGACCTGTCGGTGTCGAAACGGTTGGCGGACAAGCGCGGTATTGCCATCCTGCTCATTCATCACCTGCGGAAGGAGAAGGCGGAGGACGTGTTCTACCGGATTTCCGGCACCACCGCCATCAGCGGTGCGGTGGATTCCAGCTTCACCCTGGTGGAGGAGAAGCGGGGCAGCGGCAGAGCCAGACTGACCTGTGTGGGCCGGGATATCGACTACCGGGAGCTGGAGCTGCGGTGGGGTGAGAACAACGTATGGGAGCTGGTGTCGGACAGCAGGGAGCAGCCGGAGGGCGTGGAGATCGGTATGGTATCTCTTCTCTCTGATTTACTGAAGGAGCAATCTGAATGGATCGGCACTCCCACAGAGCTGTCCCAGAAGATCGACCCTGACGGAAGGGAGGGCATCACGCCAAAGAAAGTATCCCGTATGATCCTGTAAAGCATTGGGGCCCTAAAGGAGAACGGGATTACGGCGGTCAGCCGGCGGAGCAACGGCAGGCGGATCATAGAGCTCTGCTGTGCCGAAAGTGACGATGTGGCCGGGGCCCCGGAAACCGGCACGATCGACCCTGCGGAAAGGCCGCGGGATGTGGATTCCTCTCCGTAACGGGTCCCCAGCGAAACGGTTTCGCCGTGGAGAGGAGGAAGCACGGAGCGAGGGTGCGTTCGACCTCGGGCGGAAGCGACGGATGCGCAGGCGCTTCCGACGAGGGCAAGCAGAGCCTTCGTCCGACTTTGTCGGACTTGGCCCCGCCGGAAAACCGGCGTGATGCGGGCAGAAGCCCGCGCCCACTTTGAGAACGGAGGTGCGGTATGAAGCAGAAGAAAGAAATTCGGATCACCCTCCGGCTAACACCGGAGCAGTATGAAACGATTGTGTCCAAGGCGGATACTGCCCAGATGTCCGTGAGTGCTTATGTAAGGGCTGCTGCGCTGCGGCACCGTGTCGTGGTGGTGGACGGGCTGCGGGAGATCACTCATGAACTCAAGGGCATCGGGCGCAGCCTCAATCAGCTGACGGTACTGTGCAACATGGGCAGGATCAAGGAGGTGTGTCTGGGGGATGCGTGGCAGGCGCTCAGTCAGATCTATCTTAAGCTGCGGGAGCTGGCGGAGCAGGAGCGAAGCTGATGGCAACCGTCACTTTTATCAAATACCAGCGGCAGTCCGCCGGAGCGCTTCACGGTGTGGCGGACTATGTATCGCAGAAATACAAAACCCAACAAGAGGACGGCAGTCAGTTGGTAAGCGGACAGAACTGCACACCACGGCTGGCTGCCCAGGAGTTTCTTGCCACCCGGCAGATGCACCGGAAAAACAGCCCGGTTTGGTTCTACCACTATGTCCAGTCCTTTGCGCCGGAGGAGCAGCTCACCGGGGCATTGGCCCACCAGGTGGCGCGGGAGTTTGCGGAGCAGGCTTGGCCGGACAGCGAGGTGCTCATCGCCACCCACACGGATACTGAGCATGTCCACTCGCATTTCGTTGTCAATGCGGTTTGCCCTGGGGCGGGAAAGATGCTCCGCCAGGGGCCGGACACGCTGCATAAGCTGCGCGCCATCTCTGACGGGCTCTGCATGAAGCACGGCCTTTCTGTTCTGCCCAGGCAGCGGCCGAAACGGGCCTGGGGATTGAGCACGCGGGAATACCGCTCCGCTGCAAAGGGTGAGAGCTGGAAGTTCCGGCTCATGAACACCATCGACCGGTGCATGAAATACGCCTCAACCAAAGCGGAATTTCTCGCCCTGATGGAGCGCGAGGGATATCAGGTGCGTTGGACGGATGGCCGCAAGAGCATTACCTACACCACACCGACAGGTATGAAATGCCGGGATGACCGACTTCACGATGGAAAGTACACTAAGGAGGTCATGGAACATGAATTCAGAATCCGGGCAGCGTTTGCCCATGGAGGAGTTGAAGCAGAGGAACGCTCCGCAGACCTGTCCCAACAGGGAGGAGTGGGACAATCTGCTGATGATGATCAGCGCCTTGTATCGGGTGACGGCGGAGCAGGGCAAGGCCCTGGAGAACCTGGAACGGCACACAGCCCTTCTGCGGGAGACCTGTCCCGGTCAGGCGCAGCTGGAGGCACTGGCGGAGGATGCGGCCCAGATCCGGGCGATGCTGCAACAGGCTGGGGAGCGGAAAGAGCGTTCTGTTTCGCCGCCCAGTCTGAGCACCGCGCTGTCCGTGCTGGTATGGCTGGCCCTGATTTTGCTGGGGACCATGGTGGGCATGGTGGTCTTGCGGGCGCTCTGGTCCGGCTTGGCCGCACTCTGGAGCGCGGTCAAAATGCTGATCCCGTGAGGGATGCTACCACCATGCCCCAGCACACCGACAGCAAAACGCTCCGCCGGGAACAGAAAAAGAAGATCGCCCTCGGGCACAGGGAGGGCGATCATGAGGAAAAACAGACGTGGCAGCAGACTATGTGAATATTTTCCTGTGTACAGAGGAAAATAGGGGAGAGGAGATGATAGCCCATTGCGCATAGCAGTAAGGGAAGAGAGCAAGATCGTGGAACTCTGGCTGAACAGAGCAGAAAAGGAGGATGCCGCATTTTGGGAATCGCTGAAACCGCTCTATCAAACATACAAGGCGCAGAACTATCTGGTGGCGGTGTTTCTGTCTGGGGAGGAGGAGCTGTACCAGCAGACCCGGGACCTACTGCTCTACAACCGACGGCGGCAGGCGGAAATGGAAGTCTTGGAGCAGCGTCAGGAGCAGCAGGCCGTGACCATGTGAGAATAGGGGGGAGGCAGGAAATCGCCTCCCCCTTTCTTTTCATTTCCACTTGCAATTTCGCAACAATCAATATACAATGTTATCTGAATAAGGAAAATGGAAAATGAACTATATTGTTAAGGGGAGATGACCTGTGATCGAGAAATTTGATATCGCGGGCTACACCCGTATCTCGGTGGACGATGAACTGGACCGGGACAACGTGTCCATTGAGAACCAGAAAGCTATTATTGAGGATTTTGTGAAAGCCAAATTCCCAAGCAGTACCCTCACCTTCTATGAGGACCGGGATCGGTCCGGCTACACCTTCGAGCAGCGGGAGGGTTACCAGGCCATGCGGAAGGGCCTGATGAGCCACAAATATGACATCCTTATCGTCAAAGATTTCTCCCGATTCTCCCGCCGCAACAGCCGGGGCCTGGTGGAGCTGGAGGATCTGCGGGACGCCGGGGTGCGGATCATCTCCATCGGGGACAGCATCGACTTCCCCAACGACGATGACTGGCTGAAGATCCAGTTCCAGTTCCTCATCAACGAGATGCCGGTGACCGACACCAGCAAGAAGGTGCGCTCGGTGGTGCGCCGCCGCCAGCAGGACGGAGCGTGGCTGTGTGCCGCCCCCTACGGGTACATCCTGAACAAGCAGAAGCAATTTGAGGTGGTGCCCACCGAGGCGGAGATCATACGCACCATCTTCCGCCTGTACAACGACCAGGGGTGGGGATACAAGAAGATCGCCAACCACCTCACCGGTGAAGGGGTGCCCACCCCCCGTATGTCGGAGCAGCTGCGGCGGGAGGCCGCCGGGGAGACCTGCCGCCGGGAGGCCAAGGCCGCCTGGGCTATCGTGACGGTGCAGGGGATTCTGGACAACGACTTTTACATCGGCACCCTGCGGCAGGGCAAGTACACCCGGGCCAAGATCAACGGCAAGGATATCAGGCGGGACGAGCTGGAGCAGATCGTCATTGAAAACCACCACCAGCCCATCATCGACTACCGTACCTTCGCCACCACCCGGGCCCTGCGGCAGCAGCGCACCCGTTCCAACTACCGGGGGCAGAAGAAAAACGACAACGTCTACTCCGGGCTTCTGACCTGCGGGGACTGCGGCGCCCCCATGTTCGCCATGAGCCGCTCCGACCTGCGCCCGGCCTACACCTGCGGCACCTATCACCGCCGGGGGCTGTCCGGCTGCACCAGCCACCACATCCGGGTGGACAAGCTGGACCAGCTGCTGAAGGCCTATGTGGAAAAGGTGAAGGAGGGCTCCGCCGCCATGCTGAACCGGCTCAACGAGGACCTGTCCCGCGAGCGGGAGGACGTGGAGGAGACCGAGCGCTCCGCCGCCAATCTGGAGGAGATTTTGGCCGACCTCCAGGAGGAGCTGAAGGCCACCAAGCGCCAGCGGGTGCGGGACCTGATGAAACACCCGGATCAGGAGGAGATCCTGGAGGAGACCTACGACGAGCTGGAGGCTGATCTGCTGCGCCGGACCGAGGGGGTCCAGAACCAGCTGCGGATGGCCACCGACAAGCGCAATACCATTCTCCAGGTGAACCGGGTGGCCAAGACCGCTCTGGAGGTCTTTGACGACATCCTCCACAAGGAGCACCTGGACCGGCAGGATCTCCAGCTCATCATTGAGAGGATCCAGGTCTACGAGGACCACCTGGAGATCCAGCTGAAGGCCGACATTGACAGCCTGCTCCGCTGCGGCACTCTGCCGGAGGAGGACGGGGCAAATTTTAAGGCGGGCATGGGGCATATCTCACCCGTCGTCCTGGTCCAGAGGTCCAGCAACCATCCGGACAAGGTGTTCCATGCCAATGTTATCAGTGACGGCGACCCGCTGGAGATTTATACAGATAAGGATGGCGGCGTCATTTTCAAAAAGTATTCCCTGATGGGCGGCCTGGGGGATTTCGCCGGGCAGATGTGCGAGACCCTGAACAAGACCACCGGCAAGATCGCGGTCATCACCGACCGGGACGCCTGCATCGCGGTGGCCGGCACCGCCAAGCGGGAGCTGACCGACAAGCGGATTTCCTCCGATCTGGAGCAGATCATGGAGGGCCGGCAGATCTATCAGGTGCAGACCGGCGATACCCCTGTTCCGGTATGTGAGGACAGCGACAAGTATCTGGCCATCTGCGCCGCCCCCATTCTGTCGGAGGGGGACGTGCTGGGCTGCGTGCTCTTTGTCACCAGCGACCCCGAACAGACCAGCGATGAAACCGACTACAAGCTGGCCCAGACCATCGCCGGTTTCCTGGGCCGCCATATGGAGACCTGACCGGCATCAATACGCCCCCTCCGCCATGGCGGAGGGGGCGTATCCATTGTGAGCGTCAGGAGCAGAAGCGGTGGTTGCCGATGACCTTGATCAGCGGCCGGCTCCAGATCCAGGCACTGGTGGCGGTGTTGGGGTTAAAATAGTAGATGGCCCCGCCGCTGGGGTCGGCGCCGTTGAGAGCCTCCTGGGCCGCCCGCACCGCCGACTCCGCCACCGGCTCGTTGAACTGCCCGTCCACCATGCAGGTAAAGGCGCCGGGCTGGTAGACCACCCCCGCGATGGTGTTGGGGAAGGAGGGGTGCTCCACCCGGTTGAGGATTACCGCCCCCACCGCCACCTGGCCGCTGTAGGGCTCCCCCCGGGCCTCGGCGGAGATCACCCGGGCCAGCAGGTCCAGGCTGGCCGACTGGCTGCTGCTGCCGCTGCCGCCACCGGTGGACATCCCCAGGGCCCGCAGGGTGGCCGGGCCCACAATGCCGTCCGCCGTCAGACCGTTCTTGCGCTGGAAATACTTCACCGCCTCGGCGGTGCGGCTGCCGAAGATGCCGTCTACCGTGCCGTCGTAGTAGCCCCAGTTTTTCAGCTTGCTCTGAATGATCCGTACCTGCTCCCCGGTGGAGCCCTGCCGGTAGGTCACCGCCTGGGCGTACTGGGCCAGGGAGATAAGGGCGATATTCAGAAGAAAGACCAGGGCCAGAGCCCCGATCAGCTTGCGTCGTTTGCTGCTCATCCATCTGCCTCCCTTTCTGACTGGAATTAGTGTACGGCGGGGCGGGCGGGGTTATGAGCGGCAATCTATGCCATGGTCTGGAATAAGGCGGGACAGGAGGGGACATACTGGAAGAAACTAGGAAAGGATGTGGCGTTGTGGTGCAAGGCGTATCCCGTCAGGTAATCGTGGTGCGGACCCCCGATCCCCGCTTTTTTGAGCAGGCTATCTTTATTGTGAAGGAGGACGCCTTCAAAAAGGGCGTAACGGCAGAGGAGGTGCTGCAGGAGGCCCAGCGGGCGGCCGACGGCTATCTGCGGAAAAATACCCGGTGGAGCAAGGCGTGGCGGCGGGTGCCCGGCCCGGTGTACGCCGCGGCGGGGGCGGTGGGCGCCACGCTGTGCTGGTGTCTGGCGCTGATGCTGTGACCGTTCCGCCCCCGGGAAAACGGAGGAATTTTGGCTAGTATGCTGGGTGGCAATTGGGACCAGGGCAGGTGTATAATAATCCACAAAGAAGCAACATGCCAGAGCGGGAAAAGGAGCGGATTTATGGATTTGAAGCAGCAGGCCCTGGAGCTGCATCAGCAGCTGAGGGGCAAGATCGAAGTGGTGGCCCGCAAGCCCATTGAGACCCGGGAGGACCTCTCCCTGATGTACACCCCCGGCGTGGCCGAGCCCTGCCTGGCCATCCAGAAAGACTATGACGCCTCCTTCCGGCTCACCCGGCGGGGGAATCTTGTGGCGGTGGTCACCGACGGCTCCGCCGTGCTGGGTCTGGGGGACATCGGCCCCGCCGCCGCCATGCCGGTGATGGAGGGCAAGTGCGCCCTGTTCAAGGAGTTCGCCGGGGTGGACGCCTTCCCCATCTGCGTGGATACCCAGGATGTGGACCAGTTGGTGGAGACGATCTACCTGATTTCCAAGAGCTTCGGGGGCATCAACCTGGAGGATATCGCCGCCCCCCGCTGCTTTGAGGTGGAGCGGCGGCTGAAGGAGCGGTGCGATATCCCGGTCTTTCACGACGACCAGCACGGTACCGCCATCGTGGTGGCCTCCGCCATGCTCAACGCTGCCCGGGTAACTGGAAAGATTGCCTCAGAGATGAAAATTGTCATCAACGGCGCCGGCGCCGCCGGTATCGCCATCGGCAAGCTGCTGCTCTCCATGGGCTTTGGCAACGTGGTCATGTGCGATATCAACGGCATTATCTGCGCCGGGGATCAGGGGCTCAATCCCGGCCAGGAGGAGATTGCCCGCATCACCAACACCAACCGGGAGCGCGGCTCCCTGGCCGACGCACTCAAGGGCGCGGACGCCTTTGTAGGGGTGTCCCGGCCCAACCTGGTGACGGCGGAGATGGTGTCCACCATGAAAGACGGCATTGTGTTTGCCATGGCCAATCCCACCCCGGAGATCATGCCCGACGAGGCCAAACGTGGCGGGGCGGCGGTGGTGGGCACCGGCCGGTCCGACTTCCCCAACCAGATCAACAACGTGCTGGTGTTCCCTGGAGTATTCAAGGGTGCCCTGACCGTCCGGGCCAGGGAGATCACCGAGGAGATGAAGGTGGCCGCCGCCAGGGCCCTGGCCGCCCTGGTGCCGGACAACCGGCTGAACCCCGCGTACATCCTGCCCTCCCCGCTGGATAAGAGCGTGTCGGCCACCGTGGCCCAGGCGGTGGCGGCCACCGCCCGCGCCCAGGGTGTGGCCCGGCTGTAATACATGGAAAAACAAAAGGAGGCGCCGCATCTGCGGCGCCTCCTTTTCAGTTGAATTTGTAGATTTTCCGGGCCAGCCGGTACAGCCGCACCGACAGCTTCCGGCCCTGATAGCCGGGGATGTTGCCCACGAAGGACAGGGAGCGGTATTTCAGCTTGTGGTAGAGCTTGGGGTTGTTGGCCCGGAGGAATTCCCACAGCTCGGTCTTTTTGCCCAGCGCCTCGGGAGAGCCGTCGATGATGAGGAAGATGGAGGATATGGTCATCATCATGGAGAGGTAGTTGACCATATACTGGGCCAGCTTCCGCTGGGTGTAGTACAGGCCGGTGAGGGCGTGGCTCTGGATCATCAGCTTGGTGACCCGCACCTGCTGGTCCACCCGGGTGACCATCACCTTTTCGTTTACCGACTGGTCCGCCCGGCCGATGAAGTAGCGGTAGAGGTCGATGTCCATATAGTACATGCTCTTGACTGCCGGCAGGGGCTGGTATACAAAAATATTGTCCACATAGAAGGTGTGCTTGGGCAGCTCCAGGTGGCAGTCCCGCAGCAGTTGGGTGCGGTAGATTACCGAATGCATCAGCAGATACTGGGAGGGGCGGAACCGGCCGATCTCGTTCCAGGTAAAGACCCGCCCCTCGGGAAATACGTTGGTGTACCGCATGACCTTTTGGGTGTTGTCCTCCACGTGTTCGTACACGTAGTTGGCGATGAGCATATCCACCGGCCGCTCCATGGCGGCAAACTCCCGCAGCTTGTCCAGAGCGGCGGCCAGGGCCGCCTCGTCCAGCCAGTCGTCGGAGTCCACCACCTTGTAATACAGCCCTGTGGCGTTGCGCAGGCCCTGGTTGACCCCTTCGCCGTGGCCGCTGTTCTCCTGGTGGATGGCCTTGACGATGTTGGGATAGTCCGCCGCGTATTTGTCACAGATGGCGGGGGTGTCGTCCTTGGTGGAGCCGTCGTCCACCAGAATGATCTCGATATCCTCCCCGCCGGTGAGCAGGGTGCGGACGCAGTGGTCCATGTAGGCCGCCGAGTTGTAGCAGGGTACGGCAAATGTGATGAGCTTTGACATGTGTTCTTTCCTCATTTCAGCAGTTCGTCACACAGCTCCAGCGCCCTGGCGGCGATGGCGTCCATGTTGTAGTACTTGTATTCCGCCAGACGGCCCAGCAAACGGAGGTTGGGATAGCGGGCGGCCTCCGCCTGGTATTGGGCATAGAGGGCGTTGTTCTCCGGATTGATCACCGCGTAGTAGGGCACCTCTCCGGCGGCGCCGGTGTAGGACCGGGCGTACTCCTTCATAATGGTGGTGACGCCGGGCAGCTCCTGCCCGGTGAGGTATTTGAACTCGGTAATGCGGGTGTAATCCTGGTCCATGGTGTAGTTCACCGTGCCGTGGCTCTGCCAGAAGTCCTGAGCATAGGTCTCAAAGGTGAAGTCCAGGGTGCGGTAGGGCAGACGCCCGTACCGGCAGCCGAACAGCTCGTCCACCGCCCCGGTGTAGAGCACCAGCCCCTCAAAGGCTTCCCCGTCCAGCAGGATGCGCCCATCCTCCAGGGTCAGGCGGGCGGAGGCGTCCACCCCGGTCTCCACCGTCAGGTTGGGGTGGTCCAGCAGCCGCTGGAACATGGGGGTATAGCCCTCCAGCGGCATGCCCTGGTGAATGTCCTGAAAATACCGGCAGTCCTCCGACAGGAACACCGGCACCCGGGCGGTGGTGGCCGGATCGATCTCCTCCGGCTTCTGCCCCCACTGCTTCATGGTGTAGCGGACAAACACATGGTCGTATACAAAGTCGGCCAATGCCCGCAGGTCCGGATCGGAGCTCTCCCGCAGCTCCAGAATGGTGACCTTCCGCTCCGCGCCGTAGGTCTCCAGCAGCTTTTGCTCCAGAGCGGCGGCCTGCTCCGGCGGAAAGGCCGCCCGGAGCGATACCAGGTTGAAGGGCACCGGCAGCTCCTGCCGGCCGTCCGCCGCGGGGATGTTGGCCACTACCTGGTGCTGATAGTTGCGCCAGGCGGTAAAGCGGGAAAGATAGTCGAATACCCGCCTGTTGTTGGTGTGGAAAATGTGGGGGCCGTACTGGTGGATCAGCACGCCGTCCTGGTCAAAATGGTCGTAAGCGTTGCCGCCCACATGGTTCCGGCGCTCCAGCACCAGGACCTGTTTGCCGCCCCGCTCCGCCAGCTCCCGGGCGGCCACGGCTCCCGCCATGCCCGCGCCGATGACCAGGCAATCGTATGGTTGGTTCATAGGGAATTTCCTCTCTCCATCAAACTTTCATTTGTACAGGCTGATTGTACCACACAGGGAAACCAAAATAGGGAAAAAAGCCATTAAGTTTCCCTTAATATTTCATCAGGTTCAGCGGTCCGAGCTGGGCTGTCCCGACGGCCGGGCCGGGCCGCCCAAAAAGCACTCCACATAGTGGTCCATGGCCTGGCGGATGACCCGGATGGCGTCCTGGCGGCCGTTTACGTCGCCGGCCACCGCCTCCTTGCCCTCCAGGGCTTTGTACACCGAGAAGAAGTGGGCCATTTCGTCAAAAATGTGGGGGGGCAGTTCCATCAGGTCCTGATAGGCGTTATAGGTGGGGTCGGAGAAGGGAATGGCGATGATCTTCTCGTCGTTTTTCCCGCCGTCCAGCATGGAAATGTAGCCCACCGGGTAGCAGCGCACCAGGGTCAGGGGATCCATGGCCTCGGAGCACAGCACCAGTACGTCCAGCGGGTCTCCGTCGTCGCCGTAGGTCCGGGGAATGAAGCCGTAGTTGGCGGGATAGTGGGTGGAGGTGTGGAGCACCCGGTCCAGAATGATGAGGCCGGTCTCCTTGTCCAGCTCATACTTTTTCTTGCTGCCCTTGGGGATTTCGATGACGGCGATGAAGTCCTCCGGCTGGATCCGGGCGGGGTTAATGTCATGCCAAATATTTGACATAGGAATGTCTCCTTTGCAATTTGGTGCCTGCATCGGCGCATATAAATGGTGTACGCCTTATTATATCTGTCCGGCGGGCAAAATACAAGCGTTCCAGCGGGCCGGGGACAAAAATGGCGCGGGGCGGAGCAATGCTCCGCCCCGCGCCCGGGATTGATCAGGGAATGAGGTTACTGCATGCCGTTCTCGTAGGCCTGGATCATCTTCTTGACCATCTGGCCGCCCACGGAGCCGGCCTCACGGCTGGTCAGGTCGCCGTTGTAACCCTGCTTCAGGTTGACGCCCACTTCCTGAGCGGCCTCCATCTTGAACTTGTTCAGAGCCTCACGAGCGCTGGAAACCACGGGCTGATTGCTGTTAGTGTTAGACATACGCTTTGCATCTCCTTACGTGTTTTGGTTGTGGATCAGCGATCCGAACATAGCTTTGCCCCAGCCCGATTTTCTATGCGGCTGATCCTCTGCCAATCCATGGAGGCACTGGATGAGGCTGCGCTCTTTCTTACATTTGTGTAAAAGAAATAAAAACTTTCTCTTAATGTTCTGTTAATTGGTGTGTAACACTCTTGTAATATTTTAAAAAGATGGTATGATAGGCTCCACGGAAAAAAGGTCCCACCTTTTTGACGGTTCGTTTGGCTTTCACAGTATAACGGAGGAACACAATACAATGTCTATTTTGGAATTTGTCAAAGGGCTGAACTGGAGCATTGTGCTGCTGTTTACCCTGCTGTATCTATACCAGGGCTTTTATCTGGTGGTGGGCCTGCTGCTGCGCAGGCATAAGGACCGCCATGAGCCCAGCCGGCTCCACCGCTTTGCGGTGGTGGTCTCCGCCCGCAATGAGGAACAGGTGATCGGCGAGCTGCTGGACAGTCTCCGAAAACAAAACTATCCCCAGGAGCTGCTGGACCTGTACGTGGTGGCGGACAACTGCACCGACGACACCGCCGGGGCCGCCCGGAAGGCGGGAGCCTTCGTGTATGAGCGGCGGGACCCCATTCACAAGGGCAAGGGCTACGCCATGGACTACCTCTTCCGCCAGCTGAAGGAGGAGGGCAAGGACTGCTATGACGGCTATTTTGTCTTTGACGCGGACAATCTGGTGGACCCCAACTTTGTGCGGGAGATGAACCGCACCTTCGACAAGGGCTATGACGCGGTGACCTGCTACCGCAACTCCAAAAACTTCGGGGACAACTGGATCTCCGCCGGATATTCCATCTGGTTTTTGCGGGAGGCCCGGTTCCTCAACTTCCCCCGCACCCTGCTGGGTACCAACTGCCACGTGTCGGGCACAGGCTTTCTGGTGTCCGCCAAGGTCATCGAGGAGAACGGCGGCTGGCCCTTCCATCTGCTCACCGAGGACATCCAGTTCTCCGTGGACTGCGCCATCCGGGGCAAACGCATCGGCTACTGCGACAGCGCCGTGATCTACGACGAGCAGCCGGTGACCTTCCGCCAGTCCTGGGATCAGCGGCTGCGCTGGTCCAAGGGATTTTATCAGGTGGACCGGGAGTACACCGTGCCCCTGCTCAAAGGCATGCTCCGCCCCGGCCGGCTGGGCACCTCCTGCTACGATATGTTCGTCACCGTGGCCCCCGGCATGCTGCTCACCCTGGCCATGATCCTGTTCAACGCCGTGGTCCTGGCCGCCTGCCTCACCCAGCCCGCCTATCTGGCCGCCCGGGTGATCCACGAGACCGTGGGCTTCATCGGCTCCTCCCTGGGCAACTTCTACCTGGGCCTGCTGCTCTATGGACTGTGTACCGTGCTGTCCGAGTGGAAGCACATCCAGGCCCCCGCCCTCAAGAAGCTGGGGTATGTGTTTACCTTCCCCATTTTCATGTTTACTTACATCCCCATCTCCATCGCCGCGCTGGTGCGCAAGGTGGAGTGGAAGCCCATCTACCACACCGCCACCAAACGCGTGGGCGGTATGGGTTGAGCAAAAACCGCCTGTCCGCCTGGTCCCCCCAGGGCTGGACAGGCGGTTTTTTGCCTTACTATGCATCCAGCATATGGAAAATGAAGGTGAGCCGTGCTATACTGCCTGTAACCATATTTTCCGATAAGGAGGAGAGCGTATGCGTAAACGATGGTACAGCGCGGCCCTGGTTCCGGCCATGCTGCTCACCCTGACGCCCGCCCTGCCGGCGGCTGCCGCGGCGTCCAAGCTGCCCACCCCGGAGGTGGAGTGGCTGACCCAGGACACCGAGCTGGACGGCAGGAAGTTCAAGGCCGGGCAGGTGGTGCTGAAAAACATCCCCCAGGATATCATGCCCGACTATCAGGTGGAAATCACAAACACGGGCACCGGTCAGGTCGTTGAGACCTACAGCGACGGGTTTGGCGGGTATACCAGATCCGTCCAGGAGATCTATGTGGGCTGGTATACGGAGGAGCAGATGCCAACCGGGTCCTATACCGCCACCGTCACCTATCTGGGCGACGACGGAGCCACCTATACCGACAGCGAGCCCGCCACCACTGCGGTATACCAGTACACCAATCCCGGCGTTTCCTATGCCGTGCCCACCGGGGTGGACTGGGATGGGGCCAATTTTGCCTACACCCTGGAGGATGCGGTTCTGGCGGAAAACGCAAATCTATTCATCCAGTTTGCCAAGGTCCAGGAGGACGGCTCTTACATGTACATCGGGTACAAGGGAGATTCTGCCCAGTACGCCCAGAGCAGCGGAAATGCCACCTTCCTGGAGCGATTCAACGATCGGGTGACCCGGTATGGCCCGGGGGACTATGTGTTCCGTATCCGGGTGATCTCCTGGGACCTCACGCAGAAATATCACAGCGAGTGGTCGGCGTGGAGCCAGCCCCGGACGGTGTCGGGCACCACAGGGGAGATTGCCGGCAGCCTGGAGGATATCCTCACAGACCTGGGCTCCAGCCCGGATGAGAGCGCAAAACAGGCCGCCATTGATGCGGTGCGGGCGCTGGACCAGAAAAAGCTGGAGGAGTCCCTCTCCGCAGATCAGGCGGGTACCGGCGTGGCCGCCCAGCTCCGGGAGCTGGAGGAAAAGCTGGGTTTGACGGCCGACGTGGCCGTTGACCCCACGTATCATATCGACGTGGATACCACCCGGGTCACGGTGGCCGGGGCTGGGCTGAACGCCAAGGATCTGACCACGCCCCCCACCCTCACCTTCTCCAACCCGCCCAAGGAGCTGGAGATTCCCAACACCTACCGGGACTATGTGCAGATGGACCTGTCCCTGGGGGATACGGTAGCCACCAATCCCGACGGCACGCTGCTGGTGCCCATCCAGATCACCATGCCGGTGCCCGCCGGCATTGACCATACCAAGCTGCAGATCCTGCACTTCCATGACGACGGCGTGACCAGGGATTTGATTACCCCCTACTGCTTCCAGGACGGCAGCCAGTGGATGGCCCGGTTTACCGTCAACCGGCTCAGCCCCTTTGTCTTTGCCGAATATGAGCCCTTCTTTACCGTCACCCTGGACCCCACGGGCGGCACGGTGAGCCCCACCACCCTCACCACCGGCGAGGACGGCAAGCTGACCCAGGCGCTGCCCACCCCCACCCGGACCGACCATGACTTCAACGGCTGGTTTACGCAGGGAACGGGCGGCATGCAGGTCAACCAGACCTACGTGTTTACCGCCGACACCACCATTTACGCCCACTGGACGGCCCGGCAGCCCTCCGGCGGCGGAGGCGGCAGCAGCAGCGGCGGAGGCGGCGGCTCCACCGCCACCACCTATTACGGCGCCACAGTGGAGGCGGCGGACCACGGCTCGGTCACCCTTTCCCCCAAAAGCGCCGCCAAGGGTACTACCGTTACCCTCACCGTCACCCCCGACCAGGGGTATGAGCTGGCCTCCCTCACCGTCACCGACAAGGACGGCAAGACGGTGGCCCTCACCGACAAGGGAGAGGGGAAGTTCACCTTTGTCATGCCCGGCTCTAAGGTGACGGTAAAAGCCGTGTTCCAGGCGGTGGAGGAGCCGGAGCCCCAGCCTCAGCCGCTGCCCTTCGGGGACGTGGCAGAGGGCGCCTGGTACGCCGACGCGGTGCGCTACGTGTATGAGAAGGGGCTCATGACCGGCACCGGCGACGGCGCCTTCAGCCCCGACCAGAACCTGACCCGTGGGATGCTGGTCACCATGCTCTACCGGCTGGCGGGCCAGCCCGCCCAGTCCGGCACGGGCGCCCCGTTCACCGATGTGGCCGCCGATGCCTGGTATGCCGACGGGGTGAACTGGGCGGCGGCCAACGGGGTGGCCGGCGGCTACGGCGGCGGCGTCTTTGGCCCCGGTGACCCCATCACCCGGGAGCAGCTGGTTACCATGCTCTGCCGCTATGTCCAGTCCCAGGGCGGGGACGTGACGGCGGGCGGGGACCTGTCCGCCTACCAGGACGGCGAAGCGGTCTCCGATTACGCCCGCTCCGCCATGGAGTGGGCCTGCGGCCAAGGCCTGATCCAGGGCTCCGGCGGCGCGCTGAATCCCCAGGGCACCGCCACCCGAGCGGAGGTGGCCCAGCTTATGGCCAACTACCTGGGACAGAACTGACCCATGCAAAAAAGGAGGAGCTCCTGCCGGAGCTCCTCCTTTTTATTGGGTTTCCCCCTTCAGCAATGCCCTGGCCCGGGCCAGCAGCTTGGTGTACACCTCGTCCATCTGCCACTCGTTGGTGTATTCCAGCAGCCTGTCCGCCGGCAGCCAGCCCACCCGGGTGTTCTCCTCCGGCCGGATCTGGAGCGGGTCGGCCTCGTCCGCCGTCAGCAGATAGGTCACGTTCAGGTGCTGGTGGGAGGGCACCCACGCCCCCCGCTTCACATGGCCCCACACCGGCAGAATGTCCAGAGAGGCGATGGCGGGGCTCAACGGCCTGACGTGGACCGCCCCCGTCTCCTCCCGGGCCTCCCGCAAAGCCACCGCCAGCAGGTCCGGGTCGCCGTCGGCGTGGCCGCCGGTCCAGGCCCACACTTTGTAGAGGTTGTGGTGGGCCATCAGTACCTTGGTGCCGTCGGCGTTCACCACAAAGCCGGAGCTGGTGAGGTGGGCGATTTTGTTCTCCCGGCCCAAGATGTCGTGGGGAAACTGGCGGAGATAGGCCAGGATCATCTCCTTGTCCCCAGCCTCCTGCTGGGTCTGGGGATGATAAGCGGAAATTTCCTCCAGATACATGTGCTCACACCCTTTCATAGGTGACATAGTGAAAGACCAGCCCGTCCTGCTCCAGGGGCGGCTCCTCCGCCGCCAGCCGCCAGGCGGGATCCCCGTCCAGGGTGGGGAAAAAGGTATCGGCCGGCCAGGCGTGGTGGATCTTGGTGATGTAGGCCCGGCGGCACCAGGGCAGCAGAGCCCGGTACACGCGCTCTCCGCCGATGACGAAGGCATCCGCCGGGGCGGCGGCCAACAGGCTGTCCAGGTCCCGGAACACCTCCGCCCCCTCCGGGGCAAAGGAGGGGGTCCGGGACAGCACCAGGTTCCGCCGGTTTTTCAGCGGACGGCCGCCGGGAAAGGTGGCCAGGGTCTTGCGGCCCAGGATAACGGCGTGTCCGGTGGTGAGGGCCTGGAACCGCTTCAGGTCGGCGGAGAGGTAGCACAGCTGATCCCCGTCTTTTCCGATGGCCCAGTTCTGATCCACCGCAGCAATGACGTTCATAAAAACCCCTCCTGTTATACCGCCACCGGAATGGGCTGGTCCAGGGTGTGGAACCGGTAGCCCTCCAGCTTCAGGCTGGTCTTGGTGAAGGCGTAGAAGTCGGTGATCTGCGGGTCCAGCCACAGCCTGGGGGCCTCATAGGGGGCCCGGGAGATAAGCTCCTCCACCACCGGCACGTGGCGGTCGTAGATGTGGGCGTCGGCGATGACGTGGACCAGCTCCCCCGCCTCCAGCCCCGACACCTGGGCCAGCATGTGGACCAGGGCGGCGTACTGCATTACATTCCAGCCGTTGGCGGTGAGCATGTCCTGGGACCGCTGGTTGAGGACGGCGTTGAGGGTTTTTCCACTGACGTTGAAGGTCACCGACCAGGCGCAGGGGTAGAGGGCCATCTCATGCAGGTCGTGGTGGTTGTACAGGCTGGTGAGGATCCGCCGGGAGGCGGGGTTGTGCTTCAGGTCGTAGAGCACCCGGTCCACCTGGTCAAACTCCCCCTCGGGGTACTGGTGCTTCACCCCCAGCTGGTAGCCGTAGGCCTTGCCGATGGAGCCGGTCTCGTCCGCCCAGGCGTCCCAGATGTGGCTGCTCAGGTCGTGGATGTTGCTGGACTTCTTCTGCCAGATCCACAGCAGCTCGTCCAGGGCGCTCTGAAAGGCCATTTTGCGGATGGTCTGCACGGGGAACTCCTCCCGCAGGTCGTAGCGGTTGACGATGCCGAATTTCTTCACCGTGTGGGCGGGGGCGCCGTCGTCCCACCGGGGACGCACCGGCAGGTCGGTGTCCCATACCCCGTGGGAGAGAATCTCCTTGCAATTTTCAATAAACAGCTGGTCTGCCCGGCTCATGTCATTCCTCCAAGTAATTGGCCCGGTTTTCCACATTTGGATCAGACTATGTGGAAAAAGAGCTTGATTTGTGGTATCTTAATGGTAACTGCACCCAGGAGTGTGATTGCTGTGAAAGAAGCCCCCAAAAGCCCGCCGTCCATATCGGACTGCGCAACCTCAAGACCGCCCTCTCCGCCTCCCTTTGCGCCCTGATCTACTATTTTCTGGACCGAAACCCCGCCTTTGCCTGTATCGGCGCCATCTTCGGCATGGGGGCCAATATGGAGCACTCCAAGCTCCACGGGGGCAACCGGCTGTTCGGTACCATCATCGGTGGTTTTCTGGGGATTTTTCTCTACCGCATTTATCTGATCTTCTATCCCGAGGGGGACAACCACCTGCTGCTGGTGCCCCTGCTGTTCGTGGGGGTGGTGATCCTCATCGTCCTGGCCCAGATCTTCTGGGTGGGGGCGGTGCAGCCCGGCGGCGTGGTGCTCTGCCTGCTGCTGTTCAACATTGGCTCGGACAACTACATCTCCTACTCCCTCAACCGGATGCTGGACACCGGCGTGGGGGTGGTCATGTCCCTTCTGATCAACTGGCTGCTCCCCCGGGAGCGGCTGGACGCCTGGCAGGCGGCCCTCAAAGCCCGTCTGCCCCACCGGAAGGGCTGAGGACACCCAACAGGCCTTCGCCCTGAAGGCCTGTTATGGTTACCTCCCGGACCACATTGTGCAATCCTGAGCCGGGTACGAACACCTCGGTATAGTTGGGGGCGTGGCCCCGCCACAGCCCGTCCTTATCCTCCTCGAAGAGCACCGGCAGGGTCTGACCCACCCAGCGCTCCAGCCAGGCCCGGTGCATTTCGCGGGCCACAGCCCCCGCCCGGTGGGCCCGCTCCTCCTTCACGGCGTTGGGCACCTGACCTGGCATGGCGGCGGCGGGGGTGCCGGTGCGGCGGGAGTAGGGGAAAATGTGCATGGCAGAAAAGGCGCAGGTCTGGATGAAATCCAGCGTCTGAGAAAACTCCTCCTCGGTCTCCCCGGGGAAGCCAACGATGAGGTCGGTGGTGATACCGGGGCGGTCAAAGTGGTCCCGGAGTAATTTCACGCTTTCATAATACCGGGCGGTATCATATTTCCGGTTCATCCGTTTTAACACGCTGTCGCAGCCCGACTGCATGGACAGGTGGAAATGGGGGCACAGGTTGGGCAGGGCGGCCCCCCGGCGGCAGAAATCCTCCGTAATGGTGCGGGGCTCCAGAGAGCCCAGGCGCACCCGGCAGCCCGGCGCGGCGGCGCACACCGCCTCGATGAGCTGGATGGGGTGGGGCTTGTCCGGCAGATCCCGGCCCCAGGAGGAGAGCTCGATGCCGGTGAGCACGATCTCCCGATACCCCTCGCCCGCCATCCGGGCGGCCTCGGCGGCAGCCTCCTCCAGAGGGAGGGAGCGGATGGGCCCTCTGGCGTAGGGGATGATGCAGTAGGTGCAGAAGTTGACACAGCCGTCCTCCACCTTCAGCATGGCCCGGGTGCGGCCCTCCAGCCCGCCGGCGGGCAGATGCTCGTAGTCCCGGCGGCGGAGGGCGTCGTCCACCTCCACCACCTGTCCGCCGTCGGGGCTCAGAGCCTCCAGCCGGTCCAGAAACTCCATCCGGTGGGCGGTGCCCATCACCAGGTCCACCCCCAGCCCCTCCACGGCGGCGGGGTCGGTCTGGGCGTAGCAGCCGCACACCGCCACGATGGCGTGGGGGGAGCGCTTTCTGGCCTGGCGGATCATCTGGCGGGATTTCTTGTCGCTCACCGCCGTGACGGTGCAGGTGTTGACGATATAGGCCTCCGCCGCCCCGTCAAAGGGCACCAGAGTGTGGCCCCGGCGGGTGAGCTCGGTCTCCATGGCCTGGGTCTCGTACTGGTTGACCTTGCAGCCCAGGGTATAAATGGCAACTCGCATGGTGATTTCCTCCGTCCCATTCGGGTGTTTGTGAAAAAAGCCGGAAATTTTTCCGAAACGGGACATTTCCATTGAATTTTTTCCCCCAGTCAGTCTATAATGGGGTAAACCCTATTATAAGCAAGGGCGGCGCCCTTGTACAGAGGATTTCAGGAGGTGCTCCACAATGATCGAGTTTAGCGTGTCGCTGTCCTCCATTGAGGATGTCCGGCAGTTTGTCAACGCCGCCAGCTACTGCCCCTACGAGGTGGATGTATGCTCCGGCAGGTACGTCATCGACGCCAAGTCCATTATGGGGCTGTTTTCCCTGGACCTGTCCAAGCCGGTGCGGGTGGAGGTCCACGGCACCGACGAGGAGGGGAATCAGTTCCGGCAGAGCGTGGCGGCCTTTGAGACGCAGAACAAACCGTAACCGTAAAAGCGCCCCCATGGGGCGCTTTTTTCTGTTCCGGTTTACAAGAGCCGGAGGGCTGTGGTAAAATAATATGTTTTTTAAGAGGGGAGGAGCGGTATGGAGGGACTGTATCCCTTTTTCGCCTATCTATCCCGGATGCGGTATATCAGCCGCTGGGGACTGATGCGCAACACCTTTCAGGAGAATATTCAGGAGCACTCCCATATGGTGGCGGTGCTGGCCCACACCCTGGCGGTGATCCGGCGGGACGTGCTGGGCAAGCCGGCCGACCCGGGCCTGGCGGCGGCGGCGGCCCTGTACCACGACGCGCCGGAGATCCTCACCGGCGACCTGCCCACCCCCATCAAGTACTACAGCCCCGACATCCGGGAGGCCTACCGGCAGGTGGAGCAGGTGGCCGCCGACAAGCTGCTGGCCATGCTGCCCGACGAGCTGCGCCCCGCCTTCCAGCCCCTGGTGCGGGAGGAGTACGACCCGGATACCCAGGCCCTGGTAAAGGCCGCCGACAAGCTCTCCGCCTACCTCAAGTGCGTGGAGGAGCTGAAGGCGGGCAACGGAGAGTTCCGCCAGGCCGCCGAACAGACCCTGGAGGCCCTGAAGGGCTACGGCCTGCCGGAAGTGGACTACTTTGTGGAGCGGTTTCTCCCGGCCTTCGGCCTGACTTTGGACGAGCTGCATCCCACGGTATAAAGAGAAAGGAAGTTTTTGTATGAGAGCCATCGTCACCGTCCTGGGCAAGGACCGGGTGGGCATCATGTCCACGGTATGCGCCCTGCTGGCCCAGCACAACGTCAACATTCTGGACATCAGCCAGACCATCCTGCAGGACTATTTCACCATGGTCATGCTGGTGGACGCCAACCAGTGCGATCTGCCCTTCGCCGAGCTGGCCGCCCTGCTGGAGCAGGAGGGCAAGGAGCGGGATCTGTCCATCCGCGCCCAGCGGGAGGACATCTTCAACGCTATGCATCGCATCTGAGGGTGACTGCCATGATCAATACAACGGAAATTCTGGATACCATCCACATGATCGACCAGCAGCACCTGGACGTGCGCACCATCACCATGGGCATCTCCCTGCTGGACTGCGCCGATCCCGACCCCAACGTGGCCTGCCGGAAGATCTATGACAAGATCACCCGCCGGGCCGAGCGGCTGGTGGCCACCGGAGAGGCCATTGAGGCCGAGTTCGGCATCCCCATCGTCAACAAGCGCATTTCGGTCACCCCCATCGCCCTGGTGGCCGGCGCCTCCGAAACCGACAGCTACGTTCCCTTCGCCGTGGCCATGGACCAGGCCGCCAAGGCGGTGGGGGTCAACTTCATCGGCGGCTTCTCCGCCCTGGTGCAGAAGGGGGCCACCCAGGCCGACCGCAAGCTCATCGCCTCCATCCCCGAGGCCCTGGCCCGCACCGAGCTGGTGTGCGCCTCCGTCAACGTGGGCTCCACCCGGGCGGGCATCAACATGAACGCCGTGGGGGTCATGGGCCGCACCATCAAGGAGTGCGCCCAGCTTACCGCCGAGCAGGGGGGCTTCGGCTGCGCCAAGCTGGTGGTGTTCTGCAACGCGGTGGAGGACAACCCCTTCATGGCTGGCGCCTTCCACGGCGTGGGCGAGCCCGACTGTATCATCAACGTGGGGGTCTCCGGCCCCGGCGTGGTTCACCACGCCCTGAAGGAAGTGAAGGGGATGCCCTTCGACGTGGTGGCCGAGACCGTCAAAAAGACCGCCTTCCGGGTGACCCGTATGGGTCAGCTGGTGGCCCAGGAGGCCAGCCGCCGCCTGGGGGTGCCCTTCGGCATTGTGGACCTGTCCCTGGCCCCCACCCCCGCTATCGGAGATTCGGTGGCCCGGATCCTGGAGGAGATGGGCCTGGAGACCTGCGGCACCCACGGCACCACCGCCGCCCTGGCTCTGCTCAACGACGCGGTAAAGAAGGGGGGCGTCATGGCCTCCTCCCACGTGGGCGGCCTGTCCGGCGCCTTCATCCCTGTCAGTGAGGACGAGGGCATGATCGCCGCCGCCCACTCCGGCGTGCTCCACCTGGACAAGCTGGAGGCCATGACCTGCGTGTGCTCGGTGGGCCTGGACATGATCGCCGTCCCCGGCGACACCTCCGCCGCCACCATCTCCGCCATCATCGCCGACGAGGCCGCCATCGGCATGGTCAACTCCAAGACCACCGCCGTGCGCATTATCCCCGCCCCCGGCAAGGTGGTGGGGGATACCGTGGAGTTCGGCGGTCTGCTGGGCTCCGCCCCCGTCATGCCCGTCCATTCCCAGAGCGCCGAGGCGTTCATTGCTCGGGGCGGCAGAATTCCCGCCCCTCTGCAGAGCCTGAAAAACTGAGTCAAAAGGCCGCCCGCGGGCGGCCTTTTTTCCAAGGAGGTTTTCCCATGTCCACCTATCGCTCCGCCTGTCCCTACGACTGCCCCGACGGCTGCTCCTTGCTGGTGGAGACCCAGGGGGACCGGGTGTGCGCCGTCACCGGCGACCCGGCCAACCCCTACACCCAGGGCAGGGTGTGCGGCAAAATGCGCCATTTGCCCCAGGCGGTGAACAGCCCCCACCGCATCCTCACCCCCCTCCGCCGGACGGGGGAGAAGGGGGAGGGGAAATTTGCCCCCATCTCCTGGGCCGAGGCGGTGGAGGAGATTTCCGTCCGCTGGAAGGAACTCATGGCCCGATACGGGGCGGAGACCATTCTGCCCTGTTCCTACGCCGGCACCATGGGGGCGGTACAGCGCCACGGCGGAGACGGATTTTTCCACGCCCTGGGGGCTGCCGAGCTGGTGCGTACCCTGTGCAGCTCCGGCAAATCGGCGGGGTGGGAGCGGGTGATGGGGACCTCCTGCGACCTGTCCCCCTGGGATGTGGCCCACAGTGACCTCATTTTGGTGTGGAGCTCCGACCTGCTCTCCACCCGGATCCACCTGGTGCCCTTCCTGCGGCAGGCCAGGGACCGGGGGGCAAAAGTGGTGCTCATCGACGTGTACGCAAACCTGACCGAAATGTTCGCCCACCAGACCCTCCTGGTGAAGCCGGGCAGCGACGGAGCCCTGGCCCTGTCTCTCCTCCAGGTGCTGGACGCCGAGGGGCTCACCGACCAGGCCTACCTGGCCGCCCATACCACCGGCTGGGAGGAGCTGCGGGCCACCCTGGGCCGCTGGACCCCGGAGGCCACCCAGGCCATCACCGGCCTGGAGCCGGAGACCGTCCGGGCCCTGGCCCGAGAGTACGGCAGGGCCAAGGCCCCCTGCATCATCCTGGGCAGCGGCTTCTCACGCAGCGGCAACGGGGGAGAGGCCACCCGCGCCATCGCCGCCCTGCCTGCGGCGGTGGGGGCCTGGGCGAAACAGGGCGGCGGCACCTATGGGGTGTGCTCCTCTCCCAATCTGGTGGACAAGAGCCTGATGAAGCGGCCCGACCTGGCCGGCCCCGGACGGCAGCAGGTGAACATCAACCAGATCGGCCCCGCCCTGTTGGGGGAGGGGGTCAAGACCCCCATCCACAGCCTGTACGTCTACCACTGCAACCCGGCCTCGGTGCTCTCGGATCAGAACGGGGTGCTCCGGGGGCTGGAGCGGCAGGACCTGTTCACCGTGGTCCATGAGCGGTATATGACCGACACGGCAAAGTACGCCGATATTATCCTCCCCGCCCCCTACATGGTGGAGTGCGAGGACCTGTACACCCCCTACGGCTACCGGCAGATTCAATATGTGCGCCCGGTGGTGTCCCCGCCGGGAGAGGTGAAGAGCAACTGGGAGGTGTTCTCCCTGCTGGCCCGGGCCATGGGGATAGAGGACCCCCATTTTCAGCGGGGCGCCGGGGAGCTGTGCCGGGAGATGGTGGAGGGGAGCGCCGCCCTCACCCCGGGGGAGAAGGAGCGGGTGCTGGCGGGGGAGCCGGTGGTGCTGGAGACTCCCTTCCCCCTGCCGGTGGAGACGGCGGACGGGAGGATCCACCTGGCCGACCCCGCCCCCATCACCTGGTATCCGCCCCACGGAGGCCCCGAGCCCTTCCGGCTGGTGTGCGCCCCGGTGATGCAGACCCTCAATTCCTCCTTCAACGAGATCCCCGACCTGCAGCAGATGCGGGGGGAGCGGACGGTGCGGATGAACCAGTCCGACGCTGCCCGGCTGGGCCTCCGGGCGGGGGAGCGGGTGGTCTGCTCCAACGACCTGGGGCGGATGGAGGGGGCGCTGGCCCTGGACCGGGCGGTGGCTCCGGGAACGGTGGTGGTCCAGGGGGTGTACCCCGGCGCAAACGCCGTCAACAGCCTGACCCACCCCCGGCTGTCCGATCTGGGGGCGGCCACCACCCTCAACGACAACACCGTGGAGGTAAGAAGGGCATAGCCGGAAGGATTTTCGGCGGACATCCCTTTTTTCTCTGGTAAAATGACCCGGCGGGGTGTATGATAGGCGTGTACAGACCCTGTACCAAAAAGAGAAGGAGTGACATCACCATGATGCTCAAATTTGATACCTCCAACGCGGTTCCCTTTCTTCCGGAAAACTGGCTGACCAGCCGGCTGGACGCTCTGGACAGCGCCCGGGTCAAGCTGGAAAACGGCAGCGGACTGGGCGGCGACTACACCGGCTGGGTCCACCTGCCCCGGGACTACGACAAGGAAGAGTTTGCCCGCATCCAGGCGGCGGCGGAGCGCATCCGCAAGGATTCCCAGGCCCTGGTGGTCATCGGCATCGGCGGATCCTACCTGGGCGCCCGGGCGGTGGTGGAGCTGGTCAACTCCCCCAACTTCAACCTGACCCACAAGGACGGCCCCGCCATCTATTTCGCCGGCAATGGCCTGTCCACAGACGCCATGCTGGAAGTCATTGACCTCATCAAGGACAAGGACTGGTCCATCAACGTCATTTCCAAGTCGGGCACCACCACCGAGCCCGCCGTGGCCTTCCGCATCTTCAAGAACCTGCTGGAGGAGAAGTACGGCAAGGAGGAGGCCCGCAAGCGCATTTACGCCACCACCGACGCCCGCAAGGGGGCCCTGAAGGGCCTGGCCGACGCTGAGGGCTATGAGGAGTTCGTGGTGCCCGACGCCGTGGGCGGCCGCTACTCCGTGCTCACCGCCGTGGGCCTGCTGCCCATCGCCTGCGCCGGTGTGGACATCGTGGAGCTGATGGCCGGCGCGGAGGAGGCTATGACCGCCCTGGCCGCTCCCGGTCAGGACAACCCGGCCTGGCAGTACGCCGCCGCCCGCCACGCCCTGTACACCGCCGGCAAGAAGGTGGAGATCCTGGTGGGCTACGAGCCCTCCTTCCGGTTCTTCGGCGAGTGGTGGAAGCAGCTCTTCGGCGAGACCGAGGGCAAGGAGGGCAAAGCCCTGTTCCCCGCCAGCGTGGAGTTTACCGCCGACCTGCACTCCATGGGCCAGTACATCCAGCAGGGCGAGCGGCTCATGCTGGAGACGGTGGTGCGCTTTGAAAAGAGCCGGGGCAGCATGGAGATCCCCCACGACCCGGACAACGTGGACGGTCTCAACTTCCTGGCGGGCAAGGACCTGTCCTTCGTGGCTGAGCAGGCCATGCGGGGCACCCTGCTGGCCCACGTGGACGGCGGCGTGCCCAACCTGATGGTCACCGCCCCCGGCCGGGACGCCAGGAGCGTGGGCGCGCTCATCTACTTCTTTGAGTATGCCTGCGGCCTGTCCGGCTATCTGCTGGAGATCAACCCCTTTGACCAGCCCGGCGTGGAGGCCTACAAGAACAATATGTACGCGCTGCTGGGCAAGCCCGGCTACGAGGACAAGAAGGCGGAGCTGGAGGCCAGATTGTAAGGCCTCCACACCAAGTGTTTTGCCTTTGGCAAAACCTTGATGTCGGGCGGATTCATTCCGCCCGAGCAGACGAAATCTTTGGGGTCCCCACAGAACCTCGGTTCTGTGGGGCGGCCTACAAGAACAATATGTACGCCCTGCTGGGCAAACCCGGCTACGAGGACAAGAAGGCGGAGCTGGAGGCCAGATTGTAAGGCCTCCACACCAAGCGTTTTGCCTTTGGCAAAACCTTGATGCCGGGCGGATTCATTCCGCCCGAGCAGATGAAATCTTTGGGGCCCCCACAGAACCTCGGTTCTGTGGGGAGGCCCGGCTGGGTTGACAGCAGACCGGGCGCCGGTTGGGAATTTTTTGTGAACTTCAGCAAATCAGTTGCAATCCCCAAGCAAAAATGGTAACATAAATGCACCAGGCCGGGGGCTCGTCCCGGCGTACAAAGTAAGGAGTGATAACTATGGTGAGAGTGATCATGGGCGTCAAGGGCACCGGCAAGACCAAGCAAATGATCGAGCTCATTAATTCCGCTGTCCACAGCGAGAACGGCAATGTCGTCTGCATTGAGCGCGGGCCCAAGCTGACGTATGATATTCACTATAAAATCCGTCTGGTTGAGGCCAGCCACTACGATATGAGCAGCTATGACTTCCTGAAGGGATTCATCAGCGGCCTGTATGCCGGCAACTATGACATTACCCATATTTTCATCGACAGCCTGACCAAGATCGTGGGCTCCGAGGCCACCGACCATGCGGTGGAGGACTTCCTGGATTGGCTCAACAGCTTCTCCGAGAAGAACAACATCAAGTTCACCGTCACCATCAGCGCCGACGCCTCCCTGGCTACCGACGGGGTCAAGAAGTATTTCTAAGCGGCGGACTACAACAAAAAACAAGGCGGATGGCTTTGCCATCCTGCACTTGTAAAATGAAAGTAGACACTCACAAAAGTGTGGGTGTCTACTTTTTTTCATGGTAAGATGAAGAAAAGGGGGTAGAAAAAATGGGGAAAAAGGGGACGTCA
>NZ_NFIQ01000053.1 GCF_002159455.1 Flavonifractor sp. An306
AGGGCGGAGCATTGAAGGGTGGACGGAAAGGAGGCCGGGGGCGCAGTCTGCCCCGGGACAAGTCCGCAAAACCGACCAGGAATACCAAAACACAACAGGACCAAGAAGACCGTAATTGCCCATATGGGTGGTTGCGGTCTTTTTTTGTCCGCCGTGGAAAGGAGATTCAATATGAAATGAGCAGTCAGAGCAGGCTGATCCCAGTCAGCTACTACAACGCCTCCCAGGAGGTGCGCCTGTCCGCATACGCGGATACCATCGTCTATGAGCGGGAAGGCCCCCACAGGAACATCCTCCGCGCCGTCCGGTTCGGCGGCTACCCGGAGATGGTGCGCGGCCTTGCCGACGCCATCTATGCCGGTGGGACTCTGGACGCCAATATGGGTGACCGTCCCCTATGGCTGGAAAGCCAGGCCAGGCGGTACCGCCGGCAGGTCACCCATGACGGCGTGTATGCCGAGGCGACGCTTCTGGCCATTGACGATGACCAGAAGACGAAGGCCCCCGAAAGCGGCGAAGAGGGGGATGAAGAGCAAGAGGGACAGGAGAAAATGGACCTGCCGCCGCGCAAGTGCATCATCTTTTGTCCGGAAAACGACAGGGACCGCCTCTTTGAAGAGGTGGACCGGAAAACATCGGTGCCGCTGATCCCGGAGTTTCGGGACTATGTGCTGGATGAACTGGAGCGCCGGGGAATTTTGAAACGGCTCCAGGTCATCTCCCTGCGGGAGAAGCTGGACGCCTGGGTGCTGTATTGCCGGCAGGATGATTCCAACATCATCTCCGTGGTGGAGGACGGCCTCAAAAGCGGGGCCATCTCCATCCCCGGGACGGTCATCGACCCGGACGGCTTTGACGGCGTGGAGAATGTCACCGGCTACCTGAACACCTTCGGCGTAACGGTAGCCGAGCGCATCCGCGGGCAGTTCCAGCCTCTCTTCGACCCGGCCAGCGAGCCGCTCTCGCCGGAGATTTTGGCTGTGAACGACTATATCCGGGAGCACGCGGGCTATTCCCTCTACGATGCCCAACTTGCCGTGGCCGAGGCGGTGAAGCGCCAACTGCAAAAGCACAAGTGCGGCTTTATTGTTGCAGAGTGCGGGTCCGGCAAGACGAAGATCGGCGCCACGGCCATGGCCGCCGTGTACGCCCTGCGGGCGGAGCAGGCCGGCCGGGGGCTGCAAAAGACTTTTAATGTGATCCTGTGCCCCTCCCATGTGGCCAACAAATGGGCGCGGGAGATCGGCGAGACCCTGCCGGACACCGCCGGCGTGGTGGTGCGCAGCAACACGGAACTGGACCGGCTCTACGACCTGTACGAAAAGGGCGACAGGAGCATCTACGCCATCATCTCCAAGGAGAAGGCCCGGGACGGCTACATGAAGCGGCCCGCCGTGATCTGGAACCGGCACAAGAAGGCGTATCTCTGCCCGGACTGCCTGGAGCCCATTGAGGCGTCCTTCACGGAGGACAGCATCCGGTACACGGGCAAGGTCAACCAGTTTTTCTTCCGCACGGAGAACCGCAAAAACCACAAGTGCGGCAACTGCGGCAGCATCCTCTGGGCGCCGGTCAATCCCGGCCATGCCAGCGAGTGGGTGAAGTTAGGCGCCTATGGCTGGATCCACCGCCGCCTTGCGGCGGAGCATCTTACGAAGACGAAGCATGAGCCGACGCTGGAGCAGATCCGGACGGTCGCGGAAAACCCGGATGGGTACTACCCCACCGTGGGGGCCTGCCGGCGCTATCCCATGAGCGCCTACATCAAGCGCAAGTACAAAGGGAAACTTGACGGCTGCATTGTGGACGAACTCCACGAGTACAACAACGACAGCGGCCAGGGCGACGCCATGGCGGAGATCTTCTCTGTGGCGGTCCGGGTCATCGGGATGACCGCCACCCTCATCAACGGCTACTCCTCCGGCATCTTCCACCTGCTCTACCGGGTCTGCCCCGACCTTATGATGCAGGACGGCAAGCCCCACAGCGCCCCCGCCGAATTTGACGCGGAGTACGGCGTGGTGGAGAACACCTATGAGGAGGACGAGCAAGATTATGCGGTCAACCGCAGGGCCCACAGGCGAAAGACGAGAACCAGGCAGCTGCCCGGAGTCTCCCCGCTGGTCTACTCCCGGTTTTTGCTGGAGCAGACCGCTTTCCTCTCCCTGTCGGATATGGGCAAGGACCTTCCCGACTATGAGGAGATCCCGATCCCGCTGGATATGGAAGAGGAGGTCGCCGAGGAGTACAGGCGCATCGAGAGCATCCTGCGGAAAATCCTGAAAACAGGCGGAAAGGCCGCAAGGCGCATCCTCTCGGCCTACCTCAATCTGCTCACCGCCTACCCGGACCAGCCCTATGACCAGCCGCCTATTCTGGACCCGGACTCCGGAGAACCGCTGGTAGAACCGCTGGACATGGGCGATTTTGACACCGTCGGCGCAAAAGAGCAGGCTGTTCTGGACATCGTGCGGCGCAAGGTGGCACAGGGCGAGCGGGTCCTGGTCTACACCAGCTGGACGCGCACCGACTCCCAGCAGAAACTTCTGAAACTGCTGACCGGGGCGGGCTACCGCACGGAGATCATGAGCGAGAAGATCCGCCCCCGCGCCCGGGAGGAGTGGGTGCAAAAGCGCCTTTCCGCCGGGCTGCAGGTGCTCATCACCAATCCCAGCCTCGTGGAGACCGGCCTCGACCTGAACGCCTTCACCACCCTCGTCTTCTACAGCATGGGCTACAAACTGTTCACGCTGCGGCAGGCGTCCCGGCGCTCCTGGCGCATCAACCAGACGGCGCCCCGGGTGGAGGTCTATCTGCTCTACTACAAGGACACCATGCAGCACAAGGCCATGAAACTCATGGCCTCCAAACTGGCGGTGGCGGGCATCATCGAGGGCAACTTCACCGAGGAGGGCCTGGCGGCCATGAGCGATGTGCAGGACATGACCTCCCAGATGGCCAAGGAACTGATGCTGGGCATCCGGGACAATGTGGAGGACATCGCCGCCGCCTTCAAGAAGATGGCCATGATCAACCCAGGGCGGAGCGAGCCGAAGGCGGAAAGCGCCGCAGAGGAGACAAAAGCCGCGGCAGACCCGCCGGCGCGGGATCTCCCGGAAGCGGTGTTCGCCGAGCCGGTCCCCGTGTCCGCGTCTTTGCCCGAACCTGCAGAGCCCCGCAGGCGCATCGACCCGGAAAAGGCCGCGGAACTGG
Organism: Flavonifractor sp. An306; assembly: GCF_002159455.1. Lineage (GTDB taxonomy): Bacteria > Bacillota > Clostridia > Oscillospirales > Oscillospiraceae > Flavonifractor. The sequence goes on from NZ_NFIQ01000053.1 coordinate 3,214, forward strand.
CGGCGATCCTGGAGAAGGCTCAGAAGTCCAAGCGGGCCAGGAAGACCGTGGTGGACGAAAACCAACTGACCCTCTTTGATTTCGTGGCATGAGAAAAAACGATTATAACGGGAGGAATTATTTTGGAAAATGCGAAACTGATGAAAACGCTGTTCTATAACGGCAGGTTTAACGCGGACGGCAAAAGGATGCGGGCCGTCATCGACCGCGAGGTCTCCAACGGACAGGATCGCTACCGCCTCTGGCGCAAATGCGGCGTCCCTGACCATGCTTATCCCCAGGCGGAAAACGACACCCATCTGCTCTATTTGGAACTCCATGGGTATCTGGCGTCTCTTGGCATGACGGAGTACAGCCTTATCTACGAGAGCGGCCGTCTGCCTGCCATCGTGGAACTGTATGGGGACATGGACGGGCGTGAAAAACATTTGAGCGAACTCCGCAAGTCCGAACAGGCCTATACTGTGGAGATCCCCAAGGCTCTGAAGATCGAAGGCGAGACGATCCAGCGCCTCGGCAGAGAACCCGCCCACCAGGCCGACTGCATCAAGAAAAAGATGGATGAGCATATTTCCACCTACCTGGAGGCCAGGGAGAACGGCGGCCAGACTTTCCCGGACTTTACGGAGATCTCCGTGCCTTAGCGGAGAGGCATATCAATCTGCAGGAAGCGGAGGCAATGTTCCAGTTCGGTGGTTTTCTTTGCGGACTGGCTTCCGAACTGTTCAGCCGCGACCAGAAAGAGAAATGCCATCTATGCGCCTACGCCGTCACTGCAAAATGCAGCCATCCATTCCGCCCTTGCTACACGGGCATCCGGACATATCTGTTCCAGCGCGCCGCGGTCTACCGGGAGGAAATGGACAGATGCAACAGGGCGTATTTCGCCTATCTGGACAGTATTCACGACAAGGAAGGGATGAATTCATATATGGCTGAGGAGGCTTTGAAGACGGAATATCCGTGGCTTTCCGACCATCCTGAGTACGCAAAATGCGCGATTGCCCTGTGGATGCTCAACCATTTGGAATACACCGACCTCACAGAACTTACGCCATATGCTCTCAGAGAGCTTGTAAAGGCGGTTTATGTGGAGGCACCGGACAAGTCCAGCGGCAAGCGCAAACAGAGGGTACATATCGAATATGACCTTGTGGGCTACATTCCCGTGGATGAACTGATAAAAGCGGAACAGACATGACCGAAATCATGCCTGTTCCAAGAAATTCACATATTACTGTTTTACGACCACCGAGCATTTGGTCTCCGCTTTTTTATTTTCTGGGGCATTTTGGAGCTTTAGGCCCCCACTCTCAGGCATTGCTCAGCTGGTCAGGATTTGGCGGACAAGTGGGCGAGGATTGAGGGGGACAATATCAATCCTCGCTGATCAAAGAGGGCGATTGTCTTTTGACAATCGCCCTCTTTTTATTTATGCTTCGTCCTGGCTGGTCTGGGCTCAGCTCAATTCAAACATGCCGTGATAGAGCTGGTAGTATTCCCCCTTCTGGGCCAGCAGATCCTCGTGGCTCCCCCGCTCCACCACCTGGCCGTGCTCCAGCACCAGAATGGCGTCGGCGTTGCGGACGGTGGAGAGCCGGTGGGCAATGACAAACACCGTCCGCCCCTCCATCAGCTGGTCCATGCCCTGCTCGACCAGAGCCTCGGTACGGGTGTCGATGGAGGAGGTGGCCTCATCCAGAATGAGCACCGGCGGGTCGGCCACCGCCGCCCGGGCAATGGCCAGCAGCTGCCGCTGGCCCTGGGACAGGTTGGACCCGTCGGCGGTCACCATGGTGTCGTACCCCTGGGGCAGGCGGCGGATGAAGGAGTCGGCGTTGGCCAGCCGGGCGGCCCGCTCCACCTCCTCCTGAGTGGCGTCCAGCTTGCCGAAGCGGATATTGTCGGCAATGGTGCCGGTAAACAGATGGGTGTCCTGGAGCACCATACCCAGAGAGCGGCGGAGGGCGCTCTTTTTGATGTCCGTTACGTCTATGCCGTCATAGGTCACCCGCCCCTTCTGCACGTCATAGAAGCGGTTGATCAGGTTGGTAATGGTGGTTTTGCCCGCGCCGGTGGACCCCACAAAGGCGATCTTCTGCCCCGGCTTGGCAAAGAGGTCGATGCCCTTCAGAATGGGCTGGTCCGTCTCGTAGCCGAAGCTCACCCCTTCAAAGCGCACGTCCCCCCGCAAAGGCGTCCGGCTGCCGTCCGGCTTCTGCCAGGCCCAGCCGCCTCCCTCCAGGGCCACCAGATCCACCGTCCCCTGGTCCACCTCGGCGGGCTGGTCCAGCACCTCAAAGACCCGCTCGGCTCCCGCCAGGGCGGCCAGCATGAAATTGCTCTGCTGGGTGAATTGGTTGATGGGCAGGGCACATTGGCGGACAAACACCAGATAGCTGGCCAGGCTGCCCACGTCAGTCATCCCCTTCATGGCCATAATGCCCCCCAGGACGGCCACCACCGCATAGTTCACATAGGACAGGCTGACCACGGCGGGGATCATGGTTGCGGCGTAGCCCTGGGCGCCGGTACCCGCTTTCCGCAGAGCCTCGTTCTTCTGCCGGAACGCATCCAGCGCGGCCGCCTCATGGTTGAACACCTGCACCACCTTCTGCCCGGCCATCATCTCCTCGATATAGCCGTCCAGCTCCCCCAGGCTGGCCTGCTGCTTGTTGTAGTAGGCCTTGCTCCGCTTGCCGCTGAAGCGGATGTAGAGAAACATCACCACATAGCAGACCACGATCACCAGAGTGAGGGGCGGGTTGAGGAGAAACAGCAGCGTCAGGGTGCCCACCACTTGGATAAAGCTCTGGATCATCATGGCAAAGCTGTTGTTCAGGGCGTCGGAGATGGTGTCCACGTCGTTGGTGAAATAGCTCATCACCTCACCGTGGCGGTGGGTATCAAAAAACTGCAGCGGCAGGGTCTGGAGGTGGGCGAACAGATCCCGCCGGATGTCGTAGAGCACCTTCTGTGCCGCCTTCACCATGGTCTGGGTATAGCCAAAGGAGGCAAGCACACCCACAAGATAGATGCCCGCGGTGAGCACCACACCGGACACCAGATCGTTCCAGTCCCCGGCCGCCAGGCTGTTGACCACCGGGCGGATCATGTAGGTGCCCAGCAGGTTGGCGATGGCGCTGACACTCACCAGCACCGCCACTGCCAGCAGCAGAAACTTGTGCCGCCCCAGGTAGGACAGGAAGGCGCGCAGAGTATACCGCAGATGTTTAGGCTTTTTCGCGCTGAGCTGCCGGGCCGCCATGGTCCTCCCCTCCTTTCATCTGGGACGTATAGATCTCCTGGTAGATGGGGTCGGAGGCCAGCAGCTGGTCGTGGGTACCGGCGGCGTGGATCCTGCCGTCCTCCAGAATCACGATAAGGTCGGCGTGCATTACCGAGGTAACACGCTGGGCGATGATGAGCTTGGTCACACCGGTGAGACTCTCCAGGGCAGAGCGGATTTTGGCCTCCGTGGCGGTATCCACCGCCGAGGTGGAGTCGTCAAAAATCAGAATTTTGGGCTTTTTTAGCAGCGCCCGGGCAATGCACAGCCGCTGCTTCTGGCCGCCGGAGACGTTGACGCCCCCCTGGCCCAGGTCGGTGTCCAGCCCCTTAGGCATCCGGGTCAGAAATTCGTCGGCGCAGGCCGCCCGGCAGGCTGACCACAGCTCCCCCTCTCCGGCGGACGGGTCGCCCCACCGGAGGTTTTCTCCCACGGTGCCGGAAAAGAGCACATTTTTCTGCAGCACGATGGAAACCGCGTCCCGCAGGGCGGTGAGGTCATAGTCCCGTACGTCCACGCCCCCCACCTTCACGCTGCCCTCAGTGACATCGTACAGCCGGGGAATGAGCTGCACCAGGGTGGTCTTGGCCGAGCCGGTGCCCCCCAGAATACCCACCGTCTGCCCGGAGCCAATGTGGAGATTCACCCCGGAGAGGGCGTACTCCCTGGCGCCGGCGTGGTACTTGAAGGAGACCTCCTCAAAGTCCACGCTGCCGTCGGCCACCTCTGTCACCGGATCAGGGGGAGCGGTCAGGGCGGGCTCCTCCTCCAGCACCTCCACAATGCGGTGGGCGCTGGCCAGCGACCGGGTGAGCAGCAGAAACACATTGGAAATCAGCATCATGGAGTTCATCACCTGGAGCACGTAGCTGAGAAAGCCGGTCAGCTCCCCCACCAGCAGCTCTCCCCGCAGGATCATCTGCCCGCCGAACCAAAAGATGAGCACAATGCTGGTATACATCACCAGCTGAAAGGCGGGCTGGTTGAGCACCGCCAAGTGGAAGGTGCGCTGGCTGGTGGAGCGCAGCTCCTCATTCACACGCTGGAACTTGTCCTCCTCGTACTCCCCCCGGACAAAGGCCTTCACCGCCCGGATGGCGGTCAGCCCCTCCTGCACCACATTGTTCAGCCCGTCCATGGCCTTCTGGAGGCGGCCATACATGGGGGCCACCTTCCGCACCACCAGAAACAGGATCACCGCCAGCGCGGGGGCGCACACCACAAACACCAGGGCCAGCCTGGGGTTCATCCAGAAGGACAGCCCCAGGCCCATGGCCAGCATGATGGGGCTGCGGACCAGGGGGCGCAGCCCGCCGTTGACGGCGTTCTGGAGCACCGTCACATCGGTGGTCATGCGGGTGACCAGGGAGGAGGATTCAAACCGGTCCAGGTTGGAAAAGGCATAGCGCTGAACCCGCTCAAATTCCGCCTCCCGCACCCGGGCGCCCCAGCCGTAGGCGGCCCGGGCGGCAAACCGGGCGTACAGCAGCCCGGTAACCAGCGCCAGCCCCGCGCAGATCCCCATCTGCACCCCTTTATGGACAATGTAGGAAATATCCCCGTTGGTAACTCCCACGTCAATCAGATCGGCCATAAACACCGGGATCACCAGCTCAAACACCGTCTCCACAATGATCAGCAGGGCGGCCATCAGCATATCCCGCCGATAGGGACCCAGATATCCAAACAGGCATTTCAGGTCCTTCATGCCTCTTCCCTGCCCTTCAGGTTGCGGTAGGCCCGGCCCAGGTAGTCAGCAAACCGGGCCCGCTCCTCCTGGGAAAATCCGGCCAGCATCTGCTCCTCCATCTCCCGGCAATAGCCCTGCCACACCTCATAGGCCTCCCGCCCCCGGTCGGTGACCACAATCTCCTCGCACCGGCGGTTGCTCTTGCTGGGCTGCCGCTCCACAAAGCCCCCCCGCTGCATGGAATCCAGCATCCGGAAGATGGCCGCCGGGTCAATCTCGCAGTATTCCGCCAGCTGCCGCTGCCGGCTGGCCCCGTTGCGGAGCAGATAGCCCAGCACCTTGGGCTGGCCCGCCCCCAGACCCAGCTCCCCCAGATGGGGCCGCAGGGCATTGCGCTGGGCGTGAAATGTCCGATAAAGCAGCATATGGAAGGTGCGCTCCATATCCGTTCCTCCTTTGATATGTCAATATTGACCTGTCAATTATAGTCCCTTCTCCCCTCTTGTCAAGTACCTTCCCCCCTTTTCCCCTTGCCAGCGGAGGCGGAACGTGGGATAATGGAAAAAAGCCACAGGAGAAAAGGAGGTCCACGCCATGGAGCCCACAAAAGCCTATCAGCCGGAAAACCTGCACTATCTGAAAATGCTGGCCAGGCAGTACCCCAACGTCCAGGCCGCCAGCACCGAGATCATCAACCTCCACGCCATCCGCAACCTGCCCAAGGGCACGGAGCACTTTATCTCCGATGTCCACGGGGAGTATGAGGCCTTTTTACATATCCTCAACTCCGCCTCCGGGGTTGTGCGGGAGAAGCTGGACGACCTGTTCGCCGCCACCGTGTCCAAGGCCGACCTGGATCAGCTGGCCACCCTCATCTACTATCCCCAGGAGAAGCTGGAGGAGATCGAGCGGGAGACCGCCGACATGCGGGAGTGGTACCGCATCACCTTCCACAGGCTCATCGAGGTGTGCCGGCTGGTGAGCTCCAAGTACACCCGCTCCAAGGTCCGCAAGGCCATGCCGCCGGAGTACGCCTACATCATCGACGAAATGATCCACACCCACTACGAGGACAACGACAAGCGGGACTACTACGAAAACATCATCTCCACCATCATCCACATCGACCGGGCCGCCAACTTTCTGGTGGAGCTGTGCGAGCTCATCAAGCGCCTGGCGGTGGACCACCTCCATTTGGTGGGAGATATCTTCGACCGGGGCCCCCGGGCAGATATCATCCTGGACTCCCTGATGAACTACCACAGCGTGGATATCCAGTGGGGCAATCACGACGTGCTGTGGATGGGGGCGGCCTCCGGTTCCCGCACCCTGGTGGCCACGGTGCTGGCCAACTCCCTGCGGTACAACAACCTGGAGGTCATCGAGACGGGATACGGCATCTCCCTGCGGCCCCTGTCGGTGTTCGCCAACGAGGTCTATAAGGACTGCGACATCCACCGCTTCCAGGTAAAGCTCAACAGCGAGGACGAGGCCCATTACACCGAGAAGGACAAGCTGCTCTCTGCCCGGATGCACAAGGCCATCACCATCATCCTCTTCAAGCTGGAGGGGCAGAAGATCCTGCGCAACCCCTGCTTCAGCATGTCCGACCGGCTGCTGCTGGACAAGATCGACTATGAGCACAAGTGCATCACCATCGGCGGCACCACCTACCCCCTGGAGGACACCGACTTCCCCACCGTGGACCGGGACAACCCCTACGCCCTCACCGAGGAGGAGGACGCCCTCATCAACCAGCTCACCCGCTCCTTCCTCCACAGCGAGAAGCTCCAGCGGCACGTCCGGTTCCTCTACTCCAAGGGCAGCCTGTACAAGGTCTATAACGGCAACCTGCTGTTCCATGGCTGCATCCCCATGACGGAGGAGGGCAAGCTGACCACCTTCTCCATCGGCGGGCAGGAGCTCTCCGGCAAGGCCTTCCTGGACTACGCCGATCTCACCGCCCGGCGGGCCTACTACAGCAAGCCAGGCTCGGAGGAGCGGGAGTTCGGCATGGACTTTCTGTGGTTCTTGTGGGCGGGCCGGAACAGCCCCATCTTTGGCCGGGACCGGATGACCACCTTCGAGCGGCGGCTGATCGCCGACGAGTCCACCTGGACCGAGCCCAAAAACGCCTACTATCAGTTCTACAACGATCCAGCGGTGTGCGACGAGCTGTTGAAGGAGTTCGGCCTGGAGGGCCCCCACTGCCACATCATCAACGGCCACGTGCCGGTGAAGTCCAAAAAGGGCGAGAGCCCCATGAAGGCCGGGGGCAAGCTGCTGGTCATCGACGGCGGGTTCTGCAAGGCCTACCAAAAGACCACCGGCATCGCCGGCTACACCCTGATCTATAACTCTGCCTGCTTCCGTCTGGTGTCCCATGAGCCCTTTGTGGGCCGGGCCAACGCCATCCGGGAAAACCAGGATATCGCCTCCACCTCGGTGGTATTCGAGCGGCTGGAGTCCCGGATGAAGATCGCCGGCACCGACGTGGGCCGCCAGCTGCAGGAGCAGATTGAGGATCTGATGGCCCTGCTCCAGGCCTTCCGCAACGGCGAGATCATAGAAGATCACAAAGAGTAATTTTTAAGCAAAATAATCCAGTTTATTATAAAGCGAGGTCCCCATGAATCAACGTGAAATCGGCGAGCTGCGCCGCCGGCTGAAGCCGGACAAGAATGCCATCACCAAAATCTACGGCTGTTACGTCAACTCCAACAAGCAGGTCATCTCTTACCTGGACGCCTCTCTGGGGGTCATGCCCCAGGACGAGGCGGAGAAGTACCTCACCCTCCTGCGCCGCACCCTCACCGGCCAGCTGCAGAAGAACCTGATCGACATTGTGTTCTCCACCCGGCAGGTGGCGGACAGCGAGGAGCACCGGCTGCTCTCCGCCCTCCGCCAGACCGAGCTGAAGGACGAGCAGGTGCGCCTGCAGTTTTACGACCAGGTGATTCAGGCCCTGGATATGGACGAGCGCAACTACCTGATCCTGCTGGCCCACGACACCTACGACGTGCCCTACCGGGGCAGGGACGACCAGGACCAGGCCGACGCCTCCGACCAGGTGTTCTCCTACGTCCTGTGCGCCATCTGTCCGGTGAAGGACAGCAAGGCGGAGCTGGGCTACTTCCCCGGGGAGAACGAGTTTCACAGCCGCTCCGCAGGACAGGTGGTGGCCCCGCCGGAGCTGGGCTTCCTGTTCCCCGCCTTCGACAACCGCTCCGCCAATCTCTACAACGCCCTGTACTACACCAGGCAGACCGACCTGATCCATCAGGAGTTTATCGACGCCCTCTTCCGCACCGAGCCCCCCATGTCCGCCGACGAGCAGAAGGAGACCTTCCACACCGCCCTGGCGGAGTCCCTGGATGGGGCGTGCTCCATGGAGGTGGTGCGGGCAGTCCACCAGCAGCTGCGGGACAAGCTGCTCCAGCACAAGGAGGAGCGGGACCCGGAGGCCCCCTCCATCTCCCCCAAAGAGGTGGACGCCATCCTCCACAACTGCGGCGTGGAGGAGGAAAAGGTGCAGGCCTTCCACAAGAGCTGCGCCGCCCAGTTCGGGGAGGGGGTACCCCTCAACCCCGCCAACCTGATCAACAGCGGCCGCTTCGAGATCAAGACCGAAAACGCCACCATTCTGATAGACCCGGACTACAGCTATCTGGTGGAGACCCGGAGCATCAACGGCCGCACCTACCTGCTCCTGCCGGCGGACGGCATGGAGGTCAACGGCCTGGCGGTGGACCTGCGGGACCACCAGCCCGGATGACACACAGATTGGGCCCGCCCCGGAGCGAACCGCTCCGGGACGGGCCCTGTACGTTTCCTTATATTCTGGGGGTCAGACCGGCCAGACGGCACAGGATGGCCGCCGTCTCGGCCCGGGTAATGCTGCTGCGGCCATTGAAGCGATGGTCACTGTCGCCCTCCAGGATCCCCGCTCTGTACCACTTATAGATCTCCGTTCCGCCGGGATCGGTGGGGGCCACGTCGGGTATTGTCACCTCGCTGTGGATGGGCTGTTTCTGGCTCTCAGGAACGGCCTTGTCCAGCCAGGCCACCATCTGGAGGCGGTTAGCGGGGTTATTGGCTATGGAGGAGGACAGCTGGCTGCGGTTAAAGAGGCCCTGCTCCAGACCGTACTGGTAGGCCCCCTGATACCACGGGCCATCGACGGTCTCGGGCACAGTGTTGCCGTAGTACTGAGCGTGGAGCCGGACACAGAGCGCGACCACCTGACTGATGCTGAGGGTTTCTTCGGGGCTGAACCGGCCGTCGCCGGTGCCTCCCATCAGACCAGCCTGGGCAGCCTTTTCCACGTACTGGGCATACCACGCCCCCTCGGGCACATCAGTGAAAGAGGGAGCAGTCTGGTCTCCCGGGTTGTCAGGGAGCTCCTGGCCGGAGTCTGACGTGGGATAGGCGGTGACTCCACTCTCATCCAGGACGTAGAAGACGGGATCGTCGTAGTCGGTGACATACCAGATCACCTTGCCGTCCCGGCAGATGGGCTGACCGTTGAACAGAGGGGCGTACTCCACCGTCTGGATCTGGGAGATCGTACCGTCTGCGTAATACCGGGCGTACTGCAGCACGCCGTTGTTGTAGAAATAGCCGTTGTCGCTCTTTTCCGCCACATCCCACAGGATGTACCCACCGTCCAGCCCGGTGGGCACCAGCCGGGGCTGGGAGCCGAACTGAGAGGAGCTGGCGGTGAAGTCAGTCAGCGAGCGGACGGTGGTGCCGCTCTCGGTAAAGTTGTCCTTGGCGGTGTAGGCCAGGTAAATATTGCTCACATCTTTGCCGATAGTGGTGGCAGAGCCCTTGCCGGTGTCGCTGAAAGCCACCAGATAGCCGGTACTGGTCTCCGCCAGGCCGGTGATCTGGGCGCCGGTGGTGTTATCCCCGATGCTGCCGGACCAATTCCGCAGCATCACTTCCTCCGACACAGCATTCCAGTAGGAGCCGTTGGCGGTGATAAATTTATCGCTGCCCGCCTTGGCGCTGTAACGCATGAGCACCGCCCCACGGGGATAGGCGTCGCCGTGGTTCAGCGTGACGATATTGGCGCTCTGATCCACCAGGATAAACTGGTTGAAGGAGTGGGACACATAGCCCGCGGAGGAATTGGCCACCCCGAAGAAGGAGTCGGTGATCTCCATATCCGACTCCCGGACGGAGAAGGTCAGGTTGGCCTGGTGGTGCAGGCCGTCGCTGCCTGCGTACATCTCATGGCTGGTATGGATGTACAGATATCCGCCGTACTCGTCCATCCGCAGCGAGCCGGCCTCAAAGGGGATGTAGGTATTGGCGCCGTACAGGCTGGCCTGGCCCAGGCGGTTCCACTGCTTGTCATACTTTACCACCCGGATGACCTCGGTGCTGTCGCTCTCCGACGGGTTCTCCTGGCCAAAGACACAGAAGTTATAGGTCTCCCCGGCGAAAAAACCGCCCCAGAGAGGCAGCTCCAGCTCCATAATGCAGGAGTCCAGCAGACGGAACTGGGGGCTGTAGGTCTGCACAATGAGCTGCTCCGGCCGCATCACCGTGACTTCGCCGGTGTTGGAATTGATCATATTCCAGCCCCGGTCGTGCTCCACCCGCACCAGATTCTCCCCATCCTGATAAAGGTAGGAGTTGACGGGAACGGCCCAGTTGCCGTTGTAGGTGCTGTCAATATTTTTGGTCTCATCCATAGGAGAACCCGCCGCCATCGCCGCCCCGGACAACAGGGACAGGCCTACCGCCAGAGCCAGGAACAAGGACAATACGCGCTGTTTCATGTTTTTTCCTCCTTCTTCTTAAAGGTAAAAACAGGGCGGCGGTCCACTATGTTTCACCGCCCATTCGCTGTTCTTCTATTGTATCCCCTTGTCTGGACAAAAGCAAGAGCCCACAGCTTACAGGGCTTTTTCAACAAATAAAACGCCCCCGGCCAGGGCCGGGGGCGCGTCTGTGTCATTTTGCCTCCTGCTCCATCGGAGCGGGGGTACAAGTCAGCAAGGTCTGCACCCTGGGATTGATCCAGCGGTGTACCGTGCGGGCAATGGCCCCCACCAGCAGGGCGGAGACAAAGGTCCCCTCCCGCACGCCGGTGAGCTCCTGGTAGAGAATCAGGCCCAACACCGCCGCCGAGGCCGCCATGGTCACGTCCACCGCCACCTTGGTCTTGCCGAAGTCGGTGTTCCAGGTGGTGGAGATGGCCTTTACGGTACACTCCCCCGGCAGCATCACCACGTTGGCCGCCATCTCCATGAACACCCCGATGCCCAGCACCACGCAGCCTACCAGCAGCAGGGCCGCCTTGGCGGGATAGCCCTGGGGATTCAAAAAGCCCAGCAGCGCCATGGACAGGTCGATGAAATAGGAAAAGCCCAGAGAGACCGGCACCTGCAGCCAAAACTGCTTGGGAAAGCGCTTGCGCAGGATCACCAGCTGCAGCACGATCAGCAGCAGGCTGTAATACAGGGTAAACATACCCAGGGAGGGGGTAAAGCCGATACTCAGCGTGTAGGGGATGCTGGAGATAGGTGAGGTGCCCAGGTCCCCCTTGGTGATGAGGGCGATCCCCAGGGAGTTGACGAACAGCCCCACAATGAAAAAGACATACCGGCGCAGCAATTCTCCTCTGTTCATTGCAGCGCCTCCCTGTCCTCCGCCAGCCGGAGGCAGATTCCCAGCAGGCCCTCCATCAGCGCCTCGCCCTGTACCGGACCCAGGGAGGTCAAAACCTCCTCCTCCAGCCGCTCCATGGTGGAACGCACCAGCTTCTGCTTCTCCCAGCCTTCCTCTGTCAGGTAGACGCACAGGGACCGCCGGTCCCCGTCCTGACTGCGGCGCTCAATGAGCCCCTTCTCCTCCATCCGGCCCAGCAGGCCGGTGAGGGTGGCCGGGTCGATCTGACACCCCGCCGCGATCCGCTTCTGGATGCTGCCGTTGTGCTGGCCCAGATAGTCCAGCACCTTGGGCTGGCCCGCCGTCAGCCCCGCCTGGCTCAGCTCCGCCATCACCGCCCGCTGAAACAGTCCCTGGGCGGCCATGAGGAGATAGTGAAAACTTTGATCCATAGGTTCCTCCCGCTTATAATTGATATACAAACTATTTGTATATCAATTATTTTACAGAGGAATTTCCCATTTGTCAAGACCTGTCACAGAGGTTGGATTCTGGTACACAGCCGCTCCAGCAGAGCGGAGTCATGGCTGACGATAAGCAGGCCAAGCTGCCGGGCCTGGGCGGCCTCCAGCAGCACGTTCCAGATCTGGGCCTGGGTAATGGGGTCCAGCATGGCGGTGACCTCGTCGCACAGCAGGTATTTTACTTCGGGAGCCAGGGCCCGGGCGATGCAGAACCGCTGGAGCTCGCCGCCGGAGAGCTCGGCGGGGTACCGCTCCAACCAGCCGGGCTGGATGTGGAGGGCATCCAGCAGGGCCTGGTCTACCGGCCCGGCCTCATGCACCGAGTCCTTCAGCCGCAGCAAGGGGTCCACCGCCGTCTCCGGGTGCTGCCAGATCATCTGCACCGGACACAGGCCCCGGTACTCCCCCAGCGGCCGGCCGTCCAGCAGCACCTGGCCCTTGGCAGGCCGCTGGTAGCCCGCCAGCAGCTTGCACAGGGTGGTCTTACCCCGTCCGCTGGGACCGGCCAGCCCCACCCGCTCCCCCGGCTCCACGGTGAGGCTGACATTCTCCAGCACCGTCCCCTTTTTCCGATAGCGGAAGCTGATGTGTTTGGCCTCCAGGCTCATGGCTTCTCCCCTCCTTCCGGATACAGACAGCGCACCTGTCCGCCGTTGACCGTCCGCCAGGGGATGTCCCCGGCGCAGGCGGCGCTCCGGCGGGGGCATCGGGGAGCAAAGGGACAGCCGCTCCCCGATGCCCCCGGCCAGGGCTGGGAACCGGGGATAGGCGTAAAGCCGTTCTGGGGCAGGGCGTTCCACAGGGCGTTGGTGTAGGGGTGGCGGAGCCGTCCGGCGGCAAAATCCTCCGCCCCGGTCTCCTCCACCGTCTCCCCGGCGTAAAATACCGCCACCTTTTGGGCGATGGTGAGGGCCAGCTCCAGATCATGGGTGATGAGGAGCACCCCCGCCCCCTGCTGGGCAATCTCCTGAAAATGGCCCAAAATCCGCCCGGCGGCCCGGGCGTCCAGGCCTGGGGTGGGCTCGTCGGCAATGAGCAGCCTGGGGGACTGGGCGGCGGCGGTGGCGATGAGCACCCGGCGGGCCATGCCGCCGGACAGCTCAAAGGGGTAGCGCTCCTCGGTCTCCGGTCCCAGGCCGTAGCGGGCCAGCACTTCTCGGCTATGGGCCCTGGCCTGGGCGTCCCGGCGGCCCCCCCGGAGCTGAGGCCCCACCTTCATCAGCGGATCCAGGTAGGTCACCCCCTGGGGCACCAGCACGATCTCCTTCCCCCGGAGCTGTTCCGCCCGGCGGGGGGTGAGGGTCTCTCCCCGGTAACGGAGTTCCCCCTCCATATGGCTGTTATAGGGCAGGATGCCCAGGATGCCGTGGGCCAGCAGGCTCTTGCCCGAGCCGCTGGAGCCCACCACTGCCACCACCTGGCCGGCCTCGATGGTGAGGGAGAGCCGGCGGATCACCGGCAGCACCCGGCGGCGGGTACCGCCCTGATACTGGGTAAAGGAGATGGACAGGTCCTTTACCTCCAACACTGGTTCCATAACGCTCCCTCCTATTCGTGGACGCTGGCCGGGTCCAGCAGGCGGCGCAGCTGATCCCCCAGCAGAGCAAAGAGCAGCACCACACCCACCAGGGCCAGGCCGGGAAAGACCGCCAGCCACCACTTGCCGGTGGTGAGGTAGCTCATGCTCTCCGACAGGATCACCCCGATGGCGGGCTGCTCCGGCGGCAGGCCGAAACCCAGGAAGGTGACGCTGGCCTCGTGGAGGATGGCGTGGGGAAAGAGGAGCACCAGCCCGGTGAGGAACTGGGGCAGCAGGTGGGGCAGCATATGCCGCCGGAGGACGGCCATCCGGGACAGGCCCAGCTTCTGGGCGGTGAGGATGTAGGGGGCCCCCTTGAGCTGGAGCACCTCACCCCGCACCACCCGGGCCAGGGAGGTCCAGTGGCTGAGAGCCACCCCCGCCACCACGCCGGTAAAACCCTTGCCGAAAGCCAGGGAGATGAGCATGACCAGCAGGATATGGGGAATGCCCATCACCAGGTCGATGACCCAGGAGATGACGCTGTCCGCCCAGCCCCCCAGCAGAGCCGAGCCCGCCCCCAGCAGCAGGGCGATGACCGCACTGACGGCGGCGGTAAGCAGGCCGATGCGGATGCTGAGGGAGAGGCCGGTGAGGGTGCGGGAGAGCATATCCCGGCCCATCCAGTCGGTGCCGAAGAGGAACTGGCCGCAGGGGGCCAGATTTTTCCGGGAAAAGTCGGTGACCATGGCCTGGTCGGCCAGGGCTACCCCCGCCGCCGTCACCGCGCACAGCAGGGCCAGCGCAAAGAGCAGCAGCGCCAGGGCGGTCTGCCTGCGGTTGAAACCTTTCATGCCTTGGCCGCCCCCCTTCGGATCTTGGGGTCCACCACGCCGTACAGCAGGTCGGCAATCAGATTGCCGCCAAAGACAATGGCGGCGCTCACCACCGTAATGCCCAACAGCAGGGGCAGGTCGGCCCCCAGTCCGGCGGTGACGGCGGCCTGGCCCAGACCGGGGTAGGAGAACACCTGCTCCACCAGCACCGAACCGCCGAAGATCTCGCTGATGGAGGCAAACTGCAGGGTGATGGCGGGCAGGGCCACGTTGCGCAGGCCGTGGCGGAGGACGATGGAGGTTTTGGACTCCCCCCGGGCCCGGGCAAAGAGCACATAGTCCGACTCCAGAATATCAATCATCTTCTCCCGGGTGTGGAGGGCGATGTTGGCCACCCCGGTGATGCTGAGGGTGAGGGCGGGGAGGATGGCGTGGTACAGCCGGTCCCCCAGGGTGACGCTGGCGGCATCCACCCCAATGGGCACCGACAGGCCGATGGGCAGCACCCCCAGCCACACGGCGAAGATCATGAGCAGCACCAGAGCCAGCCAAAAGGTGGGGGTGCTGGAGATAAGCAGGCAGTAGCCCCGGATCACCTTGTCCCCCAGCCTCCCCCGGTTGGCCCCGGCCACCACCCCCAGGGTGAGGCCCAGCACGCCGGAGAGCACCCAGGCAAAGGCCATGAGCCACAGAGAGTTTTGCAGCCGCTGGCCGATGACCCGGCTCACCGGCTGGCGGTAGAGCAAAGAGGTACCCATGTCCCCCCGGACGAAATCCCCCAGCCAGCCCAGATACCGCTGGACCGGGGGATCGTTCACCCCCCAGTAGTCCTCCAGCTTGGCGATCTGCTCCTGGCTCATGGAACCCAGGGCCGCCTGGCCCACGTTGGTCTGGAGGGGATCCAGAGGGGAGGCGGACATGAGCAGGAAGGCCGCCAGGCTGACACCCAGCAGCAGCAGAACCATGCGGATGAGTTTTTTGCCCGTGAACAGCAGGCGGTGCTTCAAGAGAATTCCTTCTTTCCGGTGGGATATCTCAGCTCCAGCTCCACTGGTCCACGTTGTTGACGATGGACCAGCCGTGGCCGTGGGGGTGGATCTTCTGCTCCGCCACCTGGAGGCCGTCCCGCACCCAATACAGGTGATCCACATTCACCAGCCACACCCAGGGGATGTCCCCTTCCTGGGTGACGCCGGTGGAGCCGTCCCACTGGGCCTTCTGCCACAGCTCATAGGACTTCTCCAGGTCAGAACAGGCCAGAGCCTGATCCATATAGGCGTCCACGGCGGAATTGGCATAGGGGGAGTACTGGGCGGTGCCGGTGTCCCCGATGGTATGGTAGATGTTGTACAGCTCCATGGGAGTATGAGCCCCCCAGCCCCAGATCAGAGGCTCGGTCTGGGCCCGGTCATAGGCGGTGTCCCAGCCCACCCCCTCGGTGGTGCAGGAGATGCCCAGCTCCCCCAGCTGGTTGGCAAAGTCAGCGCACAGGGCCTGCCGCACCGGGTCGCTGGTGGGATAGAGCAGATTCAGCTGGGCCTTCACCCCGTCCTTCTCCCGGACCCCGTCGGCCCCCATGGTCCACCCCGCCTGGTCCAGCAGAGCGGCGGCTCCCTCCGGGTCGTAGGACACTTCGGAGGCCGGATTGTACCAGGGCAGCTGATCGCACACGCTGTAAGCGGGGGTGCCGTAGCCGCCCAGCACGTTGTCGATCATCTCCTGCCGGTCGATGCCAATATTGATAGCCCTCCGCACCAGCACGTCCCCGGTGAGAGTGCCCTCGATCACCGGCAGGTTGAAGCCCCGGTTATCCACGCTCTGATAGGAGGCCAGGGTATAGCCCGCCACGCTTTGGTCGGCGTAGATGGCGGAGGTATAGGCCACGTCGGCCTGTCCGGCCTGCACTGCCAGGAAGGCGGCGTCCTCCTCCATAAAGAGGATGGTCACCCGCTTCAGCTTGGGGGCCTCGCCGTAATAGTCCGGGTTGGCCTCCAGGATCACCTGCTGGCCCTTGTCCCACTGCTTCAGTATGTACCGGCCGGAGCCGATGGGGTTCTGGCCGTAGGTGGCCGGGTTATAGCCGTGCTCAGGCACAATGCCCACGATGGCCATGGTATAGGGCCAGATGGAGAAAGGAGTGGCCATGTGGAACACCACGGTGGTGTCGTCCACCGCCTCGGCATGGTCCAGCATGGTGAAGTCGTTCACCGAGCTGGCGGCCTTCACCGTGTTGTAGGTAAAGGCCACATCGGAGGCTGTCAGCGGCTCCCCGTCGGTGAAGCTCACGTCGTCCCGGATTTTTACCGTCCAGGTCAGGCCGTCCTCACTGGCCTGCACGTCGGTGGCCAGGTCATAGCCGATGGTCAGGTCGGTGTTGGTCACCGTCAGGGTGGACTGGATCAAAGGCTCATGGACGTGCTCGCCAGCCCCCCAGCCATAGGCCGGGTCAAAGCCCGCCTCCGGCTCGGAGGTGGTACCCATGGCGATCACCACGCTGTCCTTGTCGCCGGAGGCGGCGGTGGGCGTGGGGGTGGGATCGCCGCCGCAGCCGGTGAGCAGGCCCAGGGTCAGCAGGGCGGATACCGTCAGAGATAAGATACGGTTCACGAATACTCCCCCCTTACAGCCGCTTGGTCACTTCATGCAGCACGGTCTGGATGGGCAGGCCGTTGGCCCGGGCCAGGGCGGCCGCCGATTCGTACTCCGGGGCGGCCTTGCTGACGCCAAAGCCCTGGGCGGTCTTGACCTGGACCGGCCCCCAGGGGGTCTCCACCGTTTTGGAGCCGGGGGTGAGGAAGTATTTGCCGCACCGGCGGACCCGCAGGCCGATGGTGGTGGTCTGCTCCAGCACCGCCCGGGCCAGCTTCCCCTCCTGTTCCTCCTCACACAGCACGGTGAGCACATGGCCGGGGCGGCCCTTCTTCATGGTGCCGGGGACGGTGTACACGTCCAGAGCACCCAGCTCCAGCAGCCGGGCGGCGGCAAAGGCCAGGGCCTCGGGGGTCATGTCGTCAATGTTGCACACCAGCTCGGTGATGGTGCCATTGGCGCTCCGGGCGTCCTCACCCAGGAAGGCGCGGACGCAGTTGGCCCGGCCAACAAAGACCTTGGTGCCCACGCCGCAGCCCACCGCGCCGCCGGACATGGGGGGCATGGGCCCGAAGGACTGGGCAAAGTGGGTGAGGAGCGCCGCGCCGGTGGGGGTACACAGCTCCCCCATCACCTCGCCGCCGTACACCGGCACGCCGGCGAGCAGATTGGCGGTGGCGGGGGCGGGCACCGGCATAATGCCATGGGCGCACTTCACGGTGCCGCTGCCCACGTGGACAGGAGAGACCACCACCCGGTCGGGCTGCAGCAGATAGATGGCGTAGCACACGCCGGTGACGTCGGCCACCGCGTCCAGAGCCCCCACCTCATGGTAGTGGACATCCCCCACCGGGCAGCCGTGGGCCTTGGCCTCCGCCCGGGCAATGGCGTCGTACACGGCGCGGGCGTTGGCCTTCACCTCCTCCGGCAGCGCCAGGGCGTCAATGATCTCCGCGATGTGGCCGGGGGTGGCGTGGTGATGGTGGTGCTCATGTTCGTGCTCATGCTTGTGAGCATGGGGATGGTCGTGGTCATGGTCATGGTCATGATGATGGTGATCGTGCCCGTGGTCATGATGATGGTCATGCTCATGGTCATGGTGATGGTGATGCTCATGGTGGTCGTGATCGTGCTCCAGTTCCTCCTGGCCGTGGACGGTGACCTTCATATGGGTGCCAGCGATACCGCCGGAGACCCCCGGCGCCGCCTCCACATGAACGCCGGGCAGGCCCAGGCCGTTCATGGTTTTGAGAAAGCCCTCCTTGTCCTCCAAAAGCTCATACAGGGCGGACATGAGCATATCCCCCGCCGCCCCCATGTGACACTCAATGTAAAGTGTTTTCACTGTAATCCCTCCATTTGATTGATCATGCTGGCCAGATAACCGGCCCCGAAGCCATTGTCGATATTGACCACGCTGCACCCGGAGGCGCAGGAGTTGAGCATGGCCAGCAGGGCGGACAGGCCGCCGAAGCTGGCGCCGTAGCCCACGCTGGTGGGCACCGCCACCACCGGGCAGTCCACCAGGCCGCCCACCACCGAGGCCAGAGCCCCCTCCATACCGGCCACGGCCACCACGCATCGGGCGCTCATCAGAGGCTCCAGGTTGCTCAGCAGCCGGTGAAGCCCCGCCACCCCCACGTCGTACAGCCGGGTAACCTTGTTGCCCATCACCTCGGCGGTGAGGGCGGCCTCCTCCGCCACCGGCATGTCGCTGGTGCCGCCGGTGGCCACCACAATGTG
Source organism: Flavonifractor sp. An306 (assembly GCF_002159455.1). Classification (GTDB taxonomy): domain Bacteria; phylum Bacillota; class Clostridia; order Oscillospirales; family Oscillospiraceae; genus Flavonifractor. The sequence goes on from NZ_NFIQ01000053.1 coordinate 22,025, forward strand.
GCCCAGGGCCGTCCGCGCTCCGGGAAAGGCGATGCCCAGCTTGGGGATGGGCCGGTAGTCCAGAGGCACCGACTGGGCCACCACCTGGGCGGCCTCCTCCCCCATGCGGGTGATCAGGATATTGCGGCAGCCCCGCTCCCCCATGGCGGCGGCGATACCGGCGATCTGCCCGGCGGTCTTGCCGGCGCCGTAGATCACCTCCGCCGCTCCCTGGCGTACCGAGCGGTGGAAATCCACCTTGGCGTAGCCCAGGTCCTCAAAGGGCTTCTGCTTCAGCTCCAGCAGGGCGTCCTCCGGGGTGGTCTCCCCCGCCTTCACCGCCCGCAGCAGCTCCAGAATATCGTGTTTGTTGTCCATGCGCTTACCTCCCCGCCAGGTCCAGCAGGACGGCGGAAAAATCCGCCTCCAGAGCCTGGTTGATCTCGCCCCGCAGGGCCAGGGCCCGCTCCATCTGGTCCGCCGGAACCTGGATCCGGGCGGCGTCCCCCATCAGCCGCACCCGGAAGTCGGAAAAGCCCAGCCGGAACAGGGCGTTTTCCCCCCGCTCCACCTTCTCCAGCGCCTCCCGGGTGATGGCCGTTCCGGTGGGCACCCGGGTGGCCAGGCAGGCGTAGGCCGGCTTGTCCCAGGTGAACAGCCCCGCCTCTTTGGACATACGCCGCACCTCGGCCTTGGTGATGCCGCACTCTCGCAGGGGGGAGCGCACCTCCAGCTCCCGGAGAGCCTGCATCCCCGGCCGGTCCCCCGCGTCATCGGAAGCATTGGTGCCGTCCAGCAGGACGGTATATCCGTCCGCCCGGGCCCGCTGCCACAGGGTGGTGAACAGAGCCTTTTTACAATAATAGCACCGTCGGGGTCCGTTGGCCGCCGCCTCCGGCACCGCCAGCACGTCCGCCTCCACCACCGTCAGGGGGACCTCCAGTTCCTCCGCCAGCCGCTTGGCATCGGCCAGCTCAAAGGCGGGCTGGAATACAGTATGCACATAGTAGGCCCGCACTTCCCGGCCGTATCGCCCCGCCGCCCACAGCACCAGGGCGGAGTCAGTGCCGCCGGAAAAGGCCACCGCCGTCCGGGGATGTTGGGTAAAAAATTCCTCCAGTGTCATGTGTTCGCTCCTTTGCAAAAAAAGAAGGCATACCATTTCTGGTATGCCTTCTGGCATTATTCCCGTCGTTCCTCGCGGGATCATACACCTGCTGCCGGGCCAGCGCCCGGTTTGTCTCTCTCAAACAGGACCTTCAGGTCCCCTTCCCAGCTTCTTGCTGAGAATTTTATTATATCAACTCTTTCCAATCTGCGCAAGCCCTGTTTTTCCCGGGGAAAAAACGGTTGCAAAACGGGGCCTGCGTGGCTATCATAAAGGCTGTAAATCGTCTATAAAAGGAGGGGCATCCCTTGCACATTACCTATGACATGGTGCGCCAGTCGGAGGAGATCCGCACCTATATTACCCAGGCCGACCAGTCCCTGTCCGCCCTGGGCTTTACCGAACACAGCTTCGCCCACGTCACCCGCTGCGCCCATCTGGCCGCCCACATCCTCAGCGAGCTGGGCTACAGCCAGCAGGAGCAGGAGCTCTCCCGCATCGCCGCGTTCATGCACGACATCGGTAACGTGGTCAACCGCCATGACCACGCTGAGACCGGCGCGGTGATGGCCTTCCGGATCCTGGACAAGATGGGCATGCCCCCGGCGGATGTGGCCGCTGTCATCACCGCCATCGGCCACCACGACGACCCCACCGCCTTCCCTGTCAATCCGGTAGCCGCCGCCCTGATCCTGGCCGACAAAACCGACGTGCGCCGCAGCCGGGTGCGCAACAAGGATCACAAGAGCTTTGACATCCACGACCGGGTGAATTACGCCGCCGAGCGGTCCGAGCTGACCCTGGACCCGGAGCGGCGCACCATCACCCTCTCCCTGTCCATCAATACCGAGTTCTGCGCCGTGATGGACTATTTTGAGATCTTCCTGGAGCGGATGCTGCTCTGTCGCCGGGCGGCGGAGTATCTCAAGCTCACCTTCAAGCTGGATATCAACGGTCTGACGCTTTTATAAGAAAAACCCCATAGACATAGCACACCCCCCCCGGCCATCCAACGTGACCGGGGGGCTACTTTTCGACCTGGGGTTCAATCACTTTTGCTACCTCTTACTTTCTGCAGATTTGCCGTGCTTTGGTTCGGTTTTCTCGAAACTGCCATGGATCTCGCTTTCTCACAACACATTGGCACTTGGTTCCGTCTTCAGCAAACTTCGCGTCAGAGGTCATCCTTGGGTGCGCTTCACTTCATTGAACGAGTTGGGAACATGTGGGAAACTGTAGTTTCAGATGCTACCGATCGCCGCGGCCCGGCATGAATAAAGATTGAGATGCGAGGCGAGATGTCTCATTTCCCTCCGAGTATCCGGATCTGCTTTCTCCTCTTGCAAGCTACCCTCTGGCTCCACCTCCCGAGCTCTTGCGCTTGCCTGCTCAGTAAGGTTGGCTCATCGGCTTCCTTGTCTGAGTTGAGCGATCTCTTTCCTCTTCTGGGAACTGAGTCTTTCTAGTACATTGGGAACACCTCTTTCTCTTTCTTTCTGGCTATATTGTACTACTGGGCCTATGGTTTGTCAATAGCTTTTGTGTGAAATTACTTATTTTTTCTTTTGTACGTAACTCTTGCCCTTTGTCCGGCTTTGGTATAGAATAGAAATAGCGGGGCTTTTTTGACCCCCCATCCTGTACAAAGGAGGCAGCTTATGAGCGATTGTCTGTTCTGCAAGATCGCGGCGGGCGAAATCCCATCCAACAAGGTCTACGAGGACGAGCTGGTCTACGCTTTTTATGACATCGACCCCCAGGCGCCCACCCATTTTCTGGTGATTCCCAAGGCCCACATCGGCTCCTGCGGGGAGATCACGGCGGAGAACTCCGCTGTGGTGGCCCACGCCTTTGAGGTCATCGCCCAGGTAACCCGGGAGCTGGGCATCACCGATTTCCGGGTGGTTTCCAACTGCGGCGCCCAGGCGGGCCAGTCTGTGGCCCATCTCCATTTCCACGTCCTGGCCGGACGGGATATGACCTGGCCTCCCGGCTGATGAAACGGCATACTGTTTTGTTCCGGCCCCTCCCGTGCCTGGCCTGGGGAGGGGCCTGGGTCTGTCTGTCCGGCCTGACCCTGGTGCGGCTGTGGGCCCTGCTGTACGGCCGCTTGCCCAGTCTGGCCATCCCCGCCCTGGCGGTGCTCCTGACGGGGGTAACTCTGCTGGTGGGGTGGCGGCTGGAGATCCCGCGGCGTTTTCTTCTCCCCTTCGGGCCCACCTGGAAAACCGCCCTGGCGGCGGCGCTCGCCTTTGTGCCAGGTATGGCTCTGGACACCAGCTATCAGCTGTTCACCGTGGGGGACATGGCCATTGGCGGCACCCTTTTCCGGCTGCTGTGCGGGGCGGGCAGCGGACTGTTCTTTGCCTGCGTGGTGCTGGCTCTGCTCTGGGCGGGCCGATCCTTTGGCAGGCTGCCCATGCCCCGGGGTACCGCCGTTCTGGCGGTGGCGCTGGTGGTCAACGTCATCACCGCCCTGTACTGTACCGGTACCGCCACGGTGTATTACTGGGACACCAATATCTACTGGAGCTCCAGCACCATGCTGGCCGGGCAGCACCTGGGCCTTTCCCAGCTGCGGCTGGTGGCGGAGAGCGTCATCACCCAGGAGTACAACTATCTGCTCTCCTTCCCCCTGTCCCTGGTTATGCGGGTACTGGGCACCAACCGGTACGTATTCCTGTTCGCCACGGTGAATCTCTACGTGCTGCCCGCCCTGCTGGGCATGCTGGTACTGGGCCGCAGGAGCAAATACGGCGGCATTTTGCTGTGCTGCGCCACCCCCATGCTGCTGTACACCGCCCTTACCGGTTTTGTGGACGTAGCTGCCGCCGGGGCGGGGATCTGGGCCTTCGTGATCTACACGGACGAGTCCCGGCCCCAGGCTGCCCGGGGTATCCTCACCGGCGGGCTGCTCACCCTGGTGTTCCTGCTGCGGCGGTACTTTTTCTTTTTTACCGTGTCCTTTGGCATCGCGGCCTTTCTGGCCCTGCTGGTCCGGCGGAGCCAGTGGAAATCCTTCCTGACCATGGCGGTGACCGGGGTGGGCTTCAGCCTCTTCTTCGGTCAGAGCTTTGTGGTGAGCCAGGTCCTGTCCGCCAACTACGCCGACACCTACTCCGCCTATGACCAGGGCCGGTGGATCGACCTGGTGATGCTGTGCCGCTACTACGGCTATATCATGATGGCCGTGGCCCTGGTGTGCGTGGTGTTCCTGCTGCTGCGGTCCGAAAGCCGGTACGGCGCCCTGCTGTGCCTGTGCCAGCCGGTACTGTGCCTGTTCCTTTTTACCCGGATCCAGTCCCACGGCCAGCAGCATCTGCTGCTCTATCTGCCCGCCTTCTGCTTCGCCCTGGCCGGCGGCATGGAGCTCCTGCCGGAGCGGCGGGCCGTCCGGTGGGTGCCCTGGGCCCTGGCCCTGTGTACACTGGGCAGCTCCTTCCTGCCCCGGACCCAGCC
>NZ_NFIQ01000054.1 GCF_002159455.1 Flavonifractor sp. An306
CGGTGCAGTGGCCCTAGGCCTGTTCGTTGCATATGCGTCAATGTTCGGGTATGATAAGCTGAAAGAGGCCTTAGAACAAATTACAAAATAAAAAAGGGCCCGGTGCTAAGTTGCACCGGGCCCTTTTTGCTTTTGGGGTTAATCCTCACGATTTATTACGCACCCGAAAAAACCGTTTACGAAAATAAATACAATGTGTTCGGATAACCCGCACTTTGGTACGGCTGAAGGGATTCGAACCCCCGACCTTTTGGTTCGTAGCCAAACACTCTATCCAACTGAGCTACAGCCGCATGTCAGAGAGGAGAACTGTCGATCTCTCGCTGACAGCTTAGTTATGATAACACAGGTTGAAACAGAATGCAAGCAAAATTTAAAAAAATTTCGGAAAATTTTGCCGGGGTCAGCCGGCGGCTGCCAACTGGTGGCGAAACAGGGTGCGGAAGAGCAGCCGGACCAGGGGGCCGCAGTAGAGCAGCTGCCAGATCAGGGCCATGGGCATGTTGCAGCCGAAGGTGTGGGCCCAGGTGCCGAAGCTGGGCTCCTTGAACAGCAGGGTGGCGATCAGGCTCATGGTGGGGCACATGATGCACACGATCATGGTGGAGATGGCGTAGGTGATGAACTGGGGCCGGTCAGTGGGGCGCATGAAGGTAAAGGCCAGCCTGGTGGCCAGCTTCTCCACCACGAAGAACTCCAGTACAAAGGCGATGGGGGCCATGATGGGCAGCTCGTGGAGGGCCATCAGGAAGGTCTGGTTGGTGACGCCGCCGGTGTTGAGGGCCACGTTGTAGACGATCATACCATAGACCATAATGACCGCCATGATGATGGTAAATACGATGTTCTGCAGCTTGGTTCTGGGCATGGAAAAAACTCCTCTCTCAAATTGGCCTTTGCGCAAAAAAAGAAAGCAGCGAAACGCCCGTCTCGCTACTTTCTTCACTGCGACTGCCTTCTGTCAGCTTTATTGTATCAGGTTTCTTCCGGCCTCGTAAGCGTTTTTTCCAGAATTACAGAAAAAAATCCGGCTTCTGCCGGAACGGACTTTGGGGAATCCGGCCTTCAGCGGGCGCCGTTGCCATCCCCCTCTGCCACGATCCGCTCCAGGCAGCCCATCAGGTCGGCCATGGTGTCCAGCTTGATGCCGAGCTGCAGGATGTGCTCCCGCAGCTCGGCGGGCATGGAGTCAAATTGGGGACGGATGGCAGGATTGACATAAGACATCAATAATCACCTCGTTTCTCCTGGGTCGCTCTCCATAGGATGCCCCATTGCATGGGAAAATATTCCTGTTTCAAGCGCCAAAAAACGCGCCTCTGAATCAGAGAGCGCGGAACTTTTGTCTGTCCCTCCCGCAGAGAGCTGTTGCCGCTCTGCGGGAGGACAGTGTACTTGTGCACTTGGGAAAGAGATAAGAGAGGAGGAGTCTCATGTCTTTGGTATCCTGACAACTCATATGATAGCAGATTCCTCCTGAAAGTGATGAACCGTTTTATAACTTACTGTGAACGATTTATGAACGCGGAAATCGACGCTTTCAGATGAGGGTGATGAAGTCGGCACTGGCCCAGCCCACCAGCCCGTCAAAGCGCACCACGTACCAGTCCTCCCACTGGTTCAGCACGGTAAGCCGGGCGCCGTCGTAGGCTTTGGCCAGCACGGGGGCGGAGAGGGAGGGGGTGTCCCGGATGTTGAGGTAGCCCCAGGAGACGTCCACCACCGCCGGGCGGGGGGACTGGGGCTCCAGGAAGGGCAGGCCGAAAAATTCCGTCAGGGAGAGGACGATGTTCCGGGCGATGGCGTCCAGGTTGTTTTTGACCCAGGCGGCGTCGTCCGGGTTGTCGTGGTAGCCTAGCTCCAGAAAGACTGACGGGGCCCGGACCCGCCGCACCTCGCCGATGGAGGTGGTGGCCTCGGTCCGTACCTTGTTGGGCAGGGGGTAGATGGTTTTCAGGCCGTTGGCGATCAGCGTGGCAGCCTTCTGCCCCTGGGCGGAGCCGGGGAAGTAGAACACCAGCACCCCCCGGATCTGGCCGTACTTGCCCTCCGGCGCAGCGTTGGAGTGGAGCGCCAGGTGCAGGTCGTAGTTGCCGGCGTTGGAGGCCCGGATGGAGGAGACCGCCGTCATTTCAGGGGTGTTGCGGGAGAATCGGATCCCGGCGGCGATGAGGTAGGGCTCCATGGCGTCCGCCAGGCGGTTCATCCACTCCTCCTCCGTGCCGCCGCTGACGTAGAGATTGTTTTCCTGGGTGGATGGGGACAGGTAGATTATGGGCATAGCAAGACCTCCTTTTTGCCCATCCTATGCGCAAAAAGGAGGTCCTGACAATGCGGTTATGTAGAGACGGGGAAGGGAGCAGTCCCTCAGTCGGCCTTGGGACCGGCGGCCACCAGGGCCTTGCCGGCATCGTTGCTGGTGTACTTGGCGAAGTTCTTCACGAACCGGGCGGCCAGATCCTTGGCCTTGGCGTCCCACTCAGAGGGATCGGCGTAGGTGTTCCGGGGATCCAGAATGTTGGTGTCCACGCCGGGCAGAGCGGTGGGGACGGCAAAATTGAAGTAGGGGATGGTCTTGGTCTCGGCCTTCCCGATGGAGCCGTCCAGGATGGCGTCAATGATGCCGCGGGTATCCTTAATGGAGATGCGCTTGCCGGTGCCGTTCCAGCCGGTGTTCACCAGGTAGGCCTTGGCGCCGGACTTCTGCATCTTCTTCACCAGCTCCTCGCCGTACTTGGTGGGGTGGAGCTCCAGGAAGGCCTGGCCGAAGCAGGCGGAGAAGGTGGGGGTAGGCTCGGTGATGCCCCGCTCGGTGCCGGCCAGCTTGGAGGTGAAGCCGGACAGGAAGTAGTACTCGGTCTGCTCCGGGGTCAGGATGGACACGGGAGGCAGCACGCCGAAGGCGTCGGCGGAGAGGAAGATCACGTTCTTGGCGTCCGGGCCAGCGGACACGGGACGAACGATCTTCTCGATGTGGTCGATGGGGTAGGAGACCCGGGTGTTCTCGGTGACCGAGTCGTCGTTGAAGTCGCAGTGGCCGTTTGCGTCCACGGTGACGTTCTCCAGCAGGGCGTTGCGCTTGATGGCGTTGTAGATGTCGGGCTCGGAATCCTTGTCCAGGTTGATGACCTTGGCGTAGCAGCCGCCCTCAAAGTTGAAGATGCCGTTGTCATCCCAGCCGTGCTCGTCGTCGCCGATGAGCAGGCGCTTGGGGTCGGTGGACAGGGTGGTCTTGCCGGTGCCGGACAGGCCGAAGAACAGGGCGGTGTTTTCGCCGTTCATGTCGGTGTTGGCGGAGCAGTGCATGGAGGCCATGCCCTTCAGGGGCAAGAAATAGTTCATCATGGAGAACATGCCCTTTTTCATCTCGCCGCCGTACCAGGTGTTCAGGATGACCTGCTCCCGGGAGGTGAGGTTGAAGATCACGGCGGTCTCGGAGTTCAGGCCCAGCTCCTTGAAGTTCTCCACCTTGGTCTTGGAGGCGTTATAGCAGACGAAGTCGGGCTGGAAAGACGCCAGCTCCTCGGCGGTGGGCTCAATGAACATGTTCTTTACGAAGTGGGCCTGCCAGGCCACCTCCATGATGAAGCGGATGGCCATGCGGGTGTCGGCGTTGGCACCGCAGAACACGTCCATGACGTACAGATTCTTGCCGGACAGAGCCTGGATGGCCAGCTCCTTGCAGGCGTTCCAGGCCTGCTGGGAGGCGGGTTTGTTGTCGTTTTTGAATTCATCGGAGGTCCACCACACGGTGTCCTTGGACACGTCGTCCATGACGATGAACTTGTCCTTGGGGGAGCGGCCGGTGTAAATGCCGGTCATGACGTTGACGGCGCCCAGGTCGGTGACCTGACCCTTATCGTAGCCCTCCAGGTCGGGACGGGTTTCCTCCTGGAACAGGACCTCATAAGAGGGGTTGCGGATGATCTCGGTGACGCCGGTAATGCCATACTGATTCAAATCAATGTTTGCCATAGTGCATGACCTCTTTTCCGTATTGATCTCCATGGGGCTCCGGTGGGGCGGCTGAGCCCAGAAGTTCCAGATGCTATGGACATAATCATACACAGAAATGGCCGTAAAGTCAATTCTCTGTGCCACATGATTTTGCAATTTTCATTCTCTGGGGTTTCAAACCGACCTCCGGCGGGGCGGGATACTCAGCCCAGCAGATTCTGCAGCGCCCGGGCCAGGGCAGCAAATTCCCCGATGCCCAGCCGCTCCCCCCGGACTCCTTCCGGCAGCCCGGCGGCGGCAATGGCCTGCCGGAGCTGTTCTTTGTCCAGCCGGTCTCCAAAGGCGGAATTCAGGCCGTTGAGCAGGGTCTTGCGCCGCTGGGCAAAGGCGGCGCGCACCACCCGGAAGAAAAAGGCCTCGTCCACCAGGTCCTGGGGAGGGGTATCCCGGGGCGTCAGCCGGATCACCGCCGAAGTCACCTTGGGGGCGGGGAGAAAACACTCCGGCGGCACCTCGAACAGGAACTCCGGCACGGTGTGGTACTGGCAGAACAGGGAGAAGGCGCCGTAGTCGGCGGTGCCGGGGGCGGCGCAGATGCGCAGAGCCACCTCCCGCTGGATCATCACTGTGATGGCCCGGAAGCAGCCTGCCTCGATCAGGGCGGTGAGCACGGGGGTGGTGATGTTGTAGGGCAGATTGGCGCAGGCCAGGGGAGTGAGGCCGGGAAACTGCTCCGCCGCCAGAGCGGCCAGGTCCAGCTTCATGGCGTCCCCCGGGATCACGGTTACGTTGTCGTAAGGGGCCAGGGTCTCGTCCAGAATGGGCAGCAGGGAGCGGTCCAGCTCGATGGCGGCCACCTTGCCCGCCCGCCGGGCCAGCTGCACCGTCAGCGGCCCGATGCCCGGCCCGATCTCCAGCACACCGCAGTCCTCGCCGGCACCGGAGGCGTCGGCGATGTCCCGGGGCACCCAGCCCTCAATGAGGAAGTTCTGTCCCATACTCTTGGAAAACCGGAACCCGTGGCGGCCCAGCAGAGCCCGGATGTCTTTTTCGTTGCATAAATCCATTGGGGATCACCTCGGTGTTAGATTGACAGCGAAAAGAACCGCCCGGAGGGGGCTCCGGGCGGTAGAAGGAACACTCAGTAGGCGGCCACCACGCCGCCGTCGTTGGCGTAGACGGTGGAGATGCCGCCGGTCTCGCTGATGAGAATTTCGGAGAACCGGCACTGCTGCAGCGCCAGCTCCCGCAGGTGATAGGCCCGCTCCAGACAGTTGCAGTGGACGATGGACAGCCGCTTGCCCGCGTGGTTGGGGTTGGCGGCCATCAGGGACGCCATTTTATTCAGGGCCTGTTTTACCGACATGGCCTGACCCTTCTTGCAGATCTCCCCCTCCGGGGTGGAGCCCAGCAGCAGCTTGATGCGCAGGGTGCTGGTCACCAGGGACTGCATCCGGGACAACCGGCCATTTTTCCGCAGATTGTCCAGATTCTCCAGCACGAACAGGGTCTCCATCTCCTCGATATAGCGGGACACCTGGGCCACCACCGTGGTGAAGTCCATACCGGACTGGGCCAGCTCCTGGATCTTCAGCGCCACCAGCACCTCGCCGGCGGAGGCGGAGCAGGAGTTGAAGATGTGGACGCTGGCGTTGGGATGCTCCTCCAGCCACAGATTGCGGGCCTGGGCCGCGGCGTTGTGGGAGCCGGAGAGCAGGGCGGACAGGGTGACCACATAGAGGTCATCCGCCCCGCAGTCAAAGGCGTCCAGATACTGGGCGGGAGAGGGGCAGGAGGTATGGGGGGCGGTGGGACACTCCTTCATGGCGTGGAGCAGCGCCCCGCGGTCAAAGCAGGCGTCGTCCACAATATCCTGACCGCCCACATGGATGGTCAGGGGCACGCTGACAAAGCAGCCCTCCCGCAGCTGGGCGGGGGTCAAATCACAGCAGCTATCGACAATAATCTTAAAACTCATAACAGAAATCCTCAAATATAATATTAAAAATTACATCCCTCTTTTGGGCCATTGTATCACCAATACCGAAAAAAGTAAAGGGAGAAGATGTAAACAAATTGGATTTCCTGAAAAGAGATCAGGGCCGCCAGGCAAACCGGTCGGGGGCGCCCACCAGGATCCGGGCGGAGCAGGGAGGCACCGGCAGCCAGGTGCGGCCGCCGTCGTTGTTGAAGATCTGGTCGCCATTGAGCACGTCCTGGAGCACCGGCTCCTGATGGGGAAATTCCACGTGGACCTCCTGGGGCTCCAGGTTAAAGACCACATACACCCGCTGGCTGTCGGTGGACCGGCGGAATACCAGCTGCTGGTTTTTGATGACCACGTTTTCGTACTGTCCTTCCCGCAGGGCGGGGAAGGCGGAGCGGATGGCGGCCAGATCGGACAGGTGGGCGCACAGGCTCTGATCCAGCGCTTCCATCTCCTTCAGCTCCAGGTGGGGCCGGAGCGCCGCGTCGGAGGTCTTGGTGCGGGCGCCCTGGATGGCCCACTCGCTGCCGTAGTAGAGGGAGGGGATGCCCGGCATGGTGTACAGCAGGGTGTACACGTTGTTCAGGTGGGCGGGGTCGGACAGCTTGCTGGCCAGCCGGTCCACGTCGTGGTTGTCCGCAAAGTTATAGAGGGTCAGATTCCGATAGATGCCCCCCGGCCCGAACTGGCGGTTGAGGGAGTGGGCGATCTCGAAATAGTTCTTGTCGTTGTGGGAGGACCACAGGCCCTTCCAGCACTCGTAATTGGTGACGGAGTCCAGCATCTCCGGGTTGGCCCACCGGGCGTAGTCCCCGTGGATGATCTCCCCCATGAGCCAGAAGTCCGGATCACGGTCCTTCACAAAGCCCTTGAGGGTGCGGAAGAAGTCAAAATCCACGCAGTCGGCGGCGTCCAGCCGCAGGCCGTCGATGTGGAAGGTATCCATCCACATACCCACCGCGTCCAGCAGGTGGCGCACCACGTCGGGGTTGCGCAGGTTGAGCTTCACCAGCTCGTAGTGGCCCTGCCAGGCGGTGTACCAGAAGGGGTCCCCCATGGGGGAGGGGCCGCCGAAGTTCAGGTCGTGGAACCAGCCGCAGTAGGGGGAGCCCTGGCCCTTTTCCCGCACGTCCTTGAAGGCCCAGAATTCCCGGCCCACGTGGTTGAACACCCCGTCCAGCACCACCCGGATGCCGTTTTCGTGGAGCTGCTGACACAGCTTGGCGAAGGAGTCGTTGTCCCCCAGGCGGCAGTCAATCTGGAAATAGTCAGCGGTGTCGTAGCCGTGCTTCACCGACTGGAACACCGGCCCCAGGTACAGGGCGTTGATCCCCAGCTCCTTCAGGTGGGGGATCCAGCGGTGGAGCTGCTCCAGCCGCTGGACCGGCTGGCCGAAGTCGTTGTACTCCGGCGCCCCGCAGAACCCCAGGGGATAGATATGGTAGAACACGGAATCGGTGGACCAATGACTCATAACAAACGCCTCCGTTTCAATGTGTGGAGCAGTTAATTGCCCTCTTCCTCCAGCTCCTTCAGCAGCTTCTGGTCCTCCTTGGAGGACAGGTCCAGCCTTTCGTACAGGTCGGGCCGCCGCTGCCGGGTGCGGAGGATGGACTGCTTCCGCCGCCATTTGGCAATGTTCTTGTGGTCGCCGGAGCGGAGGATGGGGGGGACCTTCCGGCCGTGCCACTCCTCCGGCCGAGAGTACTGGGGGTACTCCAGCAGGCCGTTCCAGTGGCTCTCGTTCTCAAAGCACTCGGGGTCGGACAGCACCCCGGGCACCAGCCGGGCCACCGCGTCGGCCACCACCATGGCGGCCAGCTCGCCGCCGGTGAGGACAAAGTCCCCGATGGAGATCTCCTCGTCCACGCACTCCTCGATGAACCGCTCGTCAATGCCCTCGTAGTGGCCGCACACCAGGATCAGGTGGTCGTAGTCGTCCCGCAGACGGCGGGCGTGGGCCTCGGTAAAGGTCCTGCCCGCGGGGGACATATAGATGGTGTGCCCCGGCCCGTAGGTGTCCACAATGTGCTTCCAGCACTGATAGAGGGGGTCGGCCTGCATCACCGCCCCCCGGCCGCCGCCGTAGGGGTAGTCGTCCACCTGCTTCTGTTTGTTCAGGGTGTAGTCCCGGATCTGGTGGGCCTCAATGCGGATGATGTCCCGCTCCTGGGCCCGGCCCAGGATGGACTCGTTCATCATATCCCCCACCGTCAGGTCAAAGAGGGTCATAATATCAATGCTATACATCGGTGCGCATCCCCTCAATGAGGCGGACCTTGATATAGCCCGCCTCCACATTGGTCTCCGCCAGGAACTCGTCCACGGCGGGGATCATGTACTCGTGCTCCCCCTTGACCACGTAGACCTCATGGGCGGGCGGGGTGAGCACGTCGGCCACCACCCCCAGCTTTTCGCCGGAAGCGGCGTCGATGACCTCCAGGCCCATCAGGTCGGCGATAAAGTGCCGGCCTTCGGGGAGCACCACGTTGGTGCGGTCGATAAACACGGTCTTGCCCTTCAGGGCCATGGCCCCGTTGACGTCATTTACCCCATCCAGGGTGGCCAGCACGTTGCCCTTATGGACCCGGGCGGCGCGCACCTTGACCGGCTTTCCGTCCAGATAGAGAGTGTCAAACTGGCAGAGAAACTCCGGGGTGTCGCACCAGGGGACGATTTTCACCTCGCCCTGGATGCCGTGGGTGTTGACGATCTGTCCGGCCTCTAAAAACTGGTTTTTCATGCTTTCCTAACCTCCTGCGGCCTGGATTCGGTGCAAAAAGCGGCGGGGTAGCTACCCCGCCGCTTTTCAGTCGACGATCTCGACGGAGACCTTGGTGCCCTGGCGCTGGGCCACGGAGCGCATCAGCGTGCGGATCTCCTTGGCGATGCGGCCCTGGCGGCCGATCACCTTGCCCATGTCCTCGGGGGCCACCCGAAGCTCCAGGACGGTCTCACTCTCGCCGGCGTGCTCGGTAACCACCACGGAGTCGGGATGGTCCACCAGGCTGCGGGCGATGTAGGTGAGCAGTTCCTTCATGCCAGCCTGACCTCCAAGTTAGATGGCGCCAGCTTTTTTCAGCAGAGCCTTCACGGTCTCGGTGGGCTGAGCGCCGGTCTTGATCCAGGCCTGGGCGCGCTCGGCGTCCACCTTGATCTCGGCGGGCTGGGTCAGCGGGTTGTAGGTGCCGATCTCCTCGATGAAGCGGCCGTCACGGGGATAGCGGGAGTCCGCCACCACGATGCGGTAGAAAGGAGACTTCTTAGCGCCCATACGACGCAGTCTGATCTTAACCATTGTATCTTCACCTCCATGTAAGTTTCAAACATCTATGGAAACGCGGCACGCCGCGCTTACCAACGCTTAAAAGGGCAGGCCGGGCAGCTTGCCGAAGCCCCCGAACTTTCCCATCCGGCCAAGCTTTTTCATATTCTTGCCGGAGAACTGCTTGCTCATCTGCTGCATCAGCTCGAACTGCTTGAGCAGACGGTTGATGTCCACCACCTGGGTGCCGGAGCCGGCGGCGATGCGCTTTTTCCGGCTGTTGTTCAGCAGGGAGGGGTCCTCCCGCTCGGCGGGGGTCATGGACAGGATGATGGCCTCGGTGCGGGCCAGGGCGGACTCGTCCACCATGGCGCCCTCCAGGGCCTTGCTGTTGACGCCGGGAAGCATCCCGGCGATGTCGGACAGAGAGCCCATGCTCTTGACCTGCACCAGCTGGTCATAGAAGTCTGCCAGGGTGAATTTGTTCTTGCGCAGCTTCTGCTCCAGCTCGGCGGCCTTCTTGGCGTCAAAGCTCTGCTGAGCCTTTTCGATCAGGGAGAGCACGTCGCCCATGCCCAGGATCCGGGAGGCCATCCGGTCGGGGTAGAACAGGTCCACCTGGTCCAGCTTCTCGCCCTGGCCCACAAACTTGATGGGCTTGCCGGTGACCGCCTTGATGGACAGGGCCGCGCCGCCCCGGGCGTCGCCGTCCAGCTTGGTGAGCATTACGCCGGTGATGTCCAGGGCCTCGTCAAAGGCCTTGGCGGCGTTCACCGCGTCCTGGCCGATCATGGCGTCCACAATGAGCAGAATCTCGGTGGGCTCGATGGCCTCCTTCATCTGCTTGAGCTGGTCCATCAGCTCCTCGTCCACGTGGAGCCGGCCGGCGGTGTCGATGAATACCATGTCGTTGCCGTGCTTTTTGGCGTGCTCAATGCCCGCCCTGGCGATGTCGATGGGGTCAATCTGACCCATCTGGAACACCGGCACGTCCACCTGGGAACCCACCACCTCCAGCTGGGTGATGGCGGCGGGGCGGAAGGTGTCGCAGGCCACCAGCAGGGGCCGCTTGCCCTGCTTTTTGAAAAAGCCCGCCAGCTTGGCGCCGTTGGTGGTCTTGCCCGCGCCGTTGAGGCCGCACAGCATGATCACCGTGGGGGGCTTGGGGGAGATGGTCAGCTTGCTGTTCTCCCCGCCCATCAGGTTGGTGAGCTCCTCGTTGACGATCTTCACGATCATCTGGGCGGGCGTCAGGCTCTCCAGCACATCGGAGCCCACGGCCCGCTCGGTGACCGAGGCGACAAACTGCTTGACCACCTTGAAGTTTACGTCGGCCTCCAGCAGGGCCATGCGGATCTCCTTCATGGCCTCCCTCACGTCGGCCTCGGAGAGCCGGCCCTTGCCCCGCAGCTTCTTGAACGCGGCGGAGAGCTTTTCGGTCAGTCCTTCAAATGCCATGGGTCACTCCTGTTTCAGCTGGGCCAGCAGCTCCTGGATGCGGTTGCACTGGAGCTCCAGCTCGTTGTCCTGCCACTTCTGATCGTTGCGCTGGAGGATGGCGTTCACAGCCGTCTCCATCTGGGCGAACTGCTCCTGCATTTTGTGGAACCGCCTGATGATGCCGGTCTTGTCCTCCAGCTCGGTGAGCACCGCCTCCGCCCGGACGATCACATCCCGCACACCCTGACGGGTGATGCCGTAGTTCTCCGCGATCTCCGCCAGAGACAGGTCCTCGTTATAATAGAGGTCGTAGAACTCCTTCTGCCGGTCGGTAAGCATGTCGCCGTAGAAATCGTACAGCAGCGCCATGCGGTACGCCTGGTTTTTCATCCCGCCGCCTCCTTCCTGGCCTCCGGTGGTTCTGTAAAGGAAGTAAAGTTTCTGGGCTTTACAACAATGAGGATGATACACGATTTTCCCCCGTTTGTCAAGGAGAATTTTCACCGGAACAACAGGTGCATATTTTGCCGGGATTGGCAGAGACTATGGGCGATTACCAAATAAGGAGGTCATCCATTTGAAACACCGTATCCTGACTGTGGCGGTGGCGGCGGCCCTGCTCCTGGCCGCCGCGCCGTCCGCCTCGGCCTTTTTCTTTGACGACGGGGAGGAGGTCCCCGTGGCCTACGACCTGGCCAAAAACGGACCGGCCGGGGAGACCCTCTCCTTTACCACGTCCGACTTCCACACCGACGGCGGCGAGCTGGACGCCATCGTGCTCTCCGCCCTGCCTGACAGCCAGGCGGGCACCCTGACCCTGGGGGGCCAGCTGCTGCGGGTGGGAGACGTGATCTCCATGAACGCGGTGGACGGCCTGCGCTACACCCCCAAGGACCAGACCGCCGCCTCCACCGCCCAGTTCAAGTTCCTGCCGGTGTTTTCCAACGGCACCAGCGGAGCGGAGCTGTCGGCCGACCTCTACCTGCTGGCCGAGGAGAATAGCGCGCCGGTGGCCCGGGACCTGGAGCTGACCACCTATAAAAACGTGGCCGTCACCGAGCGGTTCGATGGGGTGGACCCGGAGGGGGACCTTTTGACCTACCATGTGGTGAAAAAGCCGGCCCGGGGGGCGGTGACCATCCAGGAGGACGGTACCTTTGTTTACACCCCCTATGAGAACAAGACCGGAAAGGATACCTTCACCTACGTGGCGGTGGATGCGGTGGGTAATTCCTCCGACCCGGCCACAGTGAAGGTGAAGATTGAGAAGCCGGACACCAAGGTGACCTATTCCGACCTGGACGGCCACCCCGCTCAGAAGGCCGCCATCCGCCTGGCGGAGGAGGACATCTTTGTGGGGGAGTGCATGAACGGGGCCTACTTCTTCCAGCCTGACGCCACTGTGACCCGCAGCCAGTTTGTCACCATGGTGATGAACACCGTGGGTATGGAGGCCCTGGAGGGGGTGGAGCGTACCGGCTTTGCCGACGACGACGCCATCGAGACCTGGGCCAAGCCCTATGTGTCCTCCGCCCTGAAGAGCGGCCTGATCCAGGGCAGCCGGAACGAGGCGGGCCAGGTGGTGTTCCAGGGGGACGGCGCCGTGACCACGGCGGAGGCGGCGGTGCTGCTGGACCGGGCTCTCCAGGTCACCGACGTGGACGCCCAGACCTTTGCCGACGGCGACGCTCCGGCCTGGGTCGCCCAGTCCGCCGCCAACCTGACCACCTGCGGCGTGCTGGAGAGCGGAGACAGCCTGGGGACCCAGCTGACCCGGGGGGAGGCCGCCCAGCTGCTGTGCGCTTCCCTGGAGCTGCTGGACAGCCGGGACACCGGCTGGTTCTGATCCGGAGGACCGGGCCCTTGAGGCCCGGTCCTTTTTTGAAGGGCACAGACTAAAAAAAGGGAATAACAGTTGAGCAAAATAAGAAAATGTGGTATAATGTCACGCTAGCGCATATGATACTGGAGAGCCTATTTCTCTCTGACGAGGTGTGAATATGAAGATCGTTGTGTTGGCCGGCGGCCTTTCCCCGGAGCGAAACGTGTCCCTTTCCACTGGCGCCATGGTGACCGAAGCCCTGCGGGGGCTGGGCCACCGGGCGGGACTGGTGGACCTGTTTTTCGGAGCGGAGGAGGCGGACGAGGGCTTTTTTGACGCCCCGGTGCCCGAATCCTTTAAAAAGGTAAGCCGGGAAGCCCCCGACCTGGAGCAGGTGCGCGCCAGCCGCCCGGGGGACAGCCGGAGCATGTTCGGCCCCCACGTGCTGGAGCTGTGCCAGATGGCGGACCTGGCGTTCCTGGCCCTCCACGGTACCTGCGGCGAGGACGGCAAGGTCCAGGCCACTCTGGAGCTGATGGGGATTCCCTATACCGGGGCGGGCTACCTGGGCAGCGCCATCGCCATGGATAAGGACCTGACCAAGCGGCTGGTGGCCGACGTGGTGAGCACCCCCGGCTGGAAGACGGTGGAGTACAAGGCGGAGGACATCGACGGCCTGGTGGAGAACGCCCGGCTGCCCCTGGTGGTCAAGCCGGTGGCCAGCGGCTCCTCTATCGGCGTGTCCATCGCCTATACCGCCGACGAGCTGCGGAAAGCCCTTGTGGACGGCCTGGAGCTGGGCGGCCGCACGGTGCTGGAGGAGTACATCAAGGGCCGGGAGATCCAGGTGGGCATTCTGGAGGACAAGGCCCTGCCCTCCATTGAGATCATCCCCAAGGAGGGCTTTTACGACTATGCCAACAAGTACCAGCCCGGCGCGGCTTTGGAGGTGTGTCCGGCGGAGATCCCCGCCCAGACCGAGGAGAAGCTGCGCGCCGCCGCCCTGCGGGTGTATGAGACCCTGGGGCTGAGCGTGTACTCCCGGGCGGACTTTATCGTCACCTCCGACGGGGAGCCCTGGTTCCTGGAGATCAACACCCTGCCCGGCATGACGCCCACCAGCCTGCTGCCCCAGGAGGCCGCGGCGGTGGGGATCGACTATCAACAGCTGTGCCAGCGGATTGTGGAGGCCTCTCTGGAGGCCCGCCGGCAGGGAAGATAAGAAGGAGAGAAGCAGAGATGGAGCCCATGACCATACGGGAAATTCTGGAGGCTGTCCACGGCAGCCTGCTGGGAGAATTTGGGGATTTGAACCGCACGGTGGGCCGGGTGGAGACCGACAGCCGCACCATCCACGCCGGCTCCCTGTTCATTCCCCTGTCCGGGGAGCGGTTTGACGGACACGCCTATATCAATTCCGCCCTGGAGGGGGGCGCCGCCGGGTGCTTCACCCAGCGGGAGCGGGAGAGCTATCTGTCCGGGAAGTTTTATATTAAGGTGGATTCTACCCAGAGGGCCCTCCGGGATCTGGCCAAGTACTACAAGGCCAAGTTCCCCATTCCCGTAATCGCCATCACCGGCTCGGTGGGTAAGACCACCACCAAGGACATGGTGGCGGCGGTGCTGGGGGAGAAGTACAACGTGCTCAAGACCGAGGGCAACCTGAACAATGAGATCGGGGTGCCCATGACCCTGCTGCGGCTGAAGCCGGAGCATCAGCTGGCGGTGCTGGAGCTGGGGATGAACCACGCCGGGGAGATCGACTATCTCTCCGCCCTGGTGGAGCCCGACGTGGTGCTGATGACCAACATCGGGGACTCCCATATCGAGCACTTCGGCTCCCGGGAGAAGATCCTGGAGGCCAAGAGCGAGATCTTCCACCACGCCAAGCCGGACGCTCTGGCCATTATCAACGGGGACGACCCTCTGCTGAACACCCTGCCCGGCAAGCTGCCCTTCTCCTTCCTGCGGGTGGGGGCGGGGGAGGGCCTGGACTACCGGGCCAGCGACCTGAGCAGCGATGGTAAGAGCCGGCTCACCTGCCGGGTGAGCACCCCTAAAGGAACGTTCCCTGTGGAGATCCCCGCTCTGGGGGACCACATGATCTACCCCACCCTGATGGCCGCCGCGGTGGGCGAGCACTTTGGCCTGACGCCCGACGAGATCGCCAGCGGCGTGCTCCATTTCGCTCCCACCAAAATGCGGATGAACATTCTCCACCGCCAGGACAACATCACCATCCTCAACGACACCTACAACGCCAACCCCCAGTCCATGCGGGCGGCGGTGCAGGTGCTGTCCAACGCCAACGGAGAGCAAAAGATTGCCGTGCTGGGGGATATGTTTGAGCTGGGGCCTCTGGCCCCCGCCCTCCACGCCGGCATCGGTGAGTATCTGGGCAAGGCGGGCATCCAGTGCCTGGTGGCGGTAGGCGAGCTGGCAAAGCACATCTACACCGCCGCCCAGGAGGCCGGCGTGCCCCAGTGCTTCTACTGTGAGACCAAGGAGCAGGCCAAACCGGTGCTGGATGAGCTGGTGAAGCCCGACGCCACCATCCTGGTCAAGGCCTCCCGGGGCATGGCGATGGAGGAGCTGGTGGAGTACCTGCTGACCGTCACTAAAGAGGCATAAAAAGGGGGCCGGTGTCTCCACCGGCTCGCCTTTATCCAAACAGGTTTTGCAGATTCTCCCGGAAGGGCGGGTAGATGACCCCCTTCTCGGTGATGATGCCGGTGACCAGGCTGTGGGGGGTCACGTCGAAGGCGGGGTTATACACCTCCACCGTCCTGGGCGCGGTCTGCACCCCGTAGAGGGTGCGCACCTCGTCGGCCTCCCGCTCCTCAATGGGGATGCCCGACCCGTCGGGAATGGACAGGTCAATGGTGGAGCAGGGAAGGGCCACATAGAAGGGGACCCCGTGATGGTGGGCGTTTACCGCCACCGAGTAGGTGCCGATCTTGTTGGCAAAGTCGCCGTTGGCCGCCATCCGGTCGCAGCCCACCACCACCAGGTCGATCTTCCCCTTGGCCATCAGACTGGCCGCCATGTTGTCAGCGATGAGGGTGGCGGGAATGTGGTCGGTCACCAGCTCGTAGGCGGTGAGCCGGGCGCCCTGGAGGAGGGGCCGGGTCTCGTCGGCGTACACCATGTCCACTTTGCCCTGCTCGTGGGCCGCCCGGATTACCCCCAGGGCGGTGCCGTAGCCGCCGGTGGCCAGGGCCCCGGCGTTGCAGTGGGTGAGAATGCGGGCGTGGTCGGGTACCACCGCCGCGCCGTGACGCCCCATGGCTCTGCACATGGCCACGTCCTCCTGGTGGATGGCGATGGCCTCGGCAATGAGGGTGTCCGGGTTCCCGCCGCAGGCAGCCGCCTGTTTCTCCATCCGCTCCAGGGCCCAGAACAGGTTGACCGCCGTGGGACGGCTGGCGGCCAGGGCCGCCTTGGCCTCCTTCAGGTTGGCCCCCTCTAGGGCGGCCAGGCAGTAGGCGTAGGCGGCGGTGACCCCGATGGCGGGGGCGCCCCGCACCACCATGGTGCGGATGGCGTCGATTACCGGCCGGTAGTCGGTATAGGAGAGCCAGACCTCCTCCACCGGGAGTTTGGTCTGATCGAGCAAGAAAAGGGTATTTCCTTCCCAACGAATCGCGTCCATAGGAATGACCTCCATTCTTTGTTGCGGTTCCAATATATCACAAGTGCGCACGGGAGTAAACATAAGATGATTGATATTGCGGTCTCGAACCTGTCCAAGGAGTTCGAGGTAGGCAAAAAAATATTGGACGGGCTCACCTTCCAGGTGGATCAGGGGGAGCGGGTGGGCCTGCTGGGCAAAAACGGCGCTGGCAAGACCACCCTGTTTAAGATGCTCACCGGAGAGCTGGACTGGGACGAGGGGGAGATCCACATTGCCCCCGGCAAGGGCCTGGGGCTTATCTCCCAGATCCCGGTGTATCCCCCGGAGTACACCGTGGAGGACGTGCTCCAGACCGCCTTTCAGCGGCTCCACGACATAGAGAAGGAGCTGGAGGAGCTGACCGGGCGGATGGCGGGGGACAGTGACCCCGCCCTGCTGCGGCGGTATGATGCCCTGTCCGCCGCCTTTGAGGCGGGAGGCGGGTACGACACCGCCACGCCGCTGAATAAGGTGTGTAACGGCCTGCTGATTTCCCAGGACATGCGGGGCCAGCTCTTTTCCTCCCTGTCCGGCGGGGAAAAGACCCGGGTGAACCTGGCCCGGCTGATTTTGGAGGACACCGACATCCTGCTGCTGGACGAGCCCACCAACCACCTGGACCTGCGGGCCACCGAGTGGCTGGAGGAGTATCTGGACAAGTATAAGGGCACCGTGCTGGCCATCTCCCACGACCGCTGGTTTCTGGACCGGGTGGTGAAGCGGGTCATCGAGATCCAGGACGGCAAGGCGGAGTTCTATGCGGGCAACTACTCCTTCTATGTGGAGGAGAAGGAGCGCCGCTATCAGGAAAAGCTGAAGCAGTACGAGAAGGAGCAGGCCAAAATCGAGCAGCTGGAGAAGGCCGCCGAGCAGCTGCGGGTGTGGGCCTACTCCGGCATGGACAAGACCTTCAAGCGGGCCCAGTCCATGGAGAAACGCATCGAGCGGATGCGCACCACCGACAAGCCCACCAAGGAGCGCCGCCTGGACATCAAGTTCGGGGAGCGGGAGTTCCGGGGGGACGAGGTGCTCACCATCAAGGAGCTGAAAAAGTCCTTTGACGGGCGTACCCTCTTTGACCACGTGAACCTGGAGGTGGTAGGGGGCGAGCGCATCGCCCTGCTGGGGGACAACGGCACCGGCAAGTCCACCCTGCTGAAAATTCTGCTGGGGGAGGAGGAGCCTGACTCCGGCAAGCTGCGGATGGGACCCACGGTGAAGGTGGGCTACCTGCCCCAGATCATCCACTTTGACAGGCCGGAGCGTAATCTGGTGGACACCATGCTCTATGCCCAGGACTGCTCCACCCAGACCGCCCGCAACCGGCTGGCCGCCTTCAACTTCCGGGGGGAGGACGTGTTCAAGCCGGTGTCCGCCCTGTCCGGCGGGGAGCAGAGCCGCCTGCGGCTGTGCATGCTGATGGACGAGAAGATTAACCTGCTGATCCTGGACGAGCCCACCAACCACCTGGACATTGCCAGCCGGGAGTGGATCGAGGAGGCGGTGGCCGACTATGAGGGCAACCTGCTCTTTGTCTCCCACGACCGCTACTTTATCAAGCAGTTTGCCACCCGGATCTGGATGCTGGAGGACGGACATATCACCGACTTCCGGGGCACCTTTGAGGAGTTCCGGGCGGCCCGGGAGCGGGCCAAAAGCCAGGCGGCCGCCCCTGTGAAGGCGGAGCCGGAGAAGCCCAAAAAGGAAAAACCCAAGCGGCCCGGCGGCACCAAGGAGCTGGAAAAGCAGGTGGCCGCGGCGGAGCGGGCGGTGGCCAAGGCGGAGGAGCGTCAGTATGAGCTGACGCTGAAGGCCGAGGAGGTGGCCTCCAACTATCTGGAGCTGCAGAAGGTGTACGACGAGCAGAAGGCTCTGGAGGAGGAGATCGCCGCCCTCTATACCCAGTGGGAGAAGCTGGCCGCCGAGCTGGAGGAGGCCAGAGGGTGAACAGGAAACGGAAACCTCTGTGGCTGAAGGCCCTGCTGGGTCTGGTTCTGGCCGGGACAGTGACCTTCGGCGCGCTGTTCGGGGCGGTGCTCTGCGGCGCCCATGACCATGTCCGGGGCGACCCCCAGGTGATGGTCATTCTGGGCTGCCAGGTGAAGCCCTGGGGCCCCTCGGTGCTCCTTCAGGACCGGCTGGACAAGGCCCTGGACTATCTGGAGGACCACCCGGACCTGACCATCGTGGTGTCCGGCGGCCAGGGGCCCGACGAGCCCGTCAGCGAGGCCCGGTGTATGTACGACTATCTGACGGAGCACGGCGTGGACGGAGCGCAGATCCTTATGGAAGACCAGTCCCACAATACGGTGGAAAATCTGCGCTATACTATGGACTTGCTGGCGGAAGCGGGGTACGACACCACTGCCGATATGGTGGTGGTGTCCAACGGCTTCCACCTGACCCGGGTGCGGATGCTGTGGAGCCGGGTATGCGGGGGAGACTATAATCTGTCCACCCTGGCGGCCCCCAGCTCCCATGTGCCCTCCCGCCTGAAAATGTACATCCGGGAGCCCCTGGCTCTGGTAAAATCCTTTGTGTTCGACAGGTGATAGAGTTTGGATATGCTGCAAAGACTGAGCGCATTGGACCTGCGCTTTTCCAATATCGAGGCCCAGCTGGGGGCGGGGGAGACCTACGAAGACCCGGCTCTGGTGGCCAAGCTGAATAAGGAGCAGCGGGAGCTGGAGCCGGTGGTCACCGCCTACCGGAAGTATCTGCGCTGCCAGCAGGAGCTGAAGGACGCCGAAGAGCTGATGAGCGACCCGGAGCTGGGAGAGATGGCCAAGGAGGAGTACCAGCAGGCCAAGGAGGAGCTGGCCCGGCTGGAGGACGAGATCCGCATCCTGCTGCTCCCCCGGGACCCCAACGACGGCAAGAACGTCATCGTGGAGATCCGGGCCGGCGTGGGCGGGGAAGAGGCCGCCCTGTTCGCCCACTCCCTGTTCCGCATGTACTCCATGTACGCCGACGCCCGCCGCTGGAAGGTGGAGGTGGATTCCATCAGCGAGACCGAGCTGGGCGGCGTGAAGGAGATCTGCTTTACCATCGAGGGGGATGGCGCCTACTCCCGGCTGAAGTTTGAAAGCGGGGTCCACCGGGTCCAGCGGGTGCCCGAGACCGAGTCCGGCGGGCGGATCCACACCTCCACCGCCACGGTGGCGGTGCTGCCCGAGGTGGACGAGGTGGACTTTGAGCTCAACCCCGCCGATATTGAGATGCAGGTGTTCCGCGCCTCCGGCGCGGGCGGCCAGCACGTGAACAAGACCTCCTCCGCCGTGCGGCTCATCCACAAGCCCACCGGCACGGTGGTGGAGTGCCAGCAGGAGCGCAGCCAGTTCCAGAACCGGGACAAGGCCATGCAGCTGCTGCGCTCCCGTCTGTACGAGGAGAAGGTGCGGGAGCAGGAGCAGGCGGTTACCGACCAGCGCCGCAGCCAGGTGGGCACCGGTATGCGCAACGAGCGCATCCGCACCTACAACTTCCCCCAGGGCCGGATGACCGACCACCGCATCGGCCTGACGCTGTATAAGCTGGAAAATGTGATGAACGGCGATCTGGACGAGATCATCGACGGCCTGATCACCGCCGACCAGGCCGAGCGCCTGAAGCACAGCCAGGATACGTGAACGCAACAGGAGGAACCATCTATGGAACTGATCATTCATTTTACCGCCCTTCCGGAGCACCTGTCCCTGGAGGCGGTCAAGTCCGATCTGGCCGACCTGCTGGAGGACGACGGCTGGCTCACCGGCTCCGGCCCAGCCTTTATTGAGCTGGAGCTGGAGGACGAGAAGGTCAACCCCAAATACGGCATCCTCACCGTAAAAAATTATCTGCAGCAAGCGGCGTTTGCCCCCGATACCACCATCGAACTGGCGGGCACGCCAGTGGGCATCTATGAATAAAAGGAGGAGCATCCCATGAAAATTGCCATTGGAGTTCTGAACGTTGTGGCGGGCGCCGCCCTGCTGGCGGCGGGTGTTTTGACCATTGTGCAGCCCGGCCGGACCCGGCGGGCGGTCCGCCGCCGCCGTCATTTCTGAGGAGCGAGGCGAGCAGCGTGAACACACAGCGACTGACCGCCGGACAGACCGAACAGGCGGCGGAGCTTCTCCGCCGGGGCGGCCTGCTGGGCATCCCCACCGAGACGGTGTACGGCCTGGGGGCCGACGGCCTGAACCCCCAGGCGGTGGCCCATATTTTTGAGGCCAAGGGCCGCCCCCAGGACAACCCCCTGATTCTCCATATTCCCACGGCGGACTGGCTGGAGCGGTACTGCGCGGACATTCCGCCCGCCGCCTATGCCCTGGCGGAGCGGTTCTGGCCGGGCCCCCTGACCATGATTCTGAAGCGGAAACCCATCGTCCCCGACGCTGTGACCGCCGGACTGGACACGGTGGGGATGCGCTGCCCGGCCCATCCGGTGTGCCGGGCCATCATCGCCGCCGCCGACCGGCCGGTGGCCGCCCCCTCGGGCAACACCTCCGGCCGCCCCAGCCCCACCAACATGGCGGATATGCTGGAGGATATGGACGGCAAGATCGACGGCATCGTGGACGGCGGCCCCTGCACCGTGGGGGTGGAGTCCACCATCATCGACCTGACCGAGCAGCCTCCCCGGCTGCTGCGGCCCGGCGGCGTGACGCTGGAGGAGCTGGAGCAGGCACTGGGAGAGGTGGCGGTAGACCCGGCGGTGACCCGGCTCATGGGCGCTGGAGAACAGCCCCGCGCTCCCGGTATGAAGTACCGCCACTATGCCCCCAAGGCCCCGGTGACAGTGGTGCGGGGGAGCCCCGCCGACGCCGCCCGGTATATCCGCCGGCATCTGGATGATGGAGACGGGGTGATCTGCTTCAACGAGTTCGTGCCCCTGTTTGAGGGCCATCCGGTGGAGCCCATCGGCCCCAAGGACGACCCGGCGGAGCAGGCCCGGCGGGTGTTCGACGCCCTGCGGTACTTTGACGGCACGGACGTGGTACATATCTGGGCCCAGTGTCCCGATCCGGAGGGCATCGGGCTGGCGGTGTCCAACCGCCTGAACAAGGCGGCTGGCTTTCACATTGTGGACGCCGCGAAAAAAAATTAAAAAATTTTTCCTCCCGATGAATGGATGGGCCCGGCCCCATCGTATTGTAGGTGAAACGGGTCGGAGATACCCAACTTTTGAAGGAGGAATGGAAGATGAAAAAGATCAGAATTGCAGCTCTGTCCGCCGCCGTGGTGCTCACCCTGGGGATTACCACCGCCTTTGCCGCCGGAGGCAGAAACTATGTGGACGCCAACGGCGACGGCGTGTGCGACAACCACGGCGCCAACTGCCTCTATGTGGACGCCGACGGGGACGGGGTGTGCGACAATTACGGCACCGGTCTGGGCGGTGGCCATCACGGCGGCCGCTGGGGCGGTGGCCGCGGGTGCGGCCGCTGGTAAGGGAGCCGGCTGATCCGCGCCGGGGAAAACGAGGGAAATGACATATGCGCAGTGAGCAGGAGACCAATGAGGCAATCGAACGATACGGAGACACCGTCCGGCGTCTGTGCATGCTTCACCTGAAGCATGAGGCGGACGCCCAGGACGTCTTTCAGACGGTATTCCTCAAATATCTCCTGCACACCGCCGACTTTGAGAGCCAGGAGCATGAAAAGGCCTGGTTTATCCGAGTCACCATCAACGCCTGCCGGGATGTGCTGAAAAGCGTGTTCCGCAGGCGTACTGTTTCTCTGGAGGCGGCGGCGGAGCTCCCCGCTCAGCTCACCGACGAGAACAGGGAGGTGCTGCAGGCGGTGCGTGCCCTTCCCCCCAAGTACCGGGAGGTGGTGTATCTCCACTATTACGAGGGCTATACCGCCCCGGAGATCGCGGGGATCCTGCGCAAGAACGTGAACACCGTTTATACCAATCTGACCCGGGCCAGAGAGCAGCTCAAGACCATGCTGGGAGGTGAGGAGGATGGATGAACAAATTCGGGCGGCCTTTGACCAGATCCACGCCACACCGGAGGACAAGGAACGCACCCGGGCCTTTCTGGCCCAGGCCAGACGCCGCAGGGCCAGACCCCGCCGCAGCCTGGCGGCGGCCGCGGCGGGCTTTTTGCTGGTGCTGTGCGCCCTGGGGGGCTACTGGGCCTACTTTGTTCCCACCTCCGCCATCAGCGTGGAGACCGACTCCGCCCTGAAGCTGGAGGTCAACCGCTTTGACCAGGTGGTTGGCGTCCAGGGGTACGGGGAAGGGGGCGAGGAGCTTGCCCAGTCCCTGAATCTGCAATTTATGGACTACCAGCAGGCGCTGGAGCTGCTGCTGGAGGCGTGGTCCGGCCAGCAGGTGGACATTACGGTGACCGGCGAAAACCAGGATCAGTGCAGCCGGCTGCTGGAGGGGGCGGAGGCCTGCGGGGACGGGGAGAACGTCCACTGTGCCCAGGGCAGCCAGGAGGAGCTGGAGGCCGCCCACCATGCGGGGCTGCCCTTTGGCAAATACCGGGCCTATCTGGAATTGCAGGCGCTGGACCCCAGCGTGACGGTGGAGGATGTGCAGGGTATGAGTATGGCGGAGCTTCGGGCCTGGATCGCCGCCCTGTCCGACGGAGAGAGCCAGCCCCAGAGCACACCGTCCACCCAGACCGGCCAGGGCTGGGAAGAGGAAGCAGAGCATGAAACCGGTCATGGAAGCGGCCACGGAAATGGCCATGGCTATGGCTATGGCGGGCCGCCCTGGTGAGTCTAATTCCTTCGGCATGGTGAAATTTACAAATCGCTAACAAACCCCTTGCGGGATATGCTATACTATCAGCGGGAGGCGAACAGCCATGAAACGCATCGGCATTACCGGCCCCACCGGGGCGGGAAAAACCACCGCCCTGAACGCCCTGGTGTGCCTGGGCGCCCACGTTATTGACGCGGACCGGGTGTACCATCAGCTGCTGGAGGGCAGCGCGCCCATGCGGGCGGAGCTGACGGCCCGGTTCGGGCCGGGTATTCTGGACAGCGCGGGCAGGGTGGACCGGAAGGCGCTGGGCGGCGTGGTATTTGCAGATCCGGCGGCCCTGGCCGACCTGAACGCCATCACCCACAGGTATGTGATGGAGGAGATCCAGCGGCAGACGGCTCAGGCGGAGGCCCAGGGCAGGCCTGCCGTGGCCATTGACGCCATCGCCCTCATTGAGAGCGGGGCGGCGGACGCCTGCGACGTGGTGGTGGGCGTGCTGGCACCCAAGGAGGTGCGGGTGTGCCGGATCATGGCCCGGGAGGGAATTTCGGAGGCGTACGCCCGCAAGCGGGTGGATGCCCAGCAGGGGGACGATTTTTTCCGGGCCCACTGCGGATATATCCTGGAAAACGGCGGGGAAGACCCGGCGGAATTTGAGGCCCGGGCGCTGGCCCTGTTCGCCCCGTGGATCGAGCATATCTCAAATGGAAAATAGGAGGAACCGCATATGGAAGAAAAACAAAAGACTCCGGGCGAGCTGCGCCGGGAGGCGCTGTGCTACAAGCCCAAGAACGGCTATGACCGGCTGAGCCCTCAGGACGAGGCGGACATGAACGCCTACTGCGAGGACTATAAGAAGTTCCTGGACGCGGGCAAGACCGAGCGGGAGTGCGTGGACGAGACCCTCCGCCTGGCGGAGAAGCACGGCTTCAAGCCCTTTACCCGGGGCATGGCCCTCAATCCCGGCGACAAGGTGTACCGGGTGAACCGGGGCAAGGCGGTGATGCTGGCGGTGATCGGCACCCGCTCCCTCAGCGAGGGCGTGAACATCGGCGCGGCCCACATCGACGCCCCCCGGCTGGACCTGAAGCCCAACCCCATGTACGAGGACGCCGAGCTGGCCTTCCTCAAGACCCACTACTACGGCGGCATCCGCAAGTACCAGTGGGTGACCATCCCCCTGGAGCTTCACGGCGTCATCGCCCTGAAGGACGGCACCACCGTCAAGGTGTGCGTGGGCGCCGGGGAGGGGGAGCCCCAGTTTACCATTGACGACCTGCTGCCCCATCTGGGCGCGGAGCAGTCCAAGAAGCCCCTGGGCGAGGCCATTCCCGGCGAGAGCCTGAACCTGCTCATCGGCAGCCGTCCCTTCAAGGACGATGAGGGTTCTGATCGGGTGAAGCTGGCCATTCTGGACCTGCTGAACCAGAAGTACGGCATCGTGGAGGAGGACTTCATCTCCGCCGAGCTGTCCGCCGTGCCCGCCTTCCGGGCCACCGACATCGGCTTTGACCGCTCCCTTATCGGCGCCTACGGCCACGACGACCGGGTGTGCGGCTTTGCCGCCCTGGCCGCCCTGTTTGCTCTGGGCACCCCCGCCCGCACCGCCGTGTGCATGCTGGCGGACAAGGAGGAGATCGGCTCCGAGGGCGTGTCCGGTATGCGCTCCGCCGCCTTCGACACCTTCATGAGCGATCTGTGCGACGCCCAGCGGGTGCCCCTGAAGGTGTGCTATGAGAAGTCCTTCTGCCTGTCCGCCGACGTGACCGCGGCCTTTGACCCCAACTTTGCCGACGTGTATGAGAAGCGCAACAGCGCCCGGGTGAACTACGGTATGGGCCTGTGCAAGTACACCGGCGCCCGGGGCAAGTCGGGTGCCTCCGACGCCTCCGCCGAGCTGGTGGCCTACACCCGCAAGGTGCTGGACGCCGCTGGCGTGGTGTGGCAGATGGCCGAGCTGGGCAAGGTGGACGCCGGCGGCGGCGGTACCGTGGCCTGCTATATGGCCGAGCGGGACATTGACACCCTGGACGCCGGGGTGCCGGTGCTCTCCATGCACGCCCCCTTCGAGACCGTGTCCAAGCTGGACTGCTATATGACCTATAAGGGCATGAAGGCGGTCTACGAGGCGCAGTAAAACCGCAGCAAAAAGTCCGGACCCCGTTGGGGTCCGGACTTTTTTGTTAGTCCAGGGCAATGCTCCGGCAGCGGGTTATCTCAAAACCGCCGGTACCGGTACGGCCCTCTGCCGCCGTGCGGGCGGCGTAGTCGTTGAAGTGCCACCACTCCGACTCCAGAGGCGTCATCCCCGCTTTTCCAAAGTACCCCCGCAGGGCGATGGCGGGCTCGTTCATAGAGTCTGCCAGCGTGGTTTCCCCGGGGCCGGTGGTGGAGGCGGAGGCCAGACTGAGCTCGTGGATAGGGGTGGGCATTTCGTACTCCTCATACTCCACCGGCACCAGGTAGCTGTATTCCCCGGTGGAGCGCTGCTCGGTCTTTGTCACCTTCACCAGGCTGACATCCACCGCAAACCCCTTCTGGTGGTTGGAGTAGCCGGTGTTGATGAAGTAGGTCATGGACCATGGGGGCGTGGACAGACCCGCCTTCACTTCCGGATCGGCCTCCGCCAGGGCGGATACCGCTTTCACAATGGCCCGCTGGGTGGCGTAGGGGCGGTAGCCCTCATAGAGCTTCAGACTGTTGCCCTGGGCCAGAGCCGCCTGCTGGGCGGCGCACACTCTTTTGGCGGTGTGGTAGAGCACCGGCATCAGGAACTGATCCTGCTCCAGCCGGGGGTTGTACACTTTGCCCTGATAAAGGGCCTGCCCGGTGATGCCGGGGATCTCCTTTCCCGAGGTGAGATACCGGGAGGAATAGGAGTTGGCGGCGTCATACACGATGGAGGGCACCACATCGGGCAGGTTGATCATGCAGAAGCGGTGGTCCACCCACCCAGTTCCGTGGGAGGAGGATACCTTCCACCAGTTTCCCTTTTCGCTGAGGATGGTAAAGGAATCTCCGGGGGAGAGTACCGCCAGGGCTCCGGCATAGGGGTCGGGCGTGGGCGTGGGAGCCGGCGTGGAGGAGGCCGGGGCGGAGAGGGTGCGGGCCACAGCCGCCGGAGCGGGGCTTTCCGTGGCCGACGGGGCGGACGGGCCGGGCTCCGCGCTGGGGGAGGAGGAGACCTCCGGCTCCGGTGAAAGGCTGGGCGACGGCTCCGGCGCCGGAGCCTCGGTGGGCGTGGGAGCAGGCGTGGGTGTGGAGGCCGGCGTAGGAGTTGGCGTTGGGGTGGGTGTTGGTGTCGGTGTCGGGGT
>NZ_NFIQ01000055.1 GCF_002159455.1 Flavonifractor sp. An306
ACCAGATACGACAAGCTGGACACCTCCTTCTTGGCCTTCGTTCACCTTGCCGCCATTGCAATTCTGTTGACTTAGAACAAGTCTCCTGATTTTTCAAACAAGCCCTAGCGTTAAACAGGAAGTTCTGGAAAAAGGCGCGGCGTACGCCAGGGTCCAGCTCATAAATGCGCAGGATCAGCTGATACCAGTTGTTCTTTTCCTCAATGACCTGACGGATGGCATCCCGCTGGCCCTGATACCACCCCTCCGGGCTAAAACGGTCCACCAAGGACATGAGCTTGGGGATATTCTCCTCCGGGTTCCCTTCAATGTACCTCAACGCCTGATTGATGGCAAAGTTCTGCATATTGTCTTTCACACTCATATGGTTCTTCCTTTCCTTGTCTGATTCCGGGTGATTAAGGCACATTATAGGAAATAGCCGTGAAAAGTCACGGGACACAATATACCGCCGGTCAAAAATTACGACATCCCATAGCCAGCGTTACTTTTTGGGACAGAGCGCGTAAAGTGTCCCTTGTCCCCGCGCTTATGCGGTACTAAGCTTTTTCTATAGCTTAATTAGATACAGCCACCCGGGAAGGAGACCCATCTATGGAAAACAGTATGTCCCGCATCTTAATCGAGACCACCGTCCGGCAAACTTTAAAGGGTTTGAAAGAAAACCCCAAACGGAGCATCCGGAATTTAGTGGACATGGCACTGAACTTTTCAGAAAGCCGATTTCAAAGCCGCTTCTTTCAGACGGCCAGCACCATGCTGGAGCATGAAGAAAGCGCATACTATACACTGGTCGAAGATGCCGTCAACCACATTGAGACGGAACACCTGGTAAAATTCGGCATGAACCTGGGCTACAACAGCTGTACCTGGGGCGCCCAGCGTATCCGTATGAATGAAAAGCGCCTGGGCTTCAACATTCCCTGGACGGTGCTCTTTCAAATGGATGATCCCCAGTATTCCACTCACCTTCCTCAGTATGACCTGGCCATCCAAGAGGGGGAACAGCTGGGAATTTACAGTTGGATCCTCCTGTCTCACAGCAATCCAATGGAGCTCTTCCCACTGATTAAGCGCCATTCCGACAGTGCGTTTTTCCTCTTCTGCCGGCCGGAGGACATAACCCCTGCAATTTTGGATGAGATTATCCCCCTCAAGCACCTTATGCCAGTGGTCCGGTGGGAAAGCGGAGCCAACGAGGCCTGCACCATACTGAGGAATGCCCAGCTGCCCTATTCGGTCTATTACCCCTACTCACAGAAAGATCTGCAATTCATTCTGAACGGCGAGCTGTTCTGCGAGACCCAACAGACGCATCCTCTGTTTACCGCACTGGCAGCTAAGCCAGACTGCCCGGCAAACATTCAGCATCTGGCCCACCAGGCGGCAATACAAGTGAGAACAGGGCAATCCTATCAGACGGCACCTTGGGAACTCACTTGTGATACCCAAAATCTGGATGAAATAATCTCTGATGACGCCTGCTGTGTATTATTCAACGGGAGCGGGCAGCTGTTTGCTCTAGACCATCCTGACCGCGCTCCTTTTGGCAATTTGTTTCAGGATGGACTGCTCCCCCTCCTTCAGCAAGCCTATCCCAAATCCGCACCAGCATCTTCCTGATAAAATAACGTGCGCGTATCGCATGGACACTGCGATACGCGCACGTTATTTTGTGTGGAGACAACGGTTTGTTTTCATACTCGCTTTTCTTCAGAACACTATCCCAGGCAGGTCATTATCAGTGTTCCGGCTGTCATAAGGCAAAGACCAATGCCGGCTCTTTTGCTCAGCTTCTCTCCAAACACAAAATAGGAAAATACAATTGTGAGAAGGATGCTCATTTTATCAATCGGAACAACAATGCTTACCACTCCGTTTTGAATGGCGTAGTAATAGCACAGCCACGAAGCACCGGTTGCAATGCCGGAAAAGAACAGAAAGATCAATTCTTTTTTATCAAGATGCCGGAGCTGGGATTGCTTGCCCTTCATAAAGACCACGACCCACGCCATGATCAAAACAACAACCGTTCGGATCGCCGTCCCCAGATTGGATTCCACTCCGGTTATGCCCACCTTGCCCAGAATGGATGTCAGTGCAGCAAACACTGCTGAGCCGATTGCATAGAAAATGTATGTATGATCCGTACTCTCCCTGCTGCTTTCCTTTTTCTCCACCATCAAAACGATTCCGGCGCCAAGGATGAGCGTGCTGAGCAGTTTGATGAAAAGATGTTCTGTCTCTCCAAAGCAAATGATTGCCAGCAGGACGGAGAGGACCGTGCTGGATTTGTCAATGGGAACGACCTTGTTGATATCCCCAACAGACAGCGCCTTGAAATAACACATCCAAGAAGCGCCTGTCGCAGCCCCGGACAATATCAAAAACAGCAGCGAAGTTGAATTGATCCGCGTGATGGTTCCGGCGGAGCCAACCACAAAAACCATCAGCCAGGAAAACACCAACACGATGACTGTCCGTATAGCGGTCGCAAGATCAGGGTCCGTTTTTTTGATTCCACATTTTGCGAGGATGGCAGTTAAGCCCGCAAAAACGGATGATAAAATCGCCGCCACTAACCACCACATTTCCTCTTCCTCCAATGATACGCTTTATGATCACCAAGCGGAGTCCTTACGTCATTGCCCTTTTGTCTGGGGGATTTTTCCTTGCTCTGTCTGAGGTATCTCCTGACAAATCGAATGCGCACACTTTTCTGTAAGCCTCTTGAGTTTTTCCACAAACTGCTCCGGCGGCATACATTCTTTGGCACGTAGCCAGCGCTCCATGGTGCATATCACCGCATTGCCGAAAAAGTCCAAAATAAACTCGTCTACTTGTTCCCCTCCAAACAAACTGGAAATACGCTCTGCTATAAACGGCCGAATATATTCCCGAAAGTGATCGCTAAAAGAATTTTGC
Organism: Flavonifractor sp. An306; assembly: GCF_002159455.1. Classification (GTDB taxonomy): domain Bacteria; phylum Bacillota; class Clostridia; order Oscillospirales; family Oscillospiraceae; genus Flavonifractor. Next base: position 2,926 of record NZ_NFIQ01000055.1, read on the forward strand.
CCCTTGATCTGCAGGGCTTTGCGGTAGAAGGAATGGTTCTGGTAAAAATATCGGCAGTTCTTTTCAATAAAGGCCCGGCGCTCTGTATAGCTGGCGTTCAAATTTTCATGCTTGAGAAGTTCAATAAATTCTGTATCAAAAATCCAATTTACAAGGTCGTATTTATCCTTGAAGTGATAGTAAAAGCTCTTTCGGTTCATATTGCAGCGTTCGCAGATCTGCGCCACATTGATCTTCTCAAAGGGCTGCTCCGCCATCAGTTCTTTCAAGGAAGTTGCCAATGCCCGCTTTGTAATATTGGAATCTGCCATGCACAGTCTTTCCTCATATCCGCAAATGCCCACTGTAAGTTCCAATTTTTATACCAGCCACAGAAAGACCTTTGCAGATTGCGATGGCAAAGGCATCCATGGAAACACCGCCTGAAATGGTCATAAGTCCCCCAACCTCCACATTTTCTCTCAAAGAAATGGAACCGGCAGGTAAAAAAAGAGACTTACCTGCCAGAACAGATAAGTCTCGTCATTTAAGATAATACCAGGAAATTTCCGGTATGTTGGCATCATCACACCAAAGTGCTGACTACTCCCCTACATGATGGCCAGTATATCATATCGCAAAAAAATTCTCAACTCAATTCCGCATTTCGCCTTTGGACAAATCCGCCTTTGTGTCCCAATTTGTTCTGTACAACCTCTCACATTCAAGCGCTCGTTTCCCCTTACACAGAAAGGGGATCTTTGTCAAGAATTCTCTCCCCACAAGCTTGGGACAAACGACCGCTTTTGTCCCAAAATGTAACACTAACAATGGAACTGAGGAAAAGTGTAACGCGAGCAGGGCTTTGCCTAATGAAACGATCTGCTTTTTTGATTACAATACTTCTCGCATACAGCAGATAAGGGGGATTTTCGCTTGACCTTTCACCCGCTTTCATCTGCTGATGCCATACGCCCACCGGACTCCCACCGCATTATCTCACATCAGCATGAAAACGGCAATGATCTTCCAGGAGGGGCTGTCCATGGGACAGTCCCGCTTTCTCTATGGGAATCAAATTTATGAAGCGCTCAACCAGGGCGCGCACAAGGGCAGCATATCCATTTTCTCTGACTTCTGCGGCTGACTGCAGCGGCACAGAGGGTTCCGCTGCAGTCGTTCCATCAAAACCGATTTGATTTGGAGGGACTTTTTATGAAATCATTCAAAGAATCTGCAACCGCCTTTGTCTTATGCATCGTAGAATTGATCACAGGCATCTTACTTCTGCTTGATCCAATTCGATTTACTTCTACGGTCATCATAGGAACCGGTATCGTGCTGATCGTACTGGGCCTTGTTCAAGCCGGAACCTATTTCAGGACAGATGCAGAGACTGCAGCCTTGGGACAGTTGCTTACCAAAGGCCTTATCTCTGTTCTGGCCGGCGTGTTTTGCGTGATGCAATGGGAATGGTTCCTTGCCGCATTTCCCGCATTGACTATCGTATATGGGGCTCTCATTTTAATAACCGGAATCAGCAAAATTCAGCTTTCCATTGACATGATCCGCTTAAAAAACAGCAGATGGAGTTGGGCCGCAGTCAATGCGGTTCTTTCCCTGATATGCGCCATTGTGGTTCTCTGCAATCCCTTTGCATCCACAGAAGTTCTATGGCTCTTCACCGGTGCGGTGCTGGTGGGCGTAGGTATCTTTGATTTGGTTGTAGCCATTCTCCGCAAAAAGGCGAAAGGAGAAGAGCCTTATGCCACTATGACAGGTGCCGTCATTGCCTTTACCGCTCTGATTCCTGTGGCGGGCGCCTACATTGGCGCAGGCGTGGGCGCGTTTATGATCCTTACAGTTTCGCCTGCTAAGGCAATTATTTTTCTCATTTTCATCGTCATATTGCAGCAGCTGGAGGGAAATCTGATTTATCCCCGTGTCGTCGGCTCCTCCCTGGGACTCCCGGCCATCTGGGTGCTGACAGCCGTCACGCTGGGCGGCGGCCTGATGGGGATTCCGGGAATGCTGCTGTGCGTTCCTCTGGCCGCAGCTTTGTACCGGCTTGTCAAGGAGGATGTCAATCGTCCTCAAGCAAAGGAGTGTGTAAAGGTATGAAAAGTGAAAACCAATGTTCAGAAGAAGGCATCCATTTGACTGTTCATCCCAACCGTCTGATCCGCCATGTGGACAAACGGCTTATGTCCTATAACATTGAGATGACCGAGGTAACCGGCGGAACCTTCTGGAAGTCCTACACCAGAGAACAGATTGCCGGTACAGCGGAATTTCCTTCGGTCACATCGTTCACCGATGTGACCGCCATGCCTGAGCTGATGGAGCATTATCCCCCCATTGACCTGTATAACAAGCGGCTGCGGGCGCTTACCAAAGCCCTTGGCCCTGCCTGGATCCGTGTATCCGGCACGTGGGCCACAAAAACCTATTACGACTTCAAGGGTGTGACCGGAGGAAAGGCTCCCGCTGGTTATAGCAATGTCCTGACCCGTGAACAGTGGATGGGAGTTTTGGACTTTGCGGCTTATGTGGGTGCCAAGCTGCTGATCTCTGTAAGCAACTGCGCCGGCGACCACCCTCATGGGGGACCGCTGGAGCTGACTCAGGCAAAGAAAATCTTTGACTTCAGCCATCGGCATAACAGAGACATTGACGCCATAGAATTTATGAATGAGCCCAATATGCTGGAGTTGTCCGGCGCCCCCCAGGGTTATACCGCCGCGGATTACGCCCGGGATCAGGATATTCTATATAGATGGGTTCGGGCCAATTATCCCAACTGTCTCCTGGTCGGCCCATGCACCACCGGGGATCCTGCTGCCGCAGGCCCGGAGAGCAAAGGGTTCGGGGCCGGAATTGCCAGTATGACCAAGACCTGCACCACGGAAGAATTGCTGGCAGGCACGCAAATCCCCCTGGATGTGTTCAGTTATCACTATTACAATGGGATTTCCGAGCGGATCGCCGGGGTCCTGCCGGCCGCCCACTGGCCCAGCCATCTGGCCCACAGCGACCCATACCTGGCTGTGGCTCCGGACTGCGCCAGAGCCCATGCAGCGCTCAGGGACAGGTTCGTCCCCGGCGGACAGATGTGGGTCACGGAATCCGGCGACGCCGGCGGAGGCGGGGATACCTGGGCCTCCACGTATCTGGACGTTCTGCGTACGCTGAACGAGCTGGGCAGCTATGCCACCATCACCGATGGCGTTATTTTCCACAACACCTTGGCCTCCTCCGACTATGGCTTTCTGGAACACGGCACCTTTCTGCCCCGCCCCAATTACTTCGCCGCCCTGCTCTGGAACCGGCTGATGGGAAGTGCCGTATATGATTGCAGGGAACTCAACCGGGAAAATGTCCATGTTTACTGCCACTCCCGAAAAGACGGAGCCTGCGGGGTGGTCTATTTGATCATCAACAATTCGCTCACGGACGCCATTTCCGTGACGATTCCCCAAAAAGCCCTGCGCTACACGCTGCACGCCCAAACAATGCGTTCTTCCGCGATGCTGCTGAACGGAACAGAATTAACCATTTCAGGCAATTGCGGTCTCCCTGAACTTGTGCCGGAGCTACAGCCCCAGGGAACGGTTTCGCTCGCACCAGGCAGTTGTACCTTTTTTTCATTATAAATTGATATGGATAAAAGGAGCATTCAGCATGTTTAATAAGATAAAACTAAAACCGTATCTCCTGACCATATTCTCTATACTGATCGCCCTCGCGGGGATCATCGCTCTGACCGGCATTCTAGGGCTGCAAAACACCAAGCGGAATACAGATGTACTGGTCAATGAGGTCTTGAATGCGGACAGCGCCGTCAAAGACTGCCGAATCGCAGCCAACACAGCAGGCCGAAATCTCCGGGAAATGGTGTTGGCGGAGAATCCCCAAGAGATCCCAGCCTTTGAATCCAGCATCAACAACAACCTCCAGATCATTGAGGAGCAGGTTCAAATCTTCAAGGATACCCACGGCACACAGGACGGGCTGGCCCAGCGGTACGAAGCCGCTTTCCAGAATTGGTTTGACATCGCCCAGGAGGTCATCAGCGAGGCCAAGAGCGGAAACTGGGAACTGGCCAAGCGGACGATTTTGGATGAGTGCTCCCCTGCCCTGACCGAACTGGCCAGCATCGCCCAGGAGATTGACTCCGTCACCACCCAGGAGCGTGCCAAGCAGGAGCAGAGTATTCTGGTGATGCTCAACATATATATGGTTGTGCTGGGGGTGGTCTTTGCACTGGCCCTGGTGTTCGGTCTGGCGGTGGCGCTAAAAACCACGGATAGGATTACCAAAGCGGTAAGCAATATCTGCACCGCCGCCGAAGGATTGTCCGAGGGCAATCTGAAGGTTCATGTGGATTATCATGGCAGCAACGAATTTGGCGAACTGGCTCAGCAGCTGAATTTTTCCTTTCAGGAACTGGCCAACTATATCGATACCATCGACAAAGGCATGACCGAGTTCTCTCTCGGCAATTTTACCTATGAGTGCCCCATTCAGTTCCGTGGCGATTTTGCCCACATACAGTCTTCCATTGAGCGGTTTCAAGAGAAAATGAGAGGCACGTTGGGCGAGCTGGAGACCTCCGCCGCCCAGGTGAGCACAGGTGCGGAGCAGGTGGCCGATGGGGCCCAGGCCCTGGCGCAGGGCGCCACAGAACAGGCCAGCAGTGTGGAGGAGCTCTCCGCCGCTATTGCCGATATATCCAACCACAATTTCTGACGCCGCGGCGTTTTCCCAGCAGGCGGATCAGATGGGACAGGAAAGCAGAGAAATTGTTAAAAAAAGTAAGGAGGAGATGGAGCAGCTCCTCGTCTCTATTAAGGAGATCGCCCAGGCATCCAACAATATTCAAAACATCATCAAGGTTATCGATGACATCGCCTTCCAAACCAACATTCTGGCACTGAACGCCGCAGTGGAAGCCGCCCGGGCAGGCAATGCCGGCAAGGGGTTCGCTGTAGTGGCCGATGAAGTGCGCAGTCTGGCTCAGAAATCAGCCGATGCCGCCAGGGAAACCACAGGTTTGATCCGGAACTCTCTCCAGCATGTCTCCCACGGCGAGGAGATCGCCAAGCGCACGGACGCCGCCTTCAACGACGTGGCGGCAGTCTCGGAGCATATTCTGGACATGATCGCAAAGATTGCCCACGCCTCTCGGGAGCAGGCGGATGCCATCTCCCAGATCTCTGTGGGCATCGACCAGATTTCCGCTGTGGTTCAAACCAACTCCGCCACTTCAGAGCAAAGCGCCGCAGCCAGTGAGCAGCTCAGCAGTCAGGCCAATATGATGAAAAATCTGCTCAATACCTTCCAAGTGACCGGAGGCAAGAATCAAGGGTACACTGGCGAAAGAAAGGACAGCAAAGCCTGTGTTTCTGCCAGCGGGAATGGCAGCAAATATTGAAATACAATCCTTATATGAGAAAAAAGTCCGTTCTCAATACTCTGTTGAGAACGGACTTTCTCATGTGGAACAGGGCGGCCATTCCATATCCTTGGCCTTCATTTTTGCCACCGCTCTCTTTTCGGGGCGTTTACATGTTTTCCAGCTTCTCGCAAAATATTTCCCGGTCCGTTTTGAATCCAACGGCGAAGCGTGCTATAATATTTTATAACATAAAGATTCAATCCCACTGCCAGGCCACCGGGCCGCGATGGCACGCCGCCGCGGAATCATGCCACGGAGGCTCCGGGCGAAAAGGAGGAACACACGTGGATATCGGTCCCTATCTCCCTTTCTGGGGGGAGCTCACCCAGGCCCAGCGGGATACCCTGTCCCAAGCTGTAACGGAGCGGTTTTTCCCCCAGGGCACCCTGATCTCCGGGGGCAGCGAGGACTGCACCGGTCTGATCCTGCCTCTGGAAGGGCAGCTGCGGGCCTACCTCCTCACCGACGAGGGGAAAGAGCTCACCCTCTACCGCCTCTTTCCGGGCGAGCTGTGCCTCTTCTCCGCCTCCTGCGCCATGCGGGACATCCAATTCGACGTGATGGTGGAGGCCCGGCAGGACACCCGGGCCCTGCTCCTCCCCGCCCCGGTATACCGCTCCCTGATGGAGAGCTCGGTGCCGGTGTCCAACTTCACCAACCAGCTGATGGCGGGCCGGTTCTCCGACGTGATGTGGCTGATGGACCAGATCCTGAGCAAGAAGCTGGACAGCCGCCTGGCCGCCTTTCTGGTGGAGGAGGGCCGGCTGGCCGGTACGGAAACCCTCTCCCTCACCCACGACCAGATCGCCCGCCACCTGGGCAGCGCCCGGGAGGTGGTGACCCGGATGCTGAAGTATTTCCAGTCCGAGGGCCTGGTGCAGCTGGGCCGGGGCGGGGTACGGCTGCTGGACCGGCGGGGTCTGGAGCGGCTGGCGGGGGACAGCCTGCGGGAAAAGTGATATTGTCACAGAAGCGGCGGACCGTTTCTGGTATCCTGATCTCACAAGAGACCGGGAGCCGGAGACGGCCCGCCGTTTGTATCTGTCCCAAACAAAGGAGGAAGCCTGATGGGCTTGTTTGACTTTTTTGCCCGCCGTCCCAGCCTGGAAGAGGGCCTGGAGCGGTGGAAGGAGACCCCCGACGCCGTTCTGCTGGACGTGCGGACGCCGGAGGAATACCGGGCCGGACATGTGCCCGGCGCCAAAAACCTGCCGCTGGACCGGCTGGGCGGGGTGAACCTGCCGAAAAGCCAGCCGGTCTTTGCCTACTGCCTCAGCGGGGCCCGCAGCGCTCAGGCCTGCGCCTGGCTGAAGCGCAAGGGCTATGAAGCCACCAACCTGGGGGGAATCGGCGGATACCGGGGCCCCCTGGAGACCTAAATCTGTGAGGAGGAGAACGCCATGAAAGTCGTCATTGTCGGAGGGGTGGCCGGAGGCGCCACCGCCGCCGCCCGCCTGCGCCGCCTGGATGAGCAGGCCGAGATCATCGTGCTGGAGCGCACCGGCTATGTGTCCTACGCCAACTGCGGCCTGCCCTATTACATCGGAGGCACCATTCAGGACCGGGAGGCCCTGACCCTGCAGACCCCGGAGAGCTTCCGGGCCCGCTTCAACATCGACGTGCGGGTGAAGCACGAGGTCCTCTCCATCCAGCCGGAGGCCCACACCGTCACCGTCCGGCGGCTGGAGGACGGAAGCGAGTACACCGAGTCCTACGACAAGCTGCTCCTCTCCCCGGGCGCCAAGGCCATCCGGCCCCCCCTGCCGGGCATCGACCTGGACGGCATCTTCACCCTGCGCACCGTGGAGGACACCTTCCGTATCCGCTCCTTCCTGGAGGAGAAGAAGCCCCGGTCCGCCGTAGTGGTGGGCGGCGGCTTCATCGGCCTGGAGATGGCGGAGAACCTGATCCACGCCGGAGTGCGCACCACCCTGATCCAGCTGGACGACCAGGTGCTGCTCCCCCTGGACAAAGACATGGCGGGGGAGGTCCACTCCTACCTGCGGGGCCAGGGGCTGGACCTGCGGCTGAGCACCGCCGTCACCGGCTTCCGCCGGCAGGACGGCAAGCTGGAGACCCTCATCGGCGATCAGCCGCCGGTGGCCGCCGACCTGGTGATCCTGGCCATCGGCGTGGCCCCCGAGTCCGACCTGGCCCGCCGGGCGGGGCTCACCCTGGGGCAGAAGGGCTCCATCGCCGTGGACGACCACATGCGCACCTCCCAGCCCGACATCTACGCCGTGGGCGACGCGGTGGAGCTCACCCACATCGTCACCGGCCAGAAAGCCCTGGTAGCCCTGGCGGGACCGGCCAACCGGCAGGGCCGGATTGCCGCCGACCACATCTGCGGCCTGGACCAGAGCTATTCCGGCGCTCAGGGCTCCTCCATCCTCAAGCTCTTCGGTATGACGGCCGCCGCCACCGGCCTCAACGAGCGGTCCGCCAAGGCCGCCGGGGTGGCCTATGACAAGGTGGTGACCTACTCCGCCTCCCATGCGGCCTACTATCCCGGAGCCCAGAACATGACGGTCAAAACCCTGTTCGACCCGGCCACCGGCCGGATCCTGGGGGCCCAGATCGTGGGCTTCGACGGGGTGGATAAACGCATTGACGTGATGGCCACCGCCGTCCGGGCGGGCCTGACCGCCCAGCAGCTCACCCACCTGGACCTGGCCTACGCGCCCCCCTACTCCTCCGCCAAGGACCCGGTGAACATGGCCGGGTACGTCATCGAAAACCTCCGCGCCGGTCTGGTGGAGCAGCACCACTGGGATCAGGTGGCCGGTCTGCCCGACGACGGCTCGATGATCCTGCTGGACGTGCGCACCCCGGACGAGGTGGCCCAGCAGGGACTGATGCGCCCGGACGTGATCCACATCCCCCTGGACAGCCTGCGGCAGCGGCTGGGCGAGCTGGATCCCTCCAAAAAGATTTATGTCAACTGTGTCAGCGGCCTGCGCAGCTATCTGGCCTGCCGGATCCTGAGCCAGCGGGGCTTCCGGTGCTCCAACCTCTCCGGCGGCTGGCGGTTCTGGTCCTACGCCGCCCGGGACCGGGTCCACGACGCCGCCCCCACCCATCCCTGCGGCATCCCCATCGGGGAGGACAGCCATGGCGCGTAAGCTGGCCCAGCTGCCCCAGAAGCGGTGCGTGGCCTGCGGCTGCTGCGCCAAGGTCTGCCCCCTGGGGGCTGTGACGGTCTACCGGGGCCTTTACACCCAGGTGGACGCCGGGCGGTGCGTGGGCTGCGGCAAATGCGCCGCCGTCTGCCCCGCCGAGATCATCACCCTGGTATCCAGAGAGGAGCAGTTATGAAGAAAAAGCACTGGTACGACTGGCTGTGGGTCCTCTCAGCCGCCTATCTGATTCTCGGCTTCTTCAACATCCTCTTTGCCTGGCTGGGCCTGCTGTGCTTTTTCATCCCACTGCTGCTGTCCATCTTTGGAAAGGGGAAGGCCTACTGCAACCGCTACTGCGGCCGGGGCCAGCTCTTTGAGCTGCTGGGGGGCCGGCTGAGCCTGTCCCGCCGGCTGCCGGCCCCGGGCTGGCTGCGGAGCAACGCCTTCCGGTACGGCTTTCTCATCTTCTTCCTGGTGATGTTCGGCAATATGCTGTTTACCACCTATCTGGTCTTTTCCCAGGCCCGAAATCTGGGCGAGGCGGTCACTTTGCTGTGGACCTTCCGGGTGCCCTGGAGCTGGGCCTACCACGGAGGCGTGCCCGCCTGGGTCGCCCAGTTCGCCTTCGGCTTTTACAGCGTGATGCTCACCTCCACCCTGCTGGGACTGGTGCTGATGCTTCTGTTCCGGCCCCGGACCTGGTGCGTGTGCTGCCCCATGGGTACCATGACCCAGCTGGTGTGCAAAGTCCGCAAAGGCCCCTGAGACAAACCAAAGCCCTCATAGCCAATTTGGCTATGAGGGCTTTTTGCTTCAGATCACCTTTCCCAGACCGGCCTCCAGCACGGCGGAGGTACACCCCTTTACGATGGCCACCACGGCTGTGGACAGGCACTCGCCCACCAGCTTTTTCAGCTTGTCCCCTGAGAGAGAGGCGTACTCCTGGCCCTTCAGGGTGGCGTCGTAATAGGTCACGCCGTCCACCGTGCGGCGGCAGAGCAGGTCCGCGTCCACCAGCGCGTCTATGTAGCCCTCAAACTCGGAGGGGTCCAGGTGGTAGAGGGCCGGGACAATGTGCTGGCGTCTGTTGGCCGCCTGCACCATGCTGGCGCAGATGGCCCGGGCCGTCTTGGCCCGGGTCCCGGTGTAGGGCTCCCTGGCGTGCTCCGGAATGTCCCACTCCCCTGTGGCCGGATCCTGCACCGCGCCGGGAAGATACCCCTGCCGCAGCCAGCTGTGAATGGTCTTTGCGCTCTTTTTACACCTGCTCTGAAATTCAGATACCGTCATCACACAGCCCCCCTTGTCTGTTTCTGTCTCTATTATACCGGATGCCATGTCCCATAGGCCGGACTTTTTCTGCAAAGCAGGGGTGCGGAGGGCGGCTTTTTCAATCAAATATTGGGCGCCTTTGCCACCACCAGGTACATTTTGAAGGCGGTAACCGCCTCCACGGCGTGGGGAATCCCGGCGGGCATGACAATGGCCTCGCCGGCGTTCACGGTATAGGGCACGCCGTCAATGGTGATCCGGGCGGTGCCCTCCAGCACGGTGGCCATGGCGTCGCCTCCGGCGGCGTGGGTGCTGATGGCCTCGCCGGCGTCAAAGGCAAAGAGGGTGATCCCCACGCCGGGCTGCTGGGCCAGGGTCAGACTGACCACCTTGCCGGGCTGGTAGTCCACCTGCTGGCTCAGGGCAAAGGGCTGGGCGTGGGGTACGTTTTTGATCAGGGCTTCCATATTCGCTTCCTCCTTGTTGTTACGAAAGGGTAATCTGCAGCAGCTTGCAGCTCTCGGGAGCGGCCACGGCGTGGCTGGTCCCGGCGGGCACCGCCAGGCAGTCCCCCGTCCGAAGCTGCCGGACCGCCCCTTCCAGGGTAACGGACAGGCCGCCCTCCAGCACATAGTAGAGCGTATCGCCAAAATAACATTCCTCGCTGACGCTCTCCCCGTCGCCAAAGGCCAGCAGGGTCATCTGACAGCGCTGGCTCCGGCTCATGGCCATGCTGACCACCCGCCCAGGCTGGACGGTGATCAGCCCGGCCAGCTGCTCCGGCTCCCCGGTGGGCAGATTGCGCAGAACTTCCATCCGATTCGCCTCCTCAGGTCCTTTTCTGTGTTCAGTATACCCCTTTTGGAGGTAATATTCCGTTGCCATGGCAACGAAATGAAGGTTCTTCTCACTCCACGCCCAGCTCTGCCAGAGCGTCCCGCAGCCGCCGCCACTGTCCCAGCAGGTCGTCCCGCTTCTCCGCCCCCGCCGGGGTGAGGCGGTAATATTTCCTGGCGGGCCCCTCCGAGGTCTCCCCCTGGTACTGCCGGGTATACCCCTCTTTGCACAGGCCCCGGAGCAGGGCGTAGACGGCGCTCTCCTGGGTGTCAGGAAAGCTCTCATGGACCCGGCGGAGGATCTCATAGCCGTACAGGTCCTCCCCTGCCAGCAGATGGAGCAGGCACAGCTGAATGAGGTCCTTTTTCAGCACAGGGCCACCCCCGTTCCCACCAGACCCGCCGCCCCCAGCAGGCCCCAGGGAAGGGCATAGGACGCCCACGCCCCACCGGAGGCGCTGTCCAGTCTGGTCAGAAAGGCCAGGATCAGCACGCATACCGTCACCGCCGTCAGGCCCAGGATGTACAGGGCGCTCCAGCGGCGGTCGTCCAGCCGGGCCTTCACCACCCCCAGCAGGCCGGCGGCGGCCCCCGCCGCCCCCGTCAGGCACAGGACCCACTGGGCGGTCAGCCCATACCACTCCGCCGGCCAGCTGGTCCAGGCTTCGGTAAACAGGCAGCCCAGCACCCAGCCCACCGCCGTCAGCAGGACCGCCAGCCCCGCCAGGGCGGGGCGGAGGCCCCGGGGCATAGGTCCCCTTCCCGCTCGGGGCCGGAACTGCGCCAGGGAGACCGCCATGCCCGCCAGGAGCAGCCCGGCCATCAGAGCCGTGGGCTGGCTCCAGAACTGACCTCGCAGCAGCAGCACCAGGGGGAGCAGCAGGCAGAAGGCCATCCAGGCAAAGGCCGCCAGCCAGCGTCGGTAGGCCCCCGGCTGGGTCAGCAGCCCCACCGCCTGCCGGGGCTCCCCCAGGCTCCGGGTAAGGGCGGCGTCATCCTCCCCCCGGTGGTGGGCGAAGATCTCCTCATAATCCGCCAGAACCCCCTCCGCCTCCGCTCTGGGCAGCCGCCAGCGCACCAGGCGGGAAAACCGCTTCCGATAGCTGCTCTGGATCATGGTCCATCCGCTCCTCTACTGATAAAATAACTATTGTAAAAAATACAGTAATTTCACCATGATTATACCACCTGGCTCCCCCTTTGTCAAGGGGCCAGCTTTCCCTTTTAATCTACATCTGTATATTATCTTGACAAATGTAGTTTACAGCGGTATGATAGCTCCACGCTCAGCAAGGAGGAATTCCTATGGAAACCCATTTGGACCTGCGCCAGCGCAAAACCCGCAGGCTGCTGGTGGAGGCGCTGGCCCAGCTGCTGGTGGAAAAACCCTTTCAGGAGCTGTCGGTGGTGGACATCTGCGGCCGGGCCATGGTCCACCGCACCACCTTTTACGCCCACTTCAACGACAAGCAGGAGCTGCTGCGCTACCTGCTGGAGGGACTGGAGCGGGAGTGCATCGCCACCTGCCAGCCCCAGTACCCCGAGCGCACCCCCAGAGAGTACCTGATGGCGGCGGCCCGGAACGCCTTTACCTTTTTCGCCAGCCGGCGGGAGCTCTACCGCGCCTGCCTCAACAGCGGGGCGGATGTACAGGTTCACGCCCTGGAGGACTGCGCCGCCCAGGAGCTGTGCCGCCTGTTTTCCGAGCCCCGGTTCCGGGAGGCCTCCCCCTCCATGGACCCCCAGGTGGCCGCCCACTTCTACACCGGAGCTATGCTCTCCCTGATCCGCTGGTGGCTGAGCAGCAGCCAGCCCCTCCCCGTGGACCACCTGCTGGCCAACCTGGAACAATTTATTCCCATTTTGTGAGGTCCGCCATGGAACAGAAATCAACCGAAAGCGCCATCACCAAGCTGGCCCGCTTTATCGTAGATAAGCGCAAGGCCTTTTACCTGGTATTCATTGCGGCGGTTCTCTTCTCCGCCGCCTCCATCAACAAGGTACAGGTAAACAACGACATCACCTCCTATCTGCCGCCGGAGACCGAGACCCGCCGGGGGCTGACCATTATGGAGGAGGAGTTTATCACCTTGGGCTCGGCCAACGTGATGGTATCCAATGTGAGCTACGACACCGCCCGGGAGCTGGCCGACCAGCTCGCCGCCGTACCCGGCGTGTCCCAGGTGGTCTTTGACGACACCCAGGCCCACTACAAGGACTCCGCCGCCCTGTTCACCCTCTCCTTTGACGGGGAGGAGACCGATCCCGCCACCGTGGCCGCCATGGAACAGGTCCTCCAGGTGCTGGACGGCTACGACGTCTACCCCTCCACCCAGATCGGCCGGGACGAGTCGGCCTCCCTGCAGAAGGAGATGACGGTGATCCTGGCCATCGCCGCGGCGGTGATTGTGGTGGTGCTGCTGTTTACCTCCAAGAGCTACATGGAAGTGCCGGTTTACCTCATCGTCTTTGTGGCGGCGGCAATCCTCAACATGGGCACCAACTTTATCTTCGGCACCATCTCCTTCATCACCAACTCCATCGCGGTGGTGCTCCAGCTGGCCCTGGCCATCGACTACGCCATCATCTTCTGCCACCGGTACATGGAGGAGCGGGACAACGGCCTGGACCCCCGGGAGGCCGACATCGCCGCCCTGAGCAAGGCCATTGTGGAGATCTCCTCCTCCAGCCTGACCACCATCTCCGGACTGGTGGCCCTGATGCTCATGCAGCTGCGCATCGGCTTTGACATGGGCATCGTCCTGTCCAAGGGCATTTTGTGCAGCATGCTGTGCGTCTTTCTGCTGATGCCCGGCCTGCTGATGCTGTTCAGCGGGGCCATCGACCACACCCGTCACCGGGATCTGGTGCCCAAAATCAACTTCTGGGGCAAGGGAGTGGTGCGGCTGCGGTTTGTCCTGCCCCCCATTTTCCTGGTGGCGGTGGTGGCGGGGGCGGTGCTCTCCGCCCGGTGCGACTACGTATTCGACGCCAACGACACCGACTTTGACAACAAGCCCGACTGGCGCATCGCCGACGAGAAGGTGGCCGACACCTTCGGCGCCAGCAACACCATCGCTGTTCTGGTGCCCCGGGGGGACTACGAGAAGGAGGGCCGGATCCTGGAGCGGGCGGCCCAGATTCCCCAGGTCACCCAGGCCACCGGTCTGGCCAATATCGAGGTGGAGGAGGGCCGGATGCTCACCGACCAGATGACCCCCCGGCAGTTCTCCGAGCTGGCAGGGGTGGACATCGAGCTGGCCCGGCTGCTCTATCAGGCCTACGGCCTCAGCGTGGAGGAGTACGGGGCCATCTTCCAGGACCCCGACGACTACGCCGTGCCCCTCATCGACGTATTCGAGTTCCTGCTGGAACAGAAGGACAAGGGGGTGGTATCCCTGACCGCCGACCAGGCCCAGAAGGTGGATGAGCTGCAGGAGCAGCTGGACGTGGGCCTGGAGCAGCTGCGGGGAGAGCATTGGTCCCGGCTGGTGTTCATCGCCGACGTGCCCACCGAGGGGGAGGAGGCCCAGACCCTGCTGGAGCAGCTACGGGCCATCGCCCAGGACGAGTACGGAGACGACGTCATTCTGGTGGGCAACTCCACCAACGCCCTGGACCTGGCCAGCTCCTTTTCCCGGGACAACCTGAAAATCAGCATCCTCACCGCCCTGTTCGTCATGGTGATTTTGCTGTTCACCTTCAAGTCCGCCGGACTGCCCATCCTGCTGGTACTCACCATTCAGGGGTCCATCTGGCTCAACTTCTCGGTGCCGGTGCTGACCGACACCAACCTGTTTTTCCTCAGCTACCTGGTGGTCAGCTCCATCCAGATGGGTGCCACCATCGACTACGCCATCGTGATCACCAACCGCTACCTGGAGCTGAAAACCCTCATGGACCGGAAACAGGCGGTGGTGGAGGCCCTGAGCCAGAGCTTCCCCACCATCCTCACCTCGGGCACCATCATGGCGGTGGCGGGCTTCCTCATCGGGGGGATCTCCACCGACGCCACCATCGGCTCGGTGGGTCAGACCCTGGGCCGGGGCACCGTCACCTCCATCATCCTGGTGATGACCGTGCTGCCCCAGCTGCTCCTGCTGGGAGACGCCCTCATTGAGCACACCGCCATCACCCTCAACCGGGACCGGGCCCAGCGGTTCAACAAGGGTACCATGCGGCTGGACGGCCACATCCGGGGCCATGTGTCCGGTTTTGTGGACGGCGAATTCAAGGGGGTGCTCCACGGCAGCGTGGACGCCGTGATCGAGAGCAACTATCAGGAGCTGGACCTGTCCCAGCAGGAGGAACATACACCATGAAGCGCAGACGACTTTTTTCCCTGCTCACCGCCCTGGCCCTGCTGGCCGCCCTGCTGCCGGCCCGGGCGGCGGAGGAGGTCTTTTCCATCGCCACCCCCCAGGACCTGGCCCGGTTTGCCCAGCTGTGCACCAAGGATACCTGGTCCCAGGGGGTGACGGCAGAGCTCACCGCCGACCTGGAGCTGGACGGCAGCTTTGCCCCCATCCCCATCTTCCAGGGCACCTTCCATGGCAATGGCCACACCATTTCCGGCCTGTCCGTCACCGGCAAGGGCTCCAGGGTGGGCCTGTTCCGCACCCTCACCGCCAGCGCGGTGGTGGAGGACCTGACGGTGGAGGGAAACCTCTCCCCCCAGGGCACCGCAGCCTCGGTGGGCCTGCTGGCCGGGGAGAACCACGGAACCCTCCGCCGCTGCGCCGCCGCCGGCACCGTCTCCGGCCAGGAGAACGTGGGCGGCCTGGTGGGGAGCAATGAGGCGGAGGGCAGCCTGCTCTCCTGTACCAGCTCCGCCCTGGTGACCGGCGTGACCAACGCCGGCGGGGTGGCGGGGCAGAACCTGGGGCTGATCCAGGACTGCTCCAACACCGGCGCGGTGAACGTCAGCCCCGACCAGGAGGCCCCCACCAGCGTGGGCGGCATCGCCGGGCTGTCCCGGGGCACCATCCATAATTGCGTCAACAGCGGTGAGGTTGGCTACCAGCATGTGGGCTACAACATGGGGGGCATCGCCGGGCTGCAATCGGGGGAGATCACCGGCTGCACCAACACCGGCCCCGTCCGGGGCCGCAAGGATGTGGGCGGGATCGTGGGCCAGTTTGAGCCCTACACCAGCCTGTCCTACGGTCCCTCTCCTGCCCAAATCCTGGACGACAGCCTCAGCGCCCTGCTGGAGCAGCTGGGCGGGCTGGCCGACACCCTGGACTCCATGGCGGGCCGGGGAATAGAGGACGCCCAGGCCATCGGCGACGCCCTGGCCGCCATTCAGGAGCGGGCCTATCAGGCGGGCACCCAGGGGGGCACCGACCTGCGGGAGGCCTCCGACCAGCTCTACCAGTACACAGGCGATATGGGCGACGCGCTGGATGAGCTGCGCGCCAGCCTGTCCCGGCTGAACGACAGGGCGGGCAACCAGCTCCAGACCGCCCTGGACCAGTCCGACCGGCTCCGCCAGGCCCTGAGCGAGCTGGCCCGGCAGACCGACCGGGAGACTGGCAAGACGGTGGAGGAGCTGGAGCGCACCGTCTCCGCCATCCACAGCCAGCTGCAGACCGCCCTCTCTCACCGGCAGGCCCTGGAGCAGGAGGTGGCGGGGGTGGCCCAGTATGTGGAAGAGGTGGCCCGTCTGGTGCTGGCCGGGGAGTTTGAGCAGGCTCTCCAGCTGCCCTTCCCCACCCTGAATCTGAAAGGCCACCTGAACGCCATGGAGAGCGCCCTGCAGGAGGCCGTCCGGCTGGCGGCCGGCCTGCCCGCCTCCCTGTCCAGTCTCTATGACCGGCTGTCCGACACCCTGCGGGAGAATGGCCGGGAGATGGACGACGCCCTCTCTACCCTCAACGAGGCTCTGGACGGCCTGCTCCAGGCGGAGCAGCAGTTTTCCCGGGAGGCGGCGGGCAGTCTGGATCAGGTGAGCCTGGCCGCCGACCAGATCCGGGACCTGCTGAAGCATTATACCGACACCCTGGGCGATCAGGCCCAGAGCACGGCCGACGACATCAATGACCAGCTCACCGCCATCCAGAACCGGACCGACCAGATGACCCAGGGGGCGGCCCAGGACCGGCAGGAGCTGCACGCCATCACCCAGGCCATGCTGGACCAGCTGGAGCAGGTACGCCAGGCCATCTACGGCCTGGGTGAGGAGCCGGAGGTCACCGTCAACGACCTGACTGACCAGGTGGAGGAGGGCCCCGGCTTCATCGGAAGCTGTACCGTCTCCGCCTCCGTCCAGGGGGACGTGAACGTGGGCGGCATCGCCGGGGCGGTGGCCCCGGAGCTGGGAGACGACCCGGAGGCCACCTTCGATCTGGGGGACATGGAGCTGCTCAGCGACGTGACCGCCACCCTGCGGGCGGTGATCCGCCAATGCCGTTACGACGGGGACCTGTCCGCCAAGACCGAGTGCGGCGGCGGCATCGCCGGCCGGTGCGAGGCGGGGGCCATTCTGGACTGCGCCGCCCGGGGCACGGTGGAGACCGGCGGCGACTACTGCGGCGGGATCGCCGGGCGCACCCGGGGCAAAATCCTCCGCTGCGCCGCCCTGGTGGACCTGAACGGCCAGAGCTGGCTGGGCGGGGTGGCCGGACTGGGGAAAGACCTGACCGACTGCCGGAGCATGGTGCAGGCCCAGGGGGACGGCGAGTACCGGGGCGCCATCGCCGGCGAGGCCACCGGGACCCTGTCGGGCAACTGCTACCTGCAGGAGGAGCTGGCGGGGCTGGACGGGGTGGACTACGCCGGGGAGGTGGAAGGCCTGGCATTTGACGCCTTCTCCCAGCTGTCCGGCCTGCCGGAGGATTTTCTCACCTTCTCCTACCGCTTTGAGTCGGAGGGGGCGCTGGTGGCCGAGGTGCCCTTTTCCTACGGCGGGGACCTGGACCTGAGCCTGGTGCCCGCTCCCCCCAAGGGGGAGGATTCCTACGGCCAGTGGCCCGACTTCCCCACCCGGAACCTGCGCCGCTCCCGGGTGATCCAGGCCCAGTTTGCCCAGCCCACCACCACCCTGGCCGACCAGGAGGGGGTGGCCCGGCTGCTGGTGGAGGGGAGCTTCTCCCCTGACGCCGCCCTCACCACCAGCGAGAGCGAGCTGCCCAGCCAGACCGGGCTGGACGCCGCCCCGGTGGAGGCCTGGCAGTACACCGTCACCGGGAGCAAGGAGGACACTGTCACCCTCCGGCTGTACACCGGCGGGACAAAGCATCCCGCTGCCGCCCTGCTGCAAAACGGCGTGTGGGTGCGGGCGGACAGCACCCTGGACGGCAGCTATCTGGTGTTCCAGGCCCCCGTCCAGGGGGAGGTGGCCCTGCTGGAAGAGGATAACGTATCCGTCTGGCTGCTCCTGGCGGGGACGGGAGCCCTGCTGGCCCTAGTTGCGGCGGGCGGGCTGCTCCACCACCGGAAAAAGGCCAAAATTGCCGCCGGCAGTGGTATTTCTCCCTGAGCTGTGGTATTCTGAACACAAGATCAGGATACCGGGGAGAGTTGTATGAGCGTTGAGATCATGATTGTGGACGACGAGGGGGCCATCGCCGAGCTGGTGGAGGTCTACCTGAAAAGCGAGGGCTACCGGGTACACAAGTGCTTTACCGTGGCCCAGGCCCTGGCCTGCGTGCAGGCCCATCCGGTGAACCTGGCCATTCTGGACGTCATGCTGCCCGACGGGGACGGCTTCACCCTGTGCCAGAAGCTCCGGGAGAGCGGGCACCTGTTCCCCATCCTCATGCTCACCGCCAAGGTGGAGGACATGGACAAGATCACCGGCCTCACCCTGGGGGCGGACGACTACATCACCAAGCCCTTCAACCCCCTGGAGCTCACCGCCCGGGTGAAAACCCAGCTGCGGCGGTACACCCGGTACAACTCCGCCGGCGGGGCGGAGCCTGTCCAGGAGCTGGACATCCGGGGCCTGCAGATCTCCAGGGCCACCCACAAGTGCGTCCTCTTCGGACAGGAGGTGGCTCTCACCCCTCTGGAGTTCAACATCCTGTGGTACCTGTGCGCCCATCAGGGGCAGGTGGTGTCCAGCGAGGAGCTGTTTGAGGCGGTGTGGGGGGAGAAATTCATGGACAGCAACAACACCGTCATGAGCCACATCGCCCGCTTGCGGGAAAAGCTCCATGAGAACAGCAAAAAGCCCAAGTTTATCAAAACCGTGTGGGGGGTGGGGTACACCGTTGTCTGAGCAATTGCGGAACGAGGGGCTGCGCCGCCGGAGCCATCAGGCCGCCCTGCGCACCTGGGGGCTCTATCTGCTCTCGCTGGTGGCCTGGGTGACGGCGGTACTGGCCCTGATCTTTGTGGGATTTCTGGTGTGCAGCCAGTTCACCTGGTATGAGAGCAGCTTTCTCTACCGTCTCTTCTCCTGGGTGCGGGACTATATCTTCTTTGTGGGCATGGCGGCGGTGCTGGCGGGCTGGGTGGTCATCAGCTATCAGTTTATCGGAAAAATGGCCCGGGACAGCGAGCTGCTGCTGGCGGGGGCGGAAGAGCTGGCCCAGCCGGGGGCGGACCCCATCCGCCTGCCTCCCGGCCTGAAGCGGGCCGAGGACCAGCTCAACCTGGCCCGGGAGCGGGCCTTCCGGGCCGCCCAGGCCGCCAGGGAGGCCGAGCAGCGGAAAAACGACCTGGTGGTCTACCTGGCCCACGACCTGAAAACCCCTCTCACCAGCGTCATCGGCTACCTGACCCTGCTGCGGGACGAGCCGGAGCTGCCCGTGGAGACCCGGGCCCGGTACACCGGCGTGGTGCTGGACAAGGCGGAGCGGCTGGAGGAGCTGATCAACGAGTTCTTCGACATCACCCGCTTCAATCTCAGCCACCTGGAACTGGAACTCCAGGACGTGGATTTACGGCGGATGCTGGAGCAGGTGGTCAGCGAGTTCGGCCCCATGCTGCGGGAAAAAGGGATGACCTGTAACCTGGACTTACCCGGTGAACTCCGGCTGGTCTGTGATCCGGACAAGATGGCCAGGGTGTTTGACAACCTGCTGAACAACGCCTGCCACTATGCCTACCCCGACAGCGCCCTCCAGGTAGAGGGCCATCCGGAGGGGGAGCGGGTGGTGCTCACCTTCTCCAACGCCGGCCGCACCATCCCGCCGGAAAAACTGGAGCGGATGTTTGAGCAGTTCTTCCGGCTGGACAGCTCCAGAGGCACCGGCAGCGGCAACGCCGGGCTGGGTCTGGCCATCGCCAGGGAGATCGTGGAGGCCCACGGCGGCGCCATCTATGCCAGAAGCGCCGACGAGCAGATCATCTTCACCGTACTCCTCCCCCTGAACGGCCCCGCGTAAGAAAATCGCAAGGGTTTCCTCACAATTTCGCAGGAACCTCGCAAGGGAAAAGAAAAGCAAGAAATGCCTTGTTTTGGTACCATTTGTGTACCGAGACAAGGCATTTTTCGTTGGGAGGTTTTGGTGATGAAACGCATTCTGGTACTGTTCGGGGGCTGCTCCACCGAATATGAGGTGTCGCTGCAGTCGGCCCACGGTATTTTGAGCCACATGGACCCTACCCGCTATACCCCGCTGATGGTGGGCATCACCCGGCAGGGCAGGTGGCTGTGCTACACCGGCCCGCTGGAGGCCATTGCGGAGGACCGCTGGCAGGGAGAGCATTGCGTCCCCTGCACCCTGTCCCTGGACCGGGGAGAGCGGCGGCTCCTGCTGCTGGACGGCAGCGGGAGGGCTCTCCCCTTTGACGGGGCCTTCCCGGTGCTCCACGGGAAAAACGGGGAGGACGGCACCCTTCAGGGCCTGCTGGAGCTGGCGGGGGCGCCGGTGATCGGCTGCGGCGCCCTCTCCAGCGCCCTGTGCATGGACAAGGACCGCTCCCACAAGCTGGCCGCCCTGGCGGGGGTGCCCGTCCCCAAGGGGGCGGTATTCCGCTGGGGCGCGGAGCCGGAGGCCATCCGCCGGGCGGCGGAGGAGTTGGGCTACCCCCTGTTCGTCAAGCCGGTGCGGGCGGGCTCCTCCTTCGGCATCACCCGGGTAGCCGGCCCGGAGGGGCTGCCCCGGGCGGTGGAGGAGGCATTTTCCCACGACCGGGAGATTTTGCTGGAGGAGGCGGTGGACGGCTTTGAGGTGGGGTGCGCCGTGCTGGGCACCGGGGAGCTGACCGTGGGCCAGGTGGACGAGATCCAGCTGTCCCAGGGCTTTTTCAACTACGAGGAAAAGTATACTCTGAAAACCTCCGCCATCCACTGTCCCGCCCGCATTCCCCCGGAGACGGCGGACCGGGTCCGGCAGGCGGCCAAAACGGTGTACCGGGCCCTGGACTGCAAGGGCTTCGCCCGGGTGGACTTCTTCCTCACCCCGGCGGGCGGGCTCCTGTTCAACGAGGTCAACACCATTCCCGGCTTTACCGCCCACAGCCGCTACCCCAACATGATGAAGGGGATCGGCCTGGATTTTTCCACACTGGTGAGCAAAATGGTGGAAACGGAGGAGCTGTCATGAACACCCTGATTCTGGTAAACGCCGCCCATCCCCTCTCCCCCGGTCCCGCTCCCGACCTGGTGCCGGTGGACGAGGCCCATCCCCACATTCTGCTGGAGCGGCGGGCCGCCCGGCTGCTGGGAGCCTGCATCCAGGCGGTGGGCGGCGTGGGGGCCATCGTCCCCGCCTCCGGCTGGCGCAGCCAGGCCCAGCAGCAGGCCATCTGGGACCAGACCTGGGCGGAGGAGGGGGAGGTTTTTACCCGGCAGTATGTGGCCCAGCCCGGGTGCAGCGAACACCAGACCGGTCTGGCCATCGACCTGGGCCTGGCCGCTCCCCACATCGACTTTATCCGCCCCCACTTTCCGGAGGACGGGGTGTGCGGGGCCTTCCGGCGGCTGGCCCCCCGGTACGGCTTTGTCCTGCGCTACCCCGCCGGAAAGGAGGCGGTCACCGGCATTGCCCACGAGCCCTGGCACTTCCGCTATGTGGGGGTGCCCCACGGGGTCGCCATGACCGCCCTGGGCCTGACTTTGGAGGAATATCTGGAGTTTTTGACCCAGTACCCCGTGGGGGGAAAGCCCTTTGTCTTTGAGGGGGAGGGCCGCTCCTTCCAGCTGAGCTACTGCGCCGGGCCTGCGTCCGCCCTTCCGCCGCCGGAGGAGGGGGAGCACCGCCTGGTGTCGGCGGACAACCGGGGCGGACGTATCCTCACCCGCTGGTGGGAAGGGGGCAGAACGGCATGAGCGTGCGGGGCTGGATGACCGACTGCTCCAAGGGGGACAATCTGCGGGGCTTCTGGCGGCTGTACCGGCTGCGCAGCGGGGCCAAAAGCCGGTTCTTGCGGGATCTGTTCACCTTTTTGATGAACCGCTCGGCCCACCGCCACGGGGGCTATGTGGGTCCGGGGGCGGTGATCCAGGGGGAGCCCACCCTCCCCCATGGGCTCCACGGTGTGTTTATCTCCCGCTACGCCGTCATCGGAGCCAACTGCCGCATTTACCAGAACGTCACCATCGGGGAGGTGGACCGGAAGGCCCCGGTGGTGGGCAACGGCTGCTGGATCGGGGC
>NZ_NFIQ01000056.1 GCF_002159455.1 Flavonifractor sp. An306
CCGCCTCCCCCGCCCCGCCGGAAAGCCAAAGCGGAGAAAAAGGAGGGCCTGCTCTCCGGCTTGCTCAAGTCTCTGAAGCTGGAGGAGCTGGACAGCGGGGACGTGCTGCTGCTGCTCATTCTGCTGCTCCTGCTGCTGGATGGGGACGATATGGAGCTGGTCATCGCCCTGGGGCTGATCCTGCTGCTGGGGTTCGGCGGAGACCAGACGGACTAGGCGCCCGCCTCGTGGAGCACCGTCCCGTCCGGCAGGGTAAAGGAGGCGTCGGAGGGTGCGGGCCGCTCCAGAGCGGCGGAGGTCATGCGGTAGACCGCCTGCCCGTCCTGCAGCAGCTCGGCCTGCACCAGCAGGCCGCTGTCGTCCGCCACCCAGTAGCGCTCCACATGGCCGGTTTCATCGGCCTGGGTCTCTACATAAATGCAGCTCAGTCCGTTGAGCTCCTCATAGTCCGCCCTGGCGATGGAGTCCGTCTCCAGGTCCAGCACCGTCTCATAGGTGGGGATGCGCTGACCCTCCAGGTCGGCGGAGGACTGGTCCGCCGGGGCGTTCAGCACCTCGTCCTCCCCCTCGTACCAGATCCAGACCTGTCCGTCCCCCACAATGGAGCAGCGCACCTCTCCCCCGGGCAGGGTGGCGTTGGTGCGGGTCCAGCCCCCGTCCACCCACACCTGGGCCTGGGTGGTACCCTGGGCGTTCTCCCCCCAGATATCCAGAATGGTGACCGACCGGCCGTAGCTCTCCGGCCGGTTCAGGGTGGCGATGACGCTCTGCACCGTCTGGGGGGTCACATCCACCCGAACCACTCCGTCGTTCTCCACCTGACCGGGAGAGGCGGACGGCGCGGCGGAGGGCAGCACAATTTTCGCCGTGTCAGGGGCAAACATCCCCAGTCCAAAGCTGGAAAGGATGGCCACCACGATGATGATGCCTATGAGCACCACCACGATATTCCGCTTGCGCCGTTCCATCCGCCGCCCTCCTCTCCCGGCCTGACGGACTCAGACGCCGAAGGGCTCCGGCGGCTGGTCCCGGCGGCCAAATTTCCACAAAATCCCGTCCACGATCCGGCGGCAGGCCTGGCCGTCGCCGTAGGGATTCACCGCGTGGGCCATGGCGTGGTAGGTCTGTTCCTCCGTAAGCAGGCCGGCGGCCATCTGGAAGATGGTCTCCTCCTCGGTGCCGGCGATCTTCACCGTCCCCGCCGCCACAGCCTCCGGCCGCTCGGTCTCCCGCCGCAGGACAAGCACCGGACGGCCCAGGGCGGGCGCCTCCTCCTGCAGTCCGCCGGAGTCGGTCATCACCAGATAGCACCGGGCCATCAGGTTGTGCATTTCCTCCACGTCCAGAGGGTCGATCAGGTGGATGCGGTCATGGCCGGACAGGTACTTGTCCGCCGCCTCCCGCACCACCGGGGACAGGTGGACGGGATACACCAGCTCCACCTCCGGGAAGGCCTCCGCCACCCGGCGCAGGGCGGTCATGATATTGGTCATAGGCTGGCCGTAGTTCTCCCGCCGGTGGCAGGTCACCAGGATCACCTTTTTCCCCTGATAGTCCAGGCCGTTCAGCAGCTGGTTGGAAAACCGGTAGTCCGCCCGCACCGTGGTTTTCAGCGCGTCGATCACCGTGTTGCCGGTGAGGAACACCCCATCGGTAATGCCCTCCTGGGCCAGATTGTCCCGGTTGGCCGCCGTGGGGCAGAAGTGCAGGTCGGCGATATCCCCTACCAGCTTGCGGTTCATCTCCTCCGGGAAGGGGGAGTATTTGTCCCAGGTCCGCAGGCCGGCCTCCACATGGCCCACCATAATCTGCTTGTAGAAAGCGGCCAGTGCCCCGGCAAAGGTGGTGGAGGTATCCCCGTGGACCAGCACCAGGTCGGGCCTGGCCTGCTCCAGCACTCCCTCCATGCCCAGCAGGCATTTGGTGGTAATGGTGGACAGGGTCTGCCGGGGCTCCATGATATTCAGGTCATAGTCCGGCTTCAGCTGGAAGATCTCCAGCACCGCGTCCAGCATCTGCCGGTGCTGGGCGGTGACGCAGCAGATGGATTGAATCTCCGGCCGGCTCTGCAGCTCCTTCACCAGGGGGGCCATTTTAATGGCCTCCGGCCGGGTGCCAAATATGGTCATCACACGAATGGGATTCACGGTTCCTCCTCCTTCTCCTCCTGCGCCTCTTTCTCCCGCTCCTTGCGGTTGTTGCTCAGAAAGATGTGCCCGGCGATGGCCCCGGCAAAGCACAGGGCCATCAGCAGCAGCATGGCCTTCACCGGTCCGCTGGTGGTGAGCACCACGGCGGACAGGCCCAGGATGGCGCTGATCATGTAGAGCACCGCCACCGCCTGCTTCTGGTTCAGGCCCATGTCAATGAGCCGGTGATGCACATGGCTGCGATCGGCATGCATGGGGCTCTGGCCGTGGGCGATGCGCCGGATGAAGGCAAAGCAGGTATCAAAGATGGGCAGGCCCAGCATCAGGAAGGGCACTGCGAAGGAAATGATGGTATAGAGCTTGAACAGGCCCTGGATGGACACCACCGCCAGGATAAAGCCCAGGAAGGTGGAGCCGGTGTCCCCCATAAAGATCTTGGCCGGGTTCCTGTTGTAGGGCAGGAAGCCCAGGCAGCCGCCGGTGAGGGCGGCCATCAGGATGGCCACCGGTCCGTCGCTGATGGCCAGAGAGATCACCAGCAGGGTCATGGAGCCGATGGCGGAGACGCCGCAGGCCAGGCCGTCCAGGCCGTCAATCAGGTTGACGGCGTTGGTGATGGCCACGATCCACAGCACCGTCACCGGGATGGACAGCCAGCCCAGATCCCAGTACAGGTTCTGGGAGAACACATTGGGGTTGGACAGGGTGTCGATCACGTTGCCGGAGATTGCCGCCACCAGGGCGGCGGCAATCTGCACGCAGAACTTGAACATGGCCTTCAGGCTGTAGATATCGTCGAAAATGCCCAGCACCACAATGATGACGGCGCCCAGCAGCATGCCCCGCAGCTGGTTGTTCAGATCCAGAAACACCAGCACGCTGAGCAGGAAGCCCAGGAAGATGGCCAGGCCCCCCATGCGGGGGATGGGGTGGTCGTGCATCCGGCGGTTGTCCTTGGGCACGTCCACCGCGCCCATTTTAAAGGCCAGATTTTTCACCACCGGCGTGGTGATCACCGCCACCAGAAAGGCCACCACCAGAGCGGCGGCCACGATGCCGATCAGAGGAAGATTCAGATCGCTCGCCATAGGAAAATTGCTCCTTTAGTTACCGGGCCAGAAAGCCCACCTTTTTGTAGACCTTGCGCAGGGTCTTTTCCGCCACATAGGAGGCCTTCTCCGCCCCCGCCCGGTATACGCCCTCCAGGTAGGCCTTGTCGGAGAGCAGCCGCTGGGTCTCCTCCCGGATAGGCCGGAGCAGCTCCACCACAGCCTCTCCCACCACGGGCTTGAAGGCGCCGTAGCCCTTGCCCTCAAATTCCCGTTCGATCTCCTCATAGCTCTTGCCGGTGATGGCGGAATAAATATTCATCAGGTTGGACACGCCGGGCTTGGCCTCCCGGTCAAAGCGGACGCACCGCTCGGTATCGCTGTCGGTGATGGCCCGCTTGAACTTGCGCATGATGTCCTCCGGCTTCTCCATCAGGAACACGCAGCCCTCGGGAATGGACTTGCTCATCTTGGTTTCGGGCTGGTTCAGGCTCATCACCCGGGCTCCCGCCTTGGGAATGTAGGGCTGGGGCACTTTGAACACCTCGCCGTGGGCGTGGTTGAAGCGGTTGGCGATGTCCCGGCAGATCTCCACGTGCTGCTTCTGATCCTCCCCCACCGGCACAAAGTCGGGCTGGTAGAGCAGGATATCCGCCGCCATCAGGCAGGGGTAGGTGAACAGGCCGGCGTTGATGTTGTCGGCGTGCTTGGCGGACTTGTCCTTGAACTGGGTCATGCGGGAGAGCTCGCCGAACATGGTGTAGCAGTCCAGCACCCAGCCCAGCTCGGCGTGCTGGTGGACGTGGGACTGGACAAAAATGGTATTCTTCTCAGGGTCCAGGCCGCAGGCGATATAGGTGGCGATCTGGGTCAGGGTGCGCCGGCGCAGCTCCGCCGGATCCTGCCGCACGGTGATGGTATGCAGGTCGGCCATAAACCAGTAGCAGTCAAACTGCTCGGACAGCTCCGCCCAGTTTTTGATGGCCCCCAGGTAATTGCCCAGGTGGAGATCCCCGCTGGGCTGAATCCCGGACAGAAGGACCTTTTTCTCGTTTTCCATGGTAAAACACACCTCTTATGCGTGATGATTGTCAAATTGGGCCCATGGCCCCATATTGGTTTATCATATCATATCCAAATGGCCTTGACAATCCTCAGAAGAAAAAATAGAATAAGGTGACAAACATCGCAAATACTGTGGAAAAGGAGTTTTTCCCATGGAACTGAACTGGTTTGAGGAGATGGAGGCCCGCATTCCCAAGGACGGCGTGCGCACCCGCTTCGCCCCCTCTCCCACAGGGTATATGCACGTGGGCAACCTGCGCACCGCCCTGTACACCTGGCTCATCGCCCGTCATGCCGGCGGCAAATTCATTCTCCGCATCGAGGACACCGACCAGGGCCGTCTGGTGGAGGGCGCCACCGAGGTGATCTACGCCACCCTGCGCAAGTGCGGCCTCACCTGGGACGAGGGCCCCGACCTGGGCGGGCCGGTGGGTCCCTACATCCAGACCCAGCGCCGGGACCTCTATGGCAAGTATGCCCAGCTGCTGGTGGAGAAGGGCCACGCCTATTACTGCTTCTGCGAAAAGACCGAGTCGGAGGAGGACTCCGGCGACTTCAACCGGGCCGCCGACCCCTGCCGGGACATGAGCCTGGAGGAGGCCCGCGCCCGGGTGGCCGCCGGGGAGCCCTACGTGATCCGGCAGAAAATCCCCAACCAGGGCTCCACCACCTGCTCCGACGCCGTGTTCGGGGACATCACCGTGGAGAACAAGACCCTGGACGACCAGGTGCTCATGAAGCGGGACGGCCTGCCCACCTACAACTTCGCCAACGTCATTGACGACCATCTGATGGGCATTACCCACGTGGTCCGGGGCAGCGAGTACCTGTCCTCCGCCCCCAAGTACAACCTGCTGTACCAGGGTTTCGGCTGGGAGGTGCCCACCTATATCCACTGCTCCCCCGTCATGCGGGACCAGCACAACAAGATGAGCAAGCGCAAGGGCGACCCCTCCTACGAGGACCTGATCGCCATGGGCTACCTGTCCGAGGCGGTGGTAAATTACGTCACCCTGCTGGGCTGGTCTCCCCGGGGCGAGTATGCCGAGCGGGAGTTCTTCACCCTCTCCGAGCTGGCGGAGATCTTCGACATCGGCGGTATCTCCAAGTCCCCCGCCATCTTTGACATCGAAAAGCTGAAGTATTTCAACGCCAACTACCTCCGCTCCCTCTCCCCCGAGGCCTTCTACGAGGGCGCCGAGCCCTACCTGAGGGAGGCGGTCAAATCCCCCGGCATCGACCTGAAGCTCATCGCCCCCCTGGTACAGCCCCGGTGCGACACCTGGCTGGACATCGCCCCCCAGGTGGACTTCTTCGACGCTCTGCCGGAGTACTCCAACGAGCTGTACTGCCACAAGAAGATGAAGACCAACGAGGAAAACTCTCTGGAGGCTCTGGGACAGGTGCTGCCGGTGCTGGAGGGTCTGAACGACTGGACCTACGACGCCATTCACGACGCCCTCATCGGTCTGGCGGAAAAGCTGGAGCTGAAAAACGGCCGGATCATGTGGCCGGTGCGCACCGCCCTGTCGGGCAAGGCGGTGACCCCCGGCGGCGCGGTGGAGCTGTGCCACATTCTGGGCAAGGACGAGTCCATCCGCCGCATCAAGCTGGGTATGGAGCAGCTCAGCGGCCGGTAAACAAAATCTCCCGGGCATACAACGCCCCCTTTTACGCAACCTAGCGGTAAAAGGGGGCGTTTTGTTATGAATCAAAAGAAGCGGAAGGTCCTGGGGATCATCTTTCTGGCGGCAGCCTTTGCCGTCACCACCGGCTTTGCCATTCAGGGCCATGTGCGGGCCGCCCGATACCGGCACCTGCTGGACAACGGCTACCAGCACGCCTTCGCGGAGCTGGCCACGGCGGCAGGCGAGCTGGATGTGTCCCTGCAGAAGGTGACCTATGCCACCTCCCCCACCCTGTTCTCCGTGCTGTGCGCCCAGACCTACGCCAAGGCCATGGCGGCCCAGGCCGCTCTGGGGGAGCTGCCCTATGGCAACATCGAGCTGGAGCAGACCGCCTCCTTCCTGGCCAAGACGGGAGACTATGTGCTGGCCCTGGCCAGCGGCGTGGAGGGCGGGCAGGTGTGCTCCCAGGAGCACCGGGAAACCCTGCAGGCCCTCTCCCAGTCGGCCTCCCAGCTGGCCCAGCTGCTGCAGGGACTGCAAAGCGATCTGGAGGGCGGCACTTTGGAGCCGGAGGAGCTGGCGCAGGTGCAGGCCAGGCTGGCCGCCGCCGGACAGGAGGGGGAGCAGGTGGAGGCCGGCTCAGCCTTTCAGGACATGGAGGCCGATTTCCCTGAGGTGCCCTCCCTGATCTACGACGGACCCTTCTCCGAGCACCTGTCCAACCGCACCCCCAGAATGCTGGAGGGACTGCCCCAGGTGGATGAAGCCACCGCCAAAGAGGCGGCGGCCGCCTTCCTGGACCTGCGCAGCGACATCTTCACCCTCACCTCCACCGGAGAGGGCGCCCTGCCCGCCTACGGCTTCACCGCTCTGGTGGACGGCGGCGAGCTGTATATCGAGGTCACCAAGCAGGGCGGCCAGGTGCTCCAGCTGCTCAGCTCCCGGCGGGTGGGGGAGCCCACCCTCACCCGGAAGGAGGGTTATGAGGCGGCGGCGGAATTTCTCGCCAGCCGGGGCTTTCAGGATATGGACCCCAGCTACGCCATTGACCAGGGCGGGCTGCTCACCATCCACTTCGCCGCCCGGCAGGACGGGGTCTACTGCTACCCCGACCTGGTGAAGGTGCAGGTGGCCCTGGATACCGGGGATGTGGTGGGTTTTGAGGCCCACGGCTACCTGATGAACCACGGCAGCCGGGAGCTGGCCGCCCCCGCCGTGTCCGCCCAGGAGGCTGCCGGTCAGGTGCCCGGCAGCCTGACCATCCTCAGCAGCCAGCTGGCCCTCATCCCCACCGGCGGGGAGTATGAGGTGCTGTGCCACGAGTTCAAGTGCCAGAACGAGAGCGGCGGCCATGTGCTGGTCTACGTCAACGCCCAGACCGGCCAGCAGCAGAAGATCCTGCTGCTGCTGGAGGATGAGTCGGGCACGCTGGTCATCTGAAAACGACAACGGGGCCTGCCGTCAAACGCGGCAGGCCCCGTTTTTTACGGTTCAGAGCAACGGGCTCAGCACCCGCAGCAGGGAGCGGAACAGCCGGCGGGCCCAGCTGCGCTCCAGACACTGCTCCAGCGTCACCGGCTGGCACTTGATCTGGGTGTTGAGAAAGTCCGCTTTCACATCCAGCACCGTGGGGTCGCGGTACAGCAGCACCGCGTCCTCAAAGTGGAGAAACATACTGCGGTAATCCATGTTGATAGACCCCACCACTGCATACACGTCGTCCACCACCATGTTTTTGGCGTGGACAAAACCGGGGGTATACTCAAAAATCCGCACCCCCGCCTCCAGCAGCTGCTCATAGTGGGCCCGGGTCACCTCAAACACCAGGGGCTTGTCCGGAATGTGAGGGGTCATGATCCGCACGTCCACCCCGGATTTGGCGGCGTTGCACAGGGCGGTGTTGACGCAGTCGCTGATGATCAGGTAGGGCGTCATGATATACACATACCGCTCTGCCTTGGAGATCAGGTTGAGGTACACCGTCTCCCCCACCGCCTCGTTGTCCAGGGGGTTGTCGGTGTAGGGCTGGACAAAATACCCGCTGCCCAGCTGGGCCTCCGGCGGCAGACCAGCGGGCCGCAGGGCGGCATAGTCCACCTTCACCTCCCGGACATACTCCCACATGGTGAGGAACATCACCGTCATGCTCCAGGCCGCCTCGCCCTTCACCAAAATGGCGCTGTCCTTCCAGTGGCCAAAGCGCATTTCCCGGTTGATATACTCGTCGGCCAGGTTGATGCCGCCGGTAAAGGCGGTATGGCCGTCAATGATGCAGAATTTCCGGTGGTCCCGGTTGTTCATGCGGATGGAGATCACCGGCTTGAAGCGGTTGAAAAAGCAGCAGGGGATGCCGGTCTCCCGCTCGAACTTTTTGGCGAAGTTCATGGGCAGGGTGTTGAGAGAGCCCACGTCATCGTAGATGACGCGCACATCCACCCCGGCGGCGTGCTTTTCCTTCAAAATCTCCACAATGGAGTCCCAGAACAGCCCTGGGCCAATGATGAAGTACTCCAGGAAAATATACCGCTCAGCCCGCTTCAGCTCCTCCAGCATGACGGGAAACACCTGGTCTCCCAGGGGGAAATACTGGGTCCAGGTATTGGTGTACACCGGACAACGGGCATAGAGCTCCAGATAGCGGGCCTGATTCACCGCGTCCGCCCCGAAGGGGGCCAGCTGCTCCGCCTTGTAATCCCGCTCCAGCTGCTCCACCATGGTGTGGTCCACCCCCTGCATTTTCCGGCGCATCCGGGCGGACAGCTTGTTGCCGCCGCACAGCAGATAGACCAGCCAGCCGAAGGCGGGAAAGAGCAGAATGGGAATGATCCAGGCGATCTTGTACCCGGGATCGGTCTGGCGGCTGACAATCACCAGCACCGCCAGTACGGAGAGAATCACATAGGTCCAGTAGAGGTAAATATACGCGCCGGAAAACCACAGCGTGGAGGCCAGCAGAGCCAGAGACTGAATCAGAATCAGCAGCGCCACAATCACCCTGCGTTGAAAGAGGATGGACGCCAGCTTTTTGATGTTCATGTGCCGCCCCCCTGACGGACCACCACATTTTCCCCGCCCAGCAGCTCCTGCAGCTCTGCCACCAGCGCGTCGTGGACCAGGCAGGGCGTCCCCAGCAGCTTGCCGGTGTCGGCGCAGCGCACCTTCATCTGCTCCGTGCCGGGGAACATGGTCAGAATCAGCCGGATCTTCTCCCACCGGGGATCGCTGAGGCTGGGTATACGGATATACAGGCACCTGGCGCCGCCGGCAGGCCCCGGCTGGACCCCGTCCTTCACCTGCTCCAGAGGGGTCACCCGGTCGCACATGAGCTGGGGCGCCTTTTCGTCCCGGACGGAGAGCCGCCCCTCCGCCAGCACGGGCATATTCTCCTTCAGATAGGGGCCGCACTCCCCCAGCACCCGGGAGAACACCAGCATCTCCATGGAGCCGCTGTCGTCCTCCAGCGTCACATAGGCCATCAGGCTGTTGTTCCGGGTGGTCTTGGTGCGGGCGGCGGTGATCACGCCGGCCAGCTTCACCCGCTGCTCGTCCCGGAAGGTGGTGGGCCCTCCATCCTGGCCGAAATCGCTGAGAATGGCCCCGATGGCGGACGCCTTGCACTGCTTGGCCAGCTCCCGGTACTCGTCCATGGGGTGGCCGGACAGGTAGAGGCCGGTGGTCTCCTTCTCCATGGTCATCAGCTCCCGGCGGGAAAACTCCGGGATACGCTTCAGACGCAGCTCCGGGGCGGTCTGGCCCCCGTCTCCCCCGCCGCCGAACAGATCAAACTGGCCCTCCAGGTTCTTCCGCTTGTTCTGGGCAATGGTGTCCACCAGCGGCTCATAGGCGTCCAGCAGCTGGGAGCGGAACACCCCCATGCTGTCAAAGGCCCCGCACTTGATCAGGTTCTCCAGCACCCGCTTGTTCAGGTCGCTGTCAAACATCCGCTGGCAGAAGTCCGGAAAGTCCCGGAACACCCCGGCCTTTTCCCGCTCGGCCAGCACCGCGTTGATAAAGCCCCGGCCCACGCCCTTCACCGCCACCAGACCGAAACGGATGTGGTCCCCCGACACGGTGAAGTCCGCCCCGGACTCATTGATGTCGGGAGGCAGCAGCGGAATGCCGCACTCCTTGCACTCAGCGATATACTCCGCCACCTTCTCGCTGGAATCCAGCACCGAGGTGAGGAGGGCCGCCATATATTCCCTGGTGTAGTGGCACTTGAACCAGGCCGTGTGATAGGCCACGATGGCGTAACTCACCGCGTGGGCCTTGTTGAAGGCGTACTGGGCGAAGGCCTCGATTTCATCATAGATGTCCTCGGCGGTCTGCTGGGGAATGCCGTTGGCCACGCAGCCGGCAATGCTCCGCTCCGGATCGCCGTGGACAAAGGTGTGCCGCTCCTTCTCAATCTGGGCCTTCTTCTTCTTGGAGATGGCCCGGCGCACCATGTCGGCCTGACCCATAGTATACCCCGCCAGGCGGCGGAAAATCTCAATGACCTGCTCCTGGTAGACGATGCAGCCATAGGTCACCGACAGGATGGGCTCCAGAGCCGGGTGCTTGTACTTCACCTTGTCCGGGTTGTGCTTGCAGGCGATGAACCGGGGAATGGACTCCATGGGGCCGGGCCGGTAGAGGGCGATGATAGCGGTGATGTCCTCAATGTTGTGGGGCTTCAGGCCCACGCACACCCCGGTCATGCCGGCGGATTCCATCTGGAACACGCCGGAGGTCCTGCCGTCGGACAGCATCTGGAACACCTCCGGGTCCCCGTCTGGAATATCCGCCAGGGAAAAGCCGGGATTGCGCTTCTGCACCAGCTTTACCGTGTCGTCCAGAATGGTCAGGTTGCGCAGGCCCAGAAAGTCCATTTTCAGCAGGCCCAGCTCCTCCAGGGTGGTCATCACATACTGGGTGACCACCGATTCGTCGTTTTTCGCCAGGGGCACATAGTCCACCACCGGCCGGCGGGTAATCACCACCCCGGCGGCGTGGGTGGAGGCGTGGCGGGGCATCCCTTCGATGGCCTTGGCGGTGTCGATGAGCTCTTTGATTCGGGGGTCCCCCTCGTAGCTGTCCCGCAGGGGCTTGGACAGCTTCAGGGCCTCGTCCAGGGTGATGTGAAGGGCGCCGGGGCCGCTGGGTACCTGCTTGGCCACCGTGTCCACATCGGCGTAGGGGATGTTCAGGGCCCGGCCCACGTCCCGGATGGCCCCCCGGGCGGCCATGGTGCCGAAGGTGACGATCTGGGCCACGTGGTCCTCGCCGTACTTGTTCTGGACGTACTCAATGACCTCCTGCCGGCGGCGGATGCAGAAATCGATGTCGATATCCGGCATGGTCACCCGCTCGGGGTTCAAAAACCGCTCGAAGTAGAGGGAGTATTTCATGGGGTCCACGTCGGTGATATTCATGCAGTAGGCCACCATGGACCCCGCCGCCGAGCCCCGGCCGGGTCCCACCGGAATGCCCCTGCTCTTGGCGTAGCCGATGAAGTCGGAGACAATGAGGAAGTAGTCCACAAACCCCATCTGCCGGATGACCCCCATCTCGTAGGCCAGCCGGTCCCGGTAGCCCTCCGGGTCGTCGGGGTAGCGGCGCTGATACCCCTCCTGGCACAGCTTCTCAAAATAGGCGTCCCCGTCGTCATACCCCTCCGGCAGCTTGAATTCCGGCAGGTGGTAGGTGCCGAACTGGAAGTCCATATTGCACAGCTCCGCGATCTTCAGGGTGTTTTCCACCGCCTCCGGGTAATCGGGAAAGAGGGCGGCCATCTCCTCGGTGGACTTCACGTAGAGTTCGCTGGTCTCCATCTTCAGCCGGCCGGGATCGTCCACCGTCTTGCCCATCTGGATGCACATAAGGGTGTCCTGCATCTGGGCGTCCTCCCGGCGGAGGTAGTGGGCGTCGTTGGTCACCACCAGGGGGATGCCGGTCTCCTGGTGGATGCGGATGAGGCCCTGGTTGATGGCGGGGTCGTTGGGCAGGTTGTGGTCCTGGAGCTCCAGGTAATAGCCGTCCTCCCCGAACAGCTCCCGCATTTCCAGGGCGGCCGCCTTGGCCCCCTCGTAGTCCCCCGCCAGGATCCGCCGGGGCACCTCACCCGACTGGCAGGCCGACAGGGCGATGAGCCCTCCGGCGTGCTGCCGCAGCAGCTCCTTGTCGATGCGGGGCCTGATATAAAAGCCCTCGGTAAAGGCGCAGGAGTCCAGATAGCACAGGTTGCGGTAGCCCTCCTCGTTGCGGCACAGGAGGATCAGGTGGTACATGGCGGCGTCCAGCTCATGGACCCGGTCGGTACGGCTCCGGGGCGCCACATACACCTCGCAGCCGATGATGGGCTTGATCCCCTCCGCCTTGCAGGCCTTGTAAAAGTCCACCACGCCGTACATCACTCCGTGGTCGGTGATGGCAACGGCAGGCTGTCCCAGCTCCTTGACCCGCTTGACCAGCAGCGGGATGCGGCAGGCCCCGTCCAGCAGGGAAAACTCAGTATGGACATGCAGGTGGACAAACGACATAAGCTACCTCCTTTGAATCTCGGGGAAAAGGGACGTTATGGCTGCCTGGACAGCTCCATCAGCTTGCGCAGGCGGTGGTTGAAGGCGGATTTGCTCACCGGCGGATCGCACAGCTCCGCCAGCTGGGTGAGGGTCATCTCCGGGTGGGCCATCCGCAGGTCCACCGCCTCCTTCAGCTTGTCGGGCAGCTCCTCCAGCATGCCCCGCTCCTCCAGGCGGTAAATGGCCTCGATCTGGCTCTGGGCGGCCTCCACCGCCTTGTCCAGGTTGGCGGCGTCGCAGTTCACCCGGCGGTTGACGCTCCCCCGCAGGTCCTTTTCCGCCTTGGCGTTCATCAGCTCCATGGCGGCCAGGGGGGCGCCGATGGCGGTGAGGAAGTCCTCGATGGCCTCGCTCTGCTTGAAGTAGGTAATATAGTTGGCCTTGCGGCAGCTCTCCTTGGGGCTGAAGCCCGCCTCCTGCATCAGGGCCCGCAGCTCCCGGCTGACGCTGCGGTGGGGGGTGGCCAGCTCCAGGTGATAGCGCTTGGAGGGATCGGTCACCGAGCCCCCCGCCAGAAAGGCCCCCCGGAAAAAGGCGGTGCGGCAATGGTCCTCCTCCAGCACCGCGAAGTTGATGTGGTGGGCCAGAGACTCCGCCGGGTGGTAGCCGAAGGACTCCCCCAGGGCGGCCAGCTTGTCCGCCGCCGTCAGGGTGAAGATCCGCTTGGCCGCCCCCTCCTCCGGCACCCGGTCAAACGTCATCTGAAAGGCCTTTTTGAACAGGGCGGGCAGCCGGGCTGCAAAGTCGGCAGACTCGGTGGTAATACGCACCTGCCGGGCGTCAAACTGCCCGCAGTAGAGCAGCACGCCATAGGCCTCCGCCTGGGCGCAGCAGCGCCGGGAGAGGGCGGTCCGGCACAGCTCGGCCTTCACGTCGGATGAAAAGGACATGGGTTCCCTCCAGCCCGCCGGACACCTGCCGCCCGGCGGATTCAGAAAATTCTTGTGTCGGCCCGTTCCCGGTACAGGTCCATCACCGCGGCGGACAGCCGGGCGAAGGAGTGGCGGGCATAGTTCAGGGTCTCGGAGGCCAGGGGCCGGGTGACCAGCTCCACCCCCAGGGCCTCAATGGCCTCTTTGTCCACCACGATGGGGACGGCGTCCTCCTCCTTATACCGCTCCACCAGGCCGGGCCGCACCGGGGCGGAATTGCACAGGCACAGGTCCACCAGCCCCGGGCCGGAGTGGTCCAGCAGGGCCTTCACGTGGTCGGAGGCGGTCATGCCCTCGGTCTCCCCGTCCTGGGTCATGATGTTGCAGATATACAGTTTCATCGCCTTGGACGCCCGCACCGCGTCGGAGATGCCGTCCACCAGCAGGTTGGGGATGACGCTGGTGTACAGGCTCCCCGGCCCCAGCAGGATCAGGTCGGCCTCCTCAATGGCCCGGATGGCCTCCGGCAGGGCCTGGGGGTGCTCGGGCAGCAGCCGGACACTCTGGATGCGGCAGTCCTGGGCCTTCTTGAAGTCGCTGATTTTGGACTCACCCAGAACCCTGGTACCGTTTTCAAAGGTGGCCTCCAGAGCCACGTCGGCGGTGGTCACCGGCAGCACCCGGCCGGTAATGGCCAGAACCTGGCTCATTTTGGCCACCGCCTCGTCAAAGGAACCGGAAATGCCGTTGAGGGCGGCCAGGATCAGGTTGCCGAAGGACTGGCCGGTGAGCTTGCCCGACCCCTCCGGAAAGCGGTAGGTCAGCAGCTGCTGCATCACCGGCTCGGCATTGGCCAGGGCCTCCATACAGTGGCGGATATCCCCCGGCGGGGGCATCCCCAGGTCCTGGCGCAGCATACCGGAACCGCCGCCGTCGTCGGCCACCGTCACAATGGCAGTCAGGTTTTTGGTGTGATTTTTCAGCCCCCGCAGCATGGTGGAAAGGCCGGTGCCCCCGCCGATGGCCACCACCCTGGGGCCCTGCTCCCAACGCCGGTCATAGATGCTCTCGCTCACGGTATCCCTCCTTACGACCGGGTCATATCCCGGTGATTCTCCGTGGCCTGATAGCCCTTGCGCCGGATGAATTCGGCCAGGGCGCGGGTGATGGCCACCGAGCGGTGCTGCCCGCCGGTGCAGCCCACGGCGATCACCAGCACGGTCTTGCCCTCCTCCACATATTGGGGCAGCAGAAAACCGATGAGCCCCTCCAGATGGGTCATGAAGTCCTTGGTCTGCTGATAGCCAAAGACGAAGTTATACACCCCGTCGTCCAGCCCGGTCTGATGGCGCAGCTCCGCTATGTAATAGGGGTTGGGCAGAAAGCGCACGTCCAGCACCAGGTCGGCCTCGATGGGAATGCCGTACTTGAAGCCGAAGGAGATCACGTTCACCGCCATGGCGGGGGTCTCCCCGTCCCGGCCGAACAGCCGCAGCACCTCCCCCCGCAGCTTTGCGGTGGAGAGCACGCTGGTGTCGATGATATACTCCGCCCGCTGGCGCACCGGGGCCAGCATAGTGCGCTCGGTGCGCACCGCCTCGTCCAGAGAGCGGGAGGAGCCGGACAGCGGATGGCTCCGCCGGGTCTCCTTGTACCGTTTGATGATGGTCTCCACGCTGGCCTCCACAAAGAGGATCTTGTAGTCGCAGCCCATCTCGTGGAGCTCGTTGAGGGCGTCAAACAGCCCGTCAAAGGTCTGGCCTCCCCGGATATCGGTCACCAGGGCCACCCGATCGTACCGGCCGGGCTGGGCCATGCACAGGGCGGCAAACTTGGGGATCAGGGCGGCGGGCATATTGTCCACCACATAGAACCCCGTATCCTCCAGAAAGGAGGCCGCCTTACTCTTGCCCGCCCCGGACAGGCCGGAGATAATGATAAAATCCATGGCCGCTCACCTCAAAATCCCAAAAGCTTTACTTCCGGCTCCAGCTCCACGCCGGTGTCCCGGAGCACCCGCTCCCGCACCTGCTCCATCAGCCGGAGCACATCCTCCGCCGTGGCCCCGCCTCGGTTGACCACAAAGCCCGCATGCTTTTCCGACACCTGGGCCCCGCCCACCGACAGGCCCTTCAGCCCACACTGCTCAATGAGGGCGGCGGCAAAGTGGCCCTCCGGCCGCTTGAAGGTGCTGCCGGCGCTGGGCTGGTCCAGGGGCTGCTTGGCGCGTCTCTTCTGGGCCAACTCATCCATTCTTATCTTGATGAGGGTGGGGACGCCCTGGGCCAGTTCAAACTCGGCCTCCAAAATGAGCCGCTCCGGGTGGTCGGTAAACAGACTGTGGCGGTAGGTAAGAGCGCACTCCTGAGCGGGCAGGGTAATCACCTGGCCCGCCTCGTCCAGGAAGGTGACGGCGGTGAGTACCTGGGACATCTCGCCGCCGTAGGCGCCGGCGTTCATGGCGACGCCTCCGCCAAGGGTACCGGGAATACCATGGGCAAATTCCAGGCCGGTGAGGCCACAGCCCCAGGCCGCCATAGCCAGCCGGGCCAGGGAAATGCCGCTCTCCGCCCGCAGGCGGCGGTTGACCACCCTGGTCTGATCCAGGCCGGTGAGCTTGACAATAAAGCCCTCATACCCCCGGTCGGCCACCAGCAGATTGCTGCCATTGCCCAGGAAAAAGGGCCGTATGCCCAGCTCGGCCGCCGCCCGCACCGCAGCCGCCGCCTCCTTCCGGTCCCTGGGCAGGGCCATCAGGCGGGCGGGGCCGCCGATACGGAATGTGGTGTGGCGGCTCATGGGCTCATGTTCCCGCAGCTCCAGCTCCGGCCGCCGTGTCCGAAGGGCCTGAACCAATCTTTCCAACTGTTCCATGCTGACCTCCCGCGCACAATCACAGGTTATTAAAGAGTATACCAGAAAAAGGGGAAAAATAGAAGGGGACGTTATGCCAGGCCGAAGCGCTGGAACTGCTCCCGGCTGCCCCGGAAGATATTCAGGTCAATGCGGTCCTGGCTGCCGTCATACCCCTCCAGCCGGGCGGTATGGGAGTACTGCCAGAAGTCCCAGCCCGGCACCAGGGGAAACACTGTGGGGCTGGAGCACCAGATGGGGTACTCCCCGTACCCGCCCCCCGCCAGGTAGAGGTAGTAGGAGCGGTAGGTGACGTAGAGGATGGGCTTTACCCCATAGTGGGCCTCCAGCCGCTCCAGCAGCGGGTCCAGAATGGAGCGCACGTGCTCCTTTTCCGGGGGATTCTCCAGATAATCCCCGTAAAATTCGATGTCCACCACCGGAGGCAGAGCCCCCTCGGTCACCGGCACCATGTCGATAAAGTTATCCGCCTGGGTCTCCCCGGGGGTATCGTAGCTGAGGAAGTGGTAGGCCCCCGCCCGCACTCCGGCGGCCTGGGCCCCCGCCCAGTTGTCGGCAAACCGCCCGTCCCGCAGAGTGGAGCCCTCGGTGGCCTTGATGAAGGCAAAGTCCACCCCCTGGTCCGCCAGCACGGGCCAGTCCACCACTCCCTGGTAGGAGGACACGTCCACCCCAAACACCTCCCACTGCTCCGGGTTGGACTCGTGGGAGAGCAGCAGCAGGCCCCGCCACCGCAGCACCGCCAGCGCGGCCAGCGCCGCAGCCGCCAGAATCAGGCAGACCAGCAGCAGCCTGCCCGCCACTCGAATCACTTGTCTCAAGGGTCATCACCAATTTCTGAAATTCCCGCCGGGGGCGCTGCCCCTCCGGCGGATCTTCTCTATCATACCCGCCGGGGGGAAAAAACGCAAGAGCAACAGAGGGCGTCCGGACCCACAGGCCGGACGCCCTCATGCTTACAAAATGGCCTTGATGCGCTCCACCGCTTCCACGGTGTCCTCCGCCCCGCCGAAGGCGGTGAGGCGGATATACCCCTCCCCGCTGGGGCCGAAGCCCGCGCCGGGGGTGGTTACCACATTGGCCTGCTGGAGCAGGCGGTCGAAAAACGCCCAGGAGCCCAGTCCGTCCGGCGTTCTGGCCCAGACATAGGGGGAGTTCTCCCCGCCGCACACGGTAAGGCCCGCCCCCGCTAAGCCTTCCCGGATTACCCGGGCGTTATTCAGGTAATAGCCGATGGTCTCCCTGACCTGGGCCCGCCCCTCCGGGGTGTAAACAGCGGCGGCCCCCCGCTGCACCACATAGGGAGCGCCGTTGAACTTGGTACACTGGCGGCGATTCCACATGCCGTTGAGGGCCACGCCCCCCCGCACCAGGTCTTTGGGAATGACGGTGTAGGCGCAGCGGGTGCCGGTGAAGCCGGCGGTCTTGGAGAAGGAACGGAACTCGATGGCGCAGGTTTTGGCCCCCGGAATCTCAAAGATGCTGTGGGGGATGGCCGGGTCGGTGATGAAGGCCTCGTAGGCGCTGTCAAAGAGGATCACCGCGCCGGTGGCGTTGGCGTGGTCCACCCAGGCCTGCAGCTGCGCCCGGGTGGCCACCGCGCCGGTGGGGTTGTTGGGGAAGCACAGGTAGATCAGGTCCACCGGCTGGCTGGGGATGTCGGGGGAAAAGCCGTTCTCCGCCACGCAGGGCATGTAGACCAGCCGGTCCCAGCGGCCCTTGTCCCCGTCGTAATGGCCCGCCCGGCCCGCCATGGCGTTGGTATCCACATAGACGGGGTACACCGGGTCGCACACCGCCACCACGTTGTCCACACCGAAAATATCCCCGATGTTGCCGCAGTCGCTCTTGGCGCCGTCGGAGACGAAGATCTCATCGGGGGCGATATCCGCCCCTCTGGCCTGATAGTCCTCTTTGGCGATGGCCTCCCTGAGGAAGGCGTAGCCCTGCTCCGGGCCGTAGCCGTGGAAGCCCGTCACGGTGGCCATCTCGTCCACTGCCTGGTGCATGGCCTGGGTCACCGCCGGGACCAGGGGCCGGGTCACGTCGCCGATGCCCAGGCGGATGAGCCGTTTGGCCGGGTTGGCCTCGGAATAGGCCGCCACCCGGCGGGCGATCTCGGAGAACAAATAGCTGCCCGGCAACTTCTGATAGTTTTCGTTGATGGTCACCATGTTTCTCTCTCCTTTATTCATCCGTTTTCCAGGGGTATTCCCCCTCATATACCGTCACCGCCGGTCCGGTGAGATCCATATGGCCGCTCTGGCGGTCCCATCGAACCTCCAGAAGGCCGCCGGGCAGCTCTACCTGAGCCGCCGGCTCCGCCCGTCCGGCGGACACCGCCGCCGCCAGAGCCGCACAGGCCCCGGTACCACAGGCCAGAGTCTCCCCGCTGCCCCGCTCCCATACCCGCATCCGCAGGCGGTTCCGGGCGGAGACCTGCACAAATTCCACATTGATTCCGCCGGGAAAGGCGGGATGTTTTTCCAGGGCGGGCCCTATCATTTCCAGGTCCAGGCCGTCCATGTTCTCCAGGAAAACCACGCCGTGGGGGTTGCCCATGGACACCGGCGTCAGCCGCCAGCGGCGGCCGGCCGCCTCCAGCTCCAGCGGCCTTTCCACCTCCGGCACGCCCATATCCACCCGGACGGTCCGTTCCCGGTCCGTCCCGTCCAGCAGCTCCACCAGCCGCAGCCCCGCCCTGGTCTCGATCACCAGCCGGGTGCGGTCGCTCAGCCCCCAGTCCCGGATCAGCTTGCCCAGACAGCGGATGCCGTTGCCGCACATCTCCCCCTCCGAGCCGTCGGCGTTGAACATCCGCATGGCGAAGTCCCCCCGTTTTGAGGGAAACAGGCAGATGAGCCCGTCGGCTCCCGGCCCGAAGTGCCGGTCGCTGAGGGCCTCCGCCAGCTCCGGCAGTCTCTCCGGCCCGCCCTCCAGACAGTTGAGAAAGATATAGTCGTTGCCCAGCCCCTGCATTTTGATGAATCGCATATCCGACCCCCTCCTCCAGGTATACGGAAGGGCGGCAGTCCCGCAGAACTGCCGCCAAAGGACCACTGTGCGATTCATCCTATGCGTTTCAGGGCGCTTCCAGCACCTTCCGGGCCACCTGGACCAGCTTGGTCCCCTGGTCCATGCTCTTTTTCTGGAGGAAGTGATGGGCCTCGTCCTCGGTCATGGCATCCCGGGTCATCAGCAGGGCCTTGGCCCGCTGGATCAGCTCCCGCTCCGCCCCATCCCGGCGGGACAGGGCCCCTTCGGCCTCCCGGCCCATCTGGAGCAGCCGCTCCACCCCCTCCAGCAGCGCGCCCCGGGAGGTGGGGGCGGGCAGCGGAAGCAGGCGGTCGCTCCGCAGCAGGTCCAGCTGGTCCTGGGGGGCCAGCACCAGCATGGCACAGAAGGGGGGCAGATCCTCCAGCACGTCGGCCGCCGTCTCATCCGCCAGCTTGAAGCCGCAGACCACGGCGGTGATATGCCGCTTGTTCACCAGCCGCCGCACCTGGTCTCCCGAGCGGCAGACCAGGCAGCTGGCCGTACCGGAGCACTCCAGAATCTCCCTGATCCGGCGGCAGGTCTTTTCACTTTCAAAGGCCACAAGCACCTGGTCCAAGCTCTCTCACCCCCGCTCCCGGAGCTGACGGCGCACGGTCAATAGTTGATGATGTACTTCTCCCGCTCCCAGGAGGACACCCGGGTGCGGTACTCCT
Organism: Flavonifractor sp. An306; assembly: GCF_002159455.1. GTDB lineage: Bacteria > Bacillota > Clostridia > Oscillospirales > Oscillospiraceae > Flavonifractor. Next base: position 19,912 of record NZ_NFIQ01000056.1, read on the forward strand.
CCCACTCCTTCTTCTTGCCCTCGATGTAGTTGGCGGCCACGTGGTCGCCCAGGGTGTCCAGGATCAGCTGGTCGCCCTCCAGGGCGGCGATGGCCTCCTCCAGAGAGCCGGGCAGGCTCTCGATGCCGTGGGTCTTCCGGGTGGCGTCATCCATGGCGTAGATGTTCTCGGTGATCTCGGCGGGGGGCGTCAGCCCCTTCTCGATGCCGTCCAGGCCGGCGGCCAGGCACACAGCGAAGGCCAGATAGGGGTTGCAGGAGGGATCGGGGGAGCGCAGCTCCACCCGGGTGGACTGACCGCGGGAGGCGGGAATGCGGATGAGGGCGGAGCGGTTGGAGGCCGACCAGGCCAGGTAGCAGGGGGCCTCGTAGCCGGGCACCAGCCGCTTGTAGGAGTTCACCAGGGGGTTGGTGATGGCCGCCATACCCTTCACATGGGCCAGAAGGCCGGCAATGAAGGAGTAGGCCTCCTTGGACAGGCCCCGCTCCCCGTTGGGGTCGTAGAACACATTCTTGCCATTGCGGAACAGAGACATGTTGGTGTGCATGCCCGAACCTGCCACGCCGAAAATGGGCTTGGGCATGAAGGTGGCGTGGAGGCCGTTCTTCTGAGCCAGGGTCTTGACCGCCAGCTTGAAGGTCATGATGTTGTCGGCGGCGTGGAGGGCCTCCTCATACTTGAAGTCGATCTCGTGCTGGCCCTGGGCGCACTCATGGTGGGAGGCCTCAATCTCAAACTTCATAGCCTCCAGGGCCATGCAGATCTCCCGTCGGGTGGATTCCCCGTGGTCCAGGGGGCCCAGGTCGAAATAGCCCGCCTCGTCGTTGGTCTTGGTGGTGGGCTTGCCCTCGTCGTCGGTCTGGAACAGGAAAAACTCCGCCTCGGGACCCACGTTGAAGGAATCAAAACCCATGTCGTGGGCCTTCTGGATGGCCCGCTTGAGCACATAGCGGGGGTCGCCGGCAAAGGGAGAGCCGTCGGTATTGTGGACGTCGCAGATCAGCCGGGCCACCTTGCCGTGGCTGGGCCGCCAGGGAAACACCCGGAAGGATTTCAGGTCGGGATACAGATACTGGTCGGATTCGTCGATACGGACAAAGCCCTCGATGGAGGAGCCGTCAAACATACACTGGTTGTTCACCGCCTTCTCAATCTGGGAGGCGGTGATGGCCACATTCTTCAGCTGGCCGAAAATATCGGTAAACTGCAGGCGGATGAACTCGATACCCTCCTCCCGGACCAGGCGGATGATATCCTCTTTACTGCTCGGCATGGCAAAGCATTCCCCTTTCTCTCCATACAATTCCCGTCTTTCGCAAAAGACGGATACGAAGAAAGGCGCTCCGCCCGCCGGGTCGGAACGCCTTTGTTCACAACTGTTAGGGTCAGTATACGTGCTTTCCCCCCACGTGTCAAGGCGTTTCTCCGCCCCGGGGGAAAACTTTGTCGCAACGGACAGCAGGCCCTCGGCGGCAGCCAAGTTCTTTTATGCAATTTCCCCGTGGGTGTTTTTTTGCAGGAAAAACACGCATTTTGTTTGACGCAAGCCCTTCCCTCCCCCTATAATAACCTTACTTCCAAGAGACAAAGGAGGTCCCACACCATGAGCGCTTCCATTCTCATCGCCGAGGACGACGGCGATATTCGCGACCTGCTGCGGCTCTACCTGGAGAGCGAGGGCTACCGCGTCCTGGAGGCCGCTGACGGAGCCGCCGCCCTGGCTCTGGCCCGGGAAAATATGCCGGATATGGCCATTCTGGACGTGATGATGCCTGAGCTCAATGGCTATGAGCTTACCCGCGCCCTGCGGAAATTCAGCGACATTCCCATCCTCATCCTCTCCGCCAAAAGCCAGGACAACGACAAGATCCTGGGGCTGAACCTGGGGGCGGACGACTATATCGCAAAGCCCTTCAACCCGGTGGAGATTGTGGCCCGGGTCAAAGCCCAGCTCCGGCGGGCCACCCGGGAAAACAGCACCACCCTGACGGTGGGGGAGCTGTCTCTGGACACCGCCACCTTCCAGCTGACCAAAAACGGTCAGCCCATCGCCCTCACCCCTATGGAATACAAGATCCTGGCCCTGCTCATGCGCTCGCCCGGACGCATCTTTACCAAAATCCAGCTCTACGAGGGGGCGGTGGGCAACTATTTCGAGGGGGACGACAACACCATGATGGTACATATCTCCAAGCTCCGGGAAAAAATCGAGGACGATCCCAAGGACCCCCGCTACATCATCACTGTGAGAGGACTGGGGTATAAGATTGAAAAATAAGCGCTTGCGGGGCAGCCTGTTCGGCCTGCTGGTGCGCAGCTATCTGCTCTTTACCCTGACGCTGCTGCTGATCGCGTCCGCTCTGTTCTGGCTGTGGAACAGCAGACTGGACCTGATCTACCAGCCGCCGGACTGGGACGGGCTGCTGAAGGACCCGGCCCTGAACGCCGGAGCCTATCAGGAGCTGACCCGCTATCTCAAACACGGCCGGGGCGACTTTGCCATCTACGACGGCGACGGCGCCCAGGTCTATGCCTCCGGCGGAGGCTTTGACAAGGCCTATACGGCGGAGGAGCTGGCCTGTATCCTCCCCTATGGGGAGCCGGTAGCCGTAGATATCTACCACACCACCCAGCCGGACGGCTCCCACCGGCACCTGCTGGTCCGCACCGTCTACCAGGATGGCGCTCAATCTCCCACCCCGGAGATCATGGTGCTGGATGAAAACCTGCAGGTGGCTTTCGGCGGCTTTGGCGACGGCAGAAGCAGCTATACCCAGCGGGAGTTCCAGCTGCTCTCCAGCAACGAGCTGTTCCGTGCTCCTTTCCAGGCGGCAGACGGCAGGCCCATGACCGCGGTGCTGCGGGTGACGCTGCTCAGCGACGCGGCCTACCAGACCGCCTATCAGGAGTCCTGGCGGATCTGGCTGCTCTTTCTCCCCCTCTATCTGGGGGCGACCGCCCTGTTCATCTTCCAGCTCCGGCGGACCATTGCCCGCCCCCTCCGGCGGCTCAACGACGCGGTGGTGGCCCAGGCGGAAAACAGGCCGGTGCAGCCGGGCAACTGGAGCGGCCCCCGGGAGATCCGCCGCATCGGGGAGAGCCTGGACCGCTTTTCCCAGCAGCTGGCGGAGAGCGAGGCCCAGCGGCGGCAGATGGACCAGGACCGGCAGAAGCTGATTGCCGACATCTCCCACGATTTAAAGACCCCCATCACCGTTATCGCCGGATACATCGACGCCATCTGCGACGGAAAGGTGCCGCCGGAGGAGCAGGAGCGCTATCTCCGGGCCATCCACGGCAAGGCGGAGGCCCTCACCGAACTGGTGAACGCCTTCCATGAGTACAGCAAGGTGGAACATCCGGAATTTGTGCTCCGCCCGGAGCGGACCGACCTGTGCGAGTTTCTGCGGGAATATCTGGCGGACAAGTACGACGAGATTGACCTGGCCAGCTTTTCCCTGGAGGTCTCCATCCCGGAGCGGCCGGTCTTCTGTCTCCTGGATCCCATGCAGTTCCGTCGGGTGCTGGACAACCTGCTGTCCAACGCCCTGCGGCACAACCGGCTGGGAACAGCCCTCTTTTTCGACATTTCCGCCGGGCCCAAAACCGCCCTGCTGCGCATGGGCGACAACGGAGCGGGCATTCCGCCGGAGCGGGCCAAGCGGATTTTCGACCCCTTTGTGGTAGGCAGCGAGGCCCGCTCCGGCAAGGGCAGCGGCCTGGGCCTGTCCATCACCCGCCGGATCATGGAAAAGCACGGCGGCGCCATCACCCTCAACCCCCACCCCACGCCGGGACGCAGCACCGAATTTCTGCTGGAGCTGCCCCTGGCGTCCCCGCCGTCTGACAAAGACTCCGAACCGTAACCGGTTCGGAGTCTTTGTTTTTTCTTTAGAAAGCTTTAGCTTCCGCTGGGTAGCTGATAAAGTTTGGCCGGGTATGATGGTCCCAGAAAGGAGGCCGCGCCCATGACCCCATCCGACGCCCGCAGCCGGCCCATCATCGAAGTGAAAAACATCCGCAAGGAGTACCCCATCGGCGATGAGACGGTGGTGGCCCTCAAGCGCATCAACCTGAATGTGATGCGAGGGGAAATCTGCTGCATCTTCGGCACCTCCGGCTCCGGCAAATCCACCCTGCTCAATCAGCTGGCCGGTATGGAAAAGCCCACCCGGGGGGAGGTGCTCATCGGCGGCGTGCCCATCTCCCGGCTGAACGAAAACCAGCTGGCCTCCTTCCGCCAGCGGCATCTGGGCTTTGTATTCCAGTCCTACAACCTGCTGCCCAACCTGACCGCCACGGAGAACGTGGCCATGCCCCTGCTGTTCCGGGGGGTGCCCAAGGCCCAGCGGGAGGCCGCCGCCCGGAAGCTGCTGTGCCGGGTGGGGCTGTCCCACCGGCTGGACCACTTCCCCCGGCAGATGTCCGGCGGCCAGCAGCAGCGGGCGGGCATCGCCCGGGCCTTCATCGCCCGGCCCGACGTGGTCTTTGCCGACGAGCCCACCGGCAACCTGGACTCCAAAACCACGGTGGAGATCATGAACATGATCTGTACCTTCGCCCGGGACTACCACCAGACCATCATTCTGGTCACCCACGACCCGGAGATGGCCTCCTACGCCCACCGGATCGTCACCCTCATCGACGGCGAGATCGTCAGCAACCAAGTCAACAATAAGGAGAAATCACGCCATGAAACCTAACCTGTCCCAAAAATTGCTCTCCCTGCTGCTCCTTCTGGCCATGCTGACGGCGGCCCTGCCCGCCGCGCTGGGCGCGGACGGCACCAACCTCTACATCACCGGCTATACCCTCACCAACGCCGCCGGCAGCAGCGTGGGGTCCATCAACAAAGGCGACACGGTCAACATCACCGTATCCATCAAGGACACCAGCTCCCCCAGCACCGACGTGGGCACTCTGGACGTGACCAAGCTGGAGGACAGCTTCACCGGCGGCTCGGCCTCGGTGGCGCGCACCTCGGAGGAGGGCAAGCCTCTGGTCTATGCCGTCACCCTCACCGGCCTGCAGTACAAGGGCTCGGGGCAGAGCCTGCGGCTGCAGGTGGGCCTGCCCGGCTCGCCGGACTCCTACCAGACCCTGGAGCTCACCATCACCGAGGCTGTAGTCTTTGATCCCTCTCAGATCCCCCCTCCGCCCACTCCCACCC
>NZ_NFIQ01000057.1 GCF_002159455.1 Flavonifractor sp. An306
TGTGGGCACCTATGCCTCCCAGGAAGACGCCGCAAGCCCGGTCTATCTGGCCGACGTAGGGGGCATTCAGGTGGCCTTCCTGGGCTACACCTACGGCACCAACGGCATCCCTCTGCCGGACGGGAAGGAGTACGCCGTCAGCCTCTTTAATACCGATTACATGACCAGCCTCTCCACCCCGGACACCGGCAAGCTGGAGGCCGACCTGGCCGCCGCCAGGGCCCTGGAGCCTGACCTGATCGCCGTGATGATCCACTGGGGAGTGGAGTATCAGACCAGGCAGAACAGCTATCAGGAGGAGATTGCCGACCTGCTGATCTCCCATGGCGCCGACCTGGTGCTGGGGGGCCACTCCCACGTGCCCCAGCCCATGGAGGAGCGTACCGTCACCGGCTGGGACGGGGCGGAGCGCACCGGCTTTGTGTGCTACTCCTTGGGCAACTTCATCTCCTCCCAGGTGGACCCCCTCACCGACACCACCGCCGCCCTCACCCTGGAGCTGACCAAGGACCACGGGACCGGGGAAACCACCGTCACCGGTTGGACCTACGCCCCCATGCTGATGGTGCGGCGGGACGGGACGGAGCGGGTCTTTACCCTCACCGACGCCTCCGTGCTCCCCACCGGGGCGGACCAGGCTCTGGTGGACCGGCTGGAGGAAGCGGCGGAAACCTGCCGGGAGATCTTTGGGTCGGAATCCGTTTCGTAGCTTCTTGTTGCCTGATTGAAACCTCCTTTGTCACCCTTTGTACCGAAATCCATGGTACGATAGGGGCGGCAAAGGAGGTTTTGATTATGAAACGTATGCTTTCCCTTACTCTGGCCCTGCTGCTTCTGGCGGGCTGCAGCGGACAGGGGGCGCCCTCTGCCTCCCCTTCCCCGGCGGCGGCGCAGAGCAGCCCCCAGGCCACCCCTGTCACAGAGGAGGACATCCGCACCCTGTATGAGGCGGACGGCTACCAGGTGCAAAAACTCACCCCCTGGGGCCCCGACTTCCTGGCAGAAATCAGCTACGGCAGCGACACCGACTTCACCCTGCTGGAGTGGGTGTTCGGCAGCTCCGGCCGGCGGGTGCAGCTCACCGCCATGAGCCAGTTCACCTCCTACGAGATCCTGGACGACGGCCAGGTCCGCTACACCACCAACGGCATGGATTCCGGTACCCCCTGGCAGGGTATGCCGGAGGAAGTGACGGTGCGGGTGCTGGGAGATGGGGACGGCGTGCTGGCGCCCGGCTGGACAGAGATCGAGGAGCAGCGGGAAACCGTCTGGCTGGATCCGGCCCAGCCCCTCTATATCGGGGCCTCGGAGGACGGGGTTCCCGCCTTTTCCGGCCGGTACGAGCAGGTGTACGACGCCCGCATGGACGCCGACGGCCTGTCCTTCTCCTTCATCCCCAACGGGGACAGCGAAGAGAAATTTACTTCCTTCTTCCCGGCGGTCACCACCATCCCCGGCTTCTCCACCTCCTATGACCCGGATACCGGGGTATTCACCCTCCGGCTGTACAACACCTGCCTCAGCAGCGGCGCCCCCGGCACCCCGCTCAACGACGATCTGGCCCTGATGGGCTATCCGGAAAACCTGTACCCTTACGCCTTCCCCGCGGGCTCCCTGGGCCGGGACAGCCATTTCCTCACCGGCGTGGTCATCCGGGAGGACGGGGCGGACACGGTGGTCACCGCCCAGCTGACGGAACAGGCCTACCGCTTCACCGTGGAAACCTCCAACCTGGGCTATGACAACATCCCCAGCTTCCGGCTCGTCTTCCGGGAATACAACCGGGATCTGGACGGCTGAACGGCATACCGCTCCACCTTTCTCTTGCGCTTTGTGGGCCCATATGCTTTAATAGATGGTGGTGATGGACATGAGCAAAGTAGCAAAAGGGATCGCGGTACTGGGCGTGGGTCTGCTGGGCTTCGGCCTGTATACGGACGACAACCTGTGGGCGTTTTTGGTGGGCCTGCTTCTGATCATCGGGTGCGCCCTGTCCGGCAAACAGATGCGCACATTTCTGGGCGGGCTGCTGGACTGGCTCTGACCGCCCCGGCCATTTGTAAACATTTCTTGAACCCCCTTGCAATTTTCCGTACGAAGGATTATGATAGCGTTAGCACTCAGGATATCAGAGTGCTAACGCTATGTTTTTAATGATAGTTTTCAGATATAGGAGGCATCCACGATGGCAAAGAAACAGTTCAAGGCGGAGTCCAAGCGGCTGCTGGACCTGATGATCAACTCCATCTACACCCACAAGGAGATTTTCCTGCGGGAGATCATCTCTAACGCCAGCGACGCCATGGACAAGCTGGCCTACAAGGCCCTCACCGACGACAAGGTGGCGGTGGATCGGTCGGAGCTGAAGATCACCCTCACCCCCGACCAGATTGCCCGCACCCTCACCATCAGCGACAACGGCATCGGCATGACCAAGGAAGAGCTGGAGAGCAACCTGGGCACCATCGCCCGCAGCGGCTCCCTCCAGTTCAAGGAGGAGATGGCCAAGCAGGAGAAGGCCGAGGGGGACACCACCGACATCATCGGCCAGTTCGGCGTGGGCTTCTACTCCGCCTTCATGGTGGCCGACCATGTGAGCGTCACCTCCAGGGCCTATGGCTCTGACGAGGCCTTTCGCTGGGAGTCCGACGGCGCCGACGGCTACACCATCACCCCCTGCGACAAGGAGCGGGTGGGCACCGACATCGTGCTCCACATCAAGGCCAACACCGAGGAGGGCCACTACGACGAGTATCTGGAGCAGTACCGTCTGTCCGATCTGGTGAAGAAGTATTCCGACTATATCCACTACCCCATTGTGATGCTCATGCACAAGTCCCGCCAGAAGCCCCGTCCGGAGGACGCCGGCGACGACTACAAGCCGGAGTGGGAGGATTTTGACGAGTGGGAGACCCTCAACTCCATGGTGCCCCTGTGGCAGCGGCCCAAGAGCGAGGTCAAGCCCGAGGAGTACAACCAGTTCTACAAGGAGAAGTACGGCGACTGGGAGGACCCGCTGAGCGTGATCCACGTGTCCGCCGAGGGCACGGTGGAGTACAAGGCCATGCTCTATATCCCCGCCCACGCCCCCTTCGACTTCCACACCCGGGAGTACCAGAAGGGCCTGCAGCTCTACTCCTCCGGCGTGCTCATCATGGACAAGTGCGCCGACCTGCTGCCCGACCACTTCCGCTTCGTCAAGGGCGTGGTGGACTCCCAGGACTTCTCCCTGAACATCTCCCGCGAAATGCTCCAGCACACCCGGCAGCTGAAGGTGATCGCCACCAACCTGGAGAAGAAGATCAAGGCCGAGCTGCTGCGGCTGCAGAAGGACGACCGGGAGAAGTACGAGCAGTTCTGGAAGGCCTTTGGCATCCAGCTGAAGGTGGGGGTGGTGTCCGACTACGGCGCCCACAAGGACCTGCTGCGCGACCTGCTACTGTTCTTCTCCTCCAAGGAGGGCAAGCTTACCTCCCTGGCCGAGTACAAGGAGCGGATGCCGGAGGACCAGCCCTATATCTACTACGCCTGCGGCGAGGATACAGCCCAGCTGGACAAGCTGCCCCAGGCCGAGCGCATCCGGGACAAGGGGTACGAGATCCTCTACCTCACCGACGAGCCCGACCAGTTCGTCATCAACGCCCTGGGCGAGCTGGACGGCAAGGCCTTCAAGTCGGTGGACGATGACGACGCCCTGCCCGAGACCGATGAGGAGAAGGCCGCTCTGGAGCAGCAGGCGGAGGAGAGCAAGCCGGTGCTGGACTTTTTGAAGGAGGCCCTGGGAGACCAGATCAAGGAGGCCCGGATCTCCAAGCTCCTCAAGACCGGCGCGGTGTGCCTCACCGCCGACGGCCCCATCACCCTGGAGATGGAGAAGTATTTCCAGAAGATGGACCCGGAGAACGCCGGGAACATGAAGGCCCAGCGGGTGCTGGAGCTCAATGCCCAGTCCCCCGCCTTTGCCGCCCTGAAGCGGGCGGTGGAGGAGGACAAGGAGCTGGCGGGCAAGTACGCCCAGCTGCTCTACGCCCAGGCCCAGTTGATCGCCGGCCTGCCCCTGGCCGACCCGGCGGGGTATGCCGAGCTGGTGTGTTCCCTGATGAAGTAAGCATAAAAATGCCCCTGGCGCTGCCGCCAGGGGCATTTTTTTACCCTTTTCTCCCAAACACCGCCCGGAGGACACACAGGGCCGCCGCTCCAGCCAGGCACAGCCAGAGGAGAAACAGTACGTTTTCGTTGAAGGTCCATTCGTTGGACCAGTTGGTGAGATCAGGCCGGAACCAGAAGGCGTGCGGGAAGGCCACGCTGCCGCCGCCCCATTGCACCAGCCGGTCGGCCACCGGATTGACCAGCGGGAGGAGCACCCCGGTCCAGCCCAGGCAGGCCGCTCCCTTCCACCACCGGCCAATGGGGGCATAGCGAAGAATCAGCGTCCACCCCCAGGGAAAGGCCAGACCGAACAGCGTGCCCGGCAGAGCGGGAATGGGGAACCAGTCCGCGCCGCTGTAAGCGCCGCCCGCCCACAGCAGGGCACACAGCAGCAAGGTCTCCGTCCCCAGATAGAGCGCCGCCTTGTGCTCTCCCAGAGGACGGGGCAGCTCCCGCAGGATCACTGGCAGGAAAACCGCCCCCAACCCGAAGATCACCCCCGCCGACGCCAGCAGAAACCAGTCCCCGCCGCTGAACAGGCAGGCGGCCAGCAGCAGCAGCTCCAGCGACAGGGTAAAGCCCCCCAGAGTGACCGTCCCCCGGTACTGCTTCACCAGCACCGGCAGCAGGGTCAGGCTGGCCCCGGTGAGTTCGCCGGTGAGCACCAGCCAGAACCAGGTCAGGCCGTGGTCCACCGCCAGATTGCAGATCAGGCAGATCAGGGCGGTGCCGCCGTATAAGATGTACTGGGTCCAGCGAACCCGGCGCAGCAGCGCCAGGTACTTTTTGGCCAACGTCTCGGCGTTGCGGGCCTCTACGTCCTCGCTGGCGGTGAGCAGCTCGTGCTCGCTTACCCCCAGCACCGCGCAGATGTCCCGGAGCAGGGTAATGTCCGGGTAGGAGAGCCCCCGCTCCCACTTGCTCACCGCCGACTCGGTGACAAAGAGTTTATCGGCAAATTCCTTCTGGGTCAGCCCCAGCCCCTTCCGGCAGCGGCAGATATACGCACCGAAGGTCTTTTTGTTTTCCATATGCAGCCCATCCTTTGCTGTGGCGATTGTGGTTGTTCCCCGGGGTGCCTCCACCATACGACACCCCGGCCCAAAAGGCAAGCGCTTTCCCCCAATTTGCCCCTCGACCGTTAGGCAAGTCCTTTTTACACGTTCCTTTTTGTTAAAAATACCACAATCTCGCTGCATTCCATTGGGCAAGATTGTCAAAAAAATATCATAGTATTTTCTAGGATTTTCTCATTGACTTTTCAAAAAAGGGTGCTATACTAAAACTGAACTCACCAGTATATTTACTGTTGTGTCCATAACTTCAAATTTTTGAAAGGTCGTGTCATCATGGAAAAGCTCACTCAGGAACAGTTCGGTCTGTATATCAACGGCAAATGGGTGCCCGCCAGCGACGGCGCTACCTTCCAGACCCGCTGCCCCGCCAACGGGGAAGTGCTGGCCACCTGCGCGCAGGCCACCAAGGAGGACGTGGACACCGCCGTCAGCGCCGCCTGGGAGGCCTTCAAGACCTGGAAGGACGTTACGGTCAATGAGCGGGCCGCCATCCTCTACAAGGTAGCCGACATTATTGAGCAGAACGCCGAGCACCTGGCCATGGTGGAGTCCATGGACAACGGCAAGCCCATCCGGGAGACCATGACCATCGACATTCCCTATTCCGTCCGCCACTTCCGCTACTTCGCCGGCTGCATCATGGCGGAGGAGGGCTCGGCCAATGTGCTGGACGGCTCCACCCTCTCCCTGATCCTGCGGGAGCCCATCGGCGTGGTGGGCCAGATCGTCCCCTGGAACTTCCCCTTCCTGATGGCCGCCTGGAAGCTGGCCCCCGTGCTGGCCGCCGGCTGCTGCACCGTGTTCAAGCCCTCCAGCGACACCCCGCTGAGCGTGCTGGAGCTGGCCCGCCTCACCCAGGACGTGATCCCCGCCGGCGTATTCAACGTGATCACCGGCTCCGGCTCCAAGTCCGGCCAGTACATCCTGGACCACCCCGGTTTCCGCAAGCTGGCCTTCACCGGCTCCACCGAAGTGGGCCGCAACGTGGCCCTGGCGGCGGCCCAGCGCCTGATCCCCTCCACCCTGGAGCTGGGCGGCAAGAGCGCCAACATCTATTTCGACGACTGCAAGTGGGATATGGCCATGGACGGCGTCCAGCTGGGCATTCTGTTCAACCAGGGCCAGGTGTGCTGCGCCGGCTCCCGTGTGTTCGTGCAGGACACCATTTACGACAAGTTCGTGGAGGAGGCCGCCAAGCGGTTCAATGCCGTAAAGGTGGGTATGCCCTGGGAGAAGGACACCCAGATGGGCTCCCAGATCAACGAGAACCAGGTGAAGAAGATCCTGGAGTACATCGAGATCGGCAAGAACGAGGGGGCCAAGGTGGCTTGCGGCGGCGAGCGCGCCACCGAGGGCGAGCTGGCCAAGGGCTGCTTCATGAAGCCCACCCTGCTGGTGGATGTGGACAACAAGATGCGGGTGGCTCAGGAGGAGATCTTCGGGCCCGTGGCCTGCGTCATCAAGTTCCACGACGAGGATGAGGTGGTGGCCATGGCCAACGACAGCGAGTACGGCCTGGGCGGCGCCGTCTGGACCCGGGACATCAACCGGGCCATCCGGGTGTCCCGCGGCATTGAGACCGGCCGCATGTGGGTCAACACCTACAACGCCATTCCCGAGGGCGCCCCCTTCGGCGGCTACAAGGCCTCCGGCATCGGCCGGGAGACCCACAAGGTCATTCTGGAGCACTACACCCAGATGAAGAACATCATGATCAATCTGTCCGAAGCCCCCTCCGGCTTCTACCCCGACAAGTAAGCGAGCCTGAAAAAGTCCGGCGCGGTTCACAGAACCGCGCCGGACTTTTTTATTCCCTTGTGAAACATTTTCCGCCGGGATAGGATATTTATGGTGAAATGCATTTCAAGGAGACGCACGATAATGACAGACCAACAATTCACGCCTCTGGCGCAACGGTACATGGACACCATCTTCCGGCTGGCGTTCCACTATACCAAAAGCCAGGCGGAGGCGGACGACATCACCCAGGAAGTCCTTTTGAAGCTATACCGGACGGACAAGCAATTCGAGAGCGAGGCCCACGTGAAGCACTGGCTGCTGCGGGTGACCATCAACGCCTGCAAGAAGGCGCTGCTGTCCCCCTGGCGGCGGACGGAGCCCATGGAGGACCACACCGCCGCCCTCCCCTTCCCCAGTCCGGAGCACAGCGCGCTGATGGACGCGGTGCTGGCCCTGCCCGCCAAGTACCGGGTACCCATCTATCTGCACTACTATGAGGACTACTCCTGCGACGAGGTGGCCGCCCTCCTCCATATCCCCAGCGCCACGGTCCGCACCCGCCTGCGGCGGGCCCGGGCCATACTGAAAACCGATCTTCAGGAGGCTGACAAGCATGTTTGACAAAAAGACTTATCAGGAGGCCGTGTCCTCCCTCCACGCCTCCGGGGAGATCCTGCGGGAGGTTCACACTATGACACACCAAATCAGAAAACCCTTCAAACTGTCCAGAGCCATCGCCCTGGCCGCCGTCGTGGCCGCCCTGTGCGCCGCTGCCGCCGTGGCGGCGGTGGGCTTCGTCCGCTACGAAAACCCAACCAATATGCTCCAGGCCTTCTTTGGAGAGAACGTGGACTCCCATGAGGGCATCGTGGAATACAACGAATACGGAAAACTCATCACTAACATGCCGGCCTGGGAGCGGCTCCCCCTGGACGAGAGCGTGGCCCAGGAGCTGGTGGCCCCCTATCTCTTCGCCGTGGGGGAACAGGCAGTGTACGGGGACTACACCCTGACGGTGGAGGCCGGACTGTATGACCCAGCTGTGGGGGCGGGCCTGCTCTACTACAAGGTGGAAAACCCCAATGGGGTGAGCGGGTATGAGGTGTTCCCCGATGGGGAGCTGTGGTGGCCGGCGGACGCCCCGGTATTCGCCATGACCAACGCCGCCAGCAGAGACTATCTGGACACCGCCTCCACCACCGGCACCACCCTCTGGCTGTGCACCTATTTCGTCACCGACTTCATCACCGACGCTTCCAACCTTCAGGTATCCATCGGCGACGGTCAGAACCGGCTGGACATGGCCACGGTGGCGGTGGCGCTGCCGGAGGATGGCGGCCCGGCCAGCGTGGAGCTGGCGGATGGGGCCATTACCCTCTCCCCCATCGGCATCCGCATCCACGCCCCTGCCCTGGGCCTGCCGGTGGATTCCGATATCGACCAGATTGTGCTCCACTACGCCGACGGCTCGGACTACGTTTTGGAGGATGAGGAGGCCTTTGTCTCCAACCGCACTTACGGCTTCCTGGACATGGAGCAGGGGGCGTTTATCTACACCTTCAACCGCATCGTAGACACCACGGCGCTGGCATCGGTGACCATTGAGGGCACCGACTACCCCCTTCTCACCCCTCCTGAAAGGTAATGCGCAGCCTGGTGTCCAGGGGGAACTCCAGCAGCCTGTCCCCCGCCCGCCGCTCCTCCGTCAGCGCCACGGCGGTAATGGCGCAGTTGTCGTAGGTCTTGTAATAGTAGGTGCCGGTAGCGGTATTGATGCAGCAGGAATATCGGGTGATGTCGCAGTTCCCCTCTGGAGTGCGCACCGCTCCCCGGGGCATGGCCACCGTGTCCAGCAGGTGGAAAAACTGGCTGACGCTGCTCTCCTCACTGTTCTCGCAGACGGAGTTGCGCTTGCAGAACGCCGTCCGGACATACCGGGAGGCGGGAGACCAGTCCCCCGGCAGGCCCATGGCCCCCATACCCTGGCCGAAGGGGGACAGTTTCAGGGCCGGATCCAGGGTGTTGTCCGGCTGGGCGGCGGACAGGCCCCGGTACTGGGTCAGATTGGTGCGGTGGAAGGGGAAGGGCGGGTTGTTGGTCAGCACCCCCACCGGGTCGGGATACACCTTCACCCCGTCCTCCATGGGCTCGGCCACAAAGGCCCCGCGCCTGTCGGCAATGTGCCAGTGGAGGGGGGCCAGGGGCATATCGGGCCGGAAGGGCACCCCCAGCAGGGGGATGCGCCGCATCTGCTCCGCCGCCTCCGCCGCCGTCTTACAGGTACCCAGCAGCCAGGGGATCAGCTCGTACGGGGCCAGGGCCTCCCCCGCTCCCCCCTCCGGCGGATAATACGCGTTGCCGGGGAAGTTGAGCCCGGCCATATAGACCCCCGACTCGTTCACCCCCTCGGCGTACAGGGGATAGCCCTCCGCCACGCTGGCCATACCGATGATGGACTGATGGGTCTCCAGGGCGGGCATTTTGTGAAATTGCAGCGGAAATTGCCGGGGCGTAATCACAACCTTCTCCCCAAAGGCATATTCCAAGTCCAGATTACGGCCGGTATAGGTGTCTTTTGTGGTCAGAGCGATACTGGTACACATGACAAGGCCTCCTTTTTCTTCAGTGTATCCCGTTTGAAAAAAATTCCCTGGGCGGGGCCCAGGGAATTTTTTCACATCTTTTCAGGGGCGGTGACGCCGATGAGCCCCAGGCAGTTGGCGATCACAGCCCGGACGGTGTCCGCCAGCTTCAGGCGGGCGGAGAGCACGTGGGCCTCCTCCCCCTTGATCCGGCAGGCGTTATAGAACCGGTGGAAGTCGCCGGCCAGGGTGATGAGGTAGCGGTTCACGTGGGAGGGGTCGTAGTCCCGGGCGGAGAGCCGGATGGTCTCGGGCAGCTGGGACAGGGTCTTGATGAGGGCCTTTTCCTCCGCCGTCTCAAACAGGGCGGCGTCCACGGCGGCGGCGTCGGGCACCAGGGCCCCCTCCTCCGCCAGACGGCTCACCAGGGAGCAGATGCGGGCATGGGCGTACTGGACGTAGTACACCGGGTTGTCCGAGTCCTGCCGCACCGCCAGGTCCAGGTCGAAGTCCAGGGCGGAAGTGGAGGACCGGGAGTTGAAGAAGAACCGGGCGGCGTCCACGCTCACCTCGTCCAGCAGGTCCCGCAGGGCGATGGCCTTGCCGGAGCGCTTGGACATACGGACGGGCTGGCCGTCCTGGAGCAGGTTCACCAGCTGCATCAGCACCACCACCAGCCGGTGGGAGCCGTCCAGGCCCAGGCCGTCCAGGGCGGCCTGGAGCCGGGCCACGTGGCCGTGGTGGTCGGCACCCCAGATGTTGATGGCCTTGGAGAAGCCCCGCTTCTCCAGCTTGTTGCGGTGGTAGGCGATATCGGCGGCGAAGTAGGTGTAGAAGCCGTTGGCCCGGCGGAGCACGTCGTCCTTCAGGTCCAGCTTGTCCACCTGCTCCTGGCTCTTGCCTTCGGCCAGGAACTTCTGCTTGAGCAGGGCGGTGGTGTTGAGCCACAGGGCCCCGTCCTTCTCATAGGTCCAGCCCTTGTCGGCCAGCATGCCCACCGTCTCGGCCACGTAGCCACTGTCGTGGAGGGTGGACTCCAGGAACCACTCGTCGTACTGGATCTTGTACCGCAGCAGGTCGGCCTTCATCTTGGGGATGTTCACAGACAGGCCGTACTGGGCCATGGCCGCCTGCCGCTCCTCCTCCGGCTTGTCCTTCCAGTCGGGGCCGTGCTGGTCATAGAAGGCCTGGGCCAGCTCCTTGATGTCGTCCCCGTGGTAGCCGTCCTCGGGGAAGGGATGGTTCTCCTCCCCCAGCACCAGCTGGAGATACCGGGCGTCGATGGACACGGCGAACTTGTGGATCTGGTTGCCCGCGTCGTTGACGTAGAACTCCCGCCACACGTCATAGCCCGCCCGCTCCAGCACGGCGGCCAGGGCGTCGCCCAGCACGCCGCCCCGGGCGTTGCCGATGTGCATGGGGCCGGTGGGGTTGGCGGAGACGAACTCCACCATCACCTTCTCCCCCTTGCCCTCGTCCACCTTGCCATAGGTGTTCCCCTCGGCCTGGATGTCGGTGAGCACCTGGCCGTACCACTTGCTGCCCAGGGTGAAGTTCAGGAAGCCGGGACCGGCGATCTCCACCTTGTCGAAGAAGGTGCCCGCCAGGTCCAGGTGGTCCACGATGGTCTGGGCGATCTGCCGGGGAGCCTTGTGGAGGGCCTTGGCCCCTGCCATGGCAAAGGAGGAGGCGTAGTCCCCGTGGGTGGGGTCCTTGGGGATCTCGATGGTGGCCTTTACCTCCGCGCCGGCGGGCAGCAGCCCCTCCGCCGCGGCCTTCTCATAGGCCGCCTGGGTCAGTTGGGCGACCTGCTCCCGGGCCGCCTGGATCATGTTGGACATCTCTATCACCTTTTCTTCAAATTCTTCTCGTTCACCGGGCCGTCACTGCTTGATGTGCAGGCCCTTCTGCCGCACCTGGATGCGGAACAGGTTCTCCCCCGCCACCGCGTGGTCGATCTCGATGGCGTAGTCAATTTCAATGCTGCCGCCGGCGGCGTCCAGCTCCGCCTTCATCTTCTTGGTGCTGATCCCCACTGCCAGGGCGCCGTAGGGGGTGTTGTACATGGACAGATGCCGCCGCCCCTCCTCAAACACCATCTGGGAGTTGACCTCCCCCATCCGCAGCAGGGTCACCCGGTCCCGCTCGATCTGGAAGGTGGTCAGCGTGCCCTCCAGGCCGGTGAGCTCGCTCTCCTGATAGCTGAGGGTGTAGCCCTCCGCCCCGTCTGGCTGGAGACAGCCCTCGGTGACCAGCTCTATGGTCTCCTCCTCGGCCTGCTCATAGCTCTGCCTGCCCTGGATGGAGATAATCACGTTGTTTTCCATACCCTTTTGTACCTCATGCCTATGTGGCTGCAAATTGCAAAATATTATACCGAATTTGGGTCAAAATGTAAAGGGCTGCCCCTTAATATTGGCTGATATCCACCTGTCCCACTGCCTCGGTCACGTCCCAGCCCAGGAAAATGGAGGCCAGGTGGGAGAAGTCCTCCTGCCGGTCGCTGACAAAGTAGCGGTAGGTGCCCCGGCTCCGGGCAGACAGGGCGTCCGCCTCCTCCAGGGCACGGGCCACCGCCCGGGCGCCCTCCGCCCCGGCGTTGATCAGGGCCACCTCCGGGCCCATATGGGCGGAGATGACCTCCTCCAGCAGAGGGTAGTGGGTGCAGCCCAGCACCAGGGTATCCACCCCGGCCTCCCGCAAGGGGGCCAGGTATTCCGCCGCCACCGTCTCGATGACGATATCCCCCCGCCGGAACCGGCCGTTCTCCACCAGAGGCACAAACAGGGGGCAGGGCTGGGAGAGCACCTGAGCCGCCGGATTTTGCGCCTGGATGAGCCGCTCATAGGCCCCGCTGCGGATGGAGGCCTGAGTGCCGATGAGGCCGATTCTGCCGTTTTTGGTGGCCCGGGCCGCGGCCGCCGCAGCCGGAGCCACCACCCCCAGCACCGGGATGGGGTTCTCTGCCGCCAGCACCTCCAGGGCGGTGGTGGACACGGTGCCGCAGGCGATCACGATGGCCTTCAGGTCAAAGGTGCGCAGAAAGGCCACATCCTGCCGGGCGTATTTCACGATGGTCTCCGCCGAGCGGCCGCCGTAGGGCACCCGTCCGGTGTCTCCGAAATATACGATATCCTCCCCCGGGAGCAGACGGCGCAGCTCCCGCACCGTGGTCAGCCCCCCCAGGCCGGAATCAAACACGCCGATGGGTCTCTCGTCCAAGACCATCCCTCCTACCAGCTTTTATCCTGCGTCTATTCATCATATGCGAAATCCCGCCATAAAGCAAGGCTATTTCCACTGAAAATGGGAGAAAAAATAACGTGGAAACCGGTCTTTTTTCTCCGGCCGGTTTGACATTTGGCTCCGGCTGATTATAATAGAGCTATAGGGGCGCCCGCGCCCCCAGTCACGACAGCGAGGAGGGTCTCATGATGAAGCTGGAGCTGACAACCAAGCAATTCCGCCGCCTGCTGGATATGGCGTATATCGGAAACTGGATCTTGAATTCCACCCGGGGAGACGACCGGTTCCGGGACTATGACGAGGTGGAGAGCCTTCTGTTTGCCAAAGCCCGGGAGGAGGGTATGCCCACCCTGGCCGAGGATTGGCAGGGAGAGGTGGTGCCCTCCCGGGCCTTCGCCGAGGGCGGCATCCACGAGGCCATTATGGAATATGAAAATAACGTGTTCTTCGACATTCTGGCGGAGGACCTGGCCCGCAGAGATATGGACGACGCCCCCATTGATGAGAGCAATTATGACGAGCTCACCAGCCGCATCGACGCCTATATCGCGGAATTTGAACAGCACGGCACGGACAATATTCTGGTGGACAGCGATCAGCTGTGATCACCCGGCAAATGGGCCCCCGGTCATCGACCGGGGGCCCATTGTGTTTATGCTGTTCCCAGCAGCGCCAGGAAAAAGCTCTTGAACTTGTCCCAGTAGCCCATAATGAAGATCACCAGCACAATGAGGGGCAGAATGTAGGTGAAGTACACCCGGAACCGGGCGGGGAACCTGATCCCCTGGCCCTGGTCAGCCTCCGCCAGGAAGTTGTCAAAGCCCCAGCCGTACTTGGGGGACACACAGCAGAACAGCAGATAGATCACCGAGCCCAGCGGCAGCAGGTTGTTGCTCACCAGGAAGTCCTCAAAATCCATGATTCCCATGCCCAGCACCTTGAACTCCGACCACAGGTTGTTGCCCAGCAAGCAGGGCAGGCTCAGCAGGAAAATGAGCACCAGGTTGGCCAGCACCGCCTTGGACCGGGCAATCCCCCATTTGTCCATCCAGCAGGCCAGGATATTCTCAAACACAGCGGTGACGGTGGACAGGGCGGCAAAGAACAGGAACACGAAAAACAGCGCGCCCCACAGCCGGCCCCCGGGCATGGCGTTGAAAATGTTGGGCAGGGTGACAAAAATCAGGTTGGGGCCCTGGTCGGGGCTGATGCCAAAGGCAAATGCGGAGGGGAAGATGATCAGGCCGGACACAAAGGCTACGCAGGTGTCCAAAACGCCCACACTGATGGTCTCTCCAAACAGCCGCCGGTCCTTGCCGATATAGCTGCCGAAAATGGCCATGGCGCCGATACCCAGGCTCAGGGTGAAGAAGGCCTGCCCCATGGCGGCGTATACCGCCTCCCACAGGCGGAAGGTGCCGTCGGCGTTGTACATCAGGTTCTGGAAGTTGGGCACCAGATAGAACCGCAGTCCCTCCACCGCCCCTGGCAGCGTCACCGCCCGGATGGCCAGCACCACCAGCAGCGCCAGCAGGCAGAGCATCATAAACTTATTGGCTTTTTCCACGCCATTGCGCAAGCCCCGGCTGCAGATCACCATGCCCAGCACCACTACAATGGCCATAAAAGCCACCTGAATGCCCGGACGGGCCGTCATGCTCCCGAAGGCCTCCGCCACACCAGCCTGGTCCAAACCGTCAAACTGGCCGGCGGCAATCTTGAAGAAATAGAGCAGCAGCCAGCCGGCGATGGTGGTATAGAACATCATCAGCAGGTAATTGCCCGCCATACCGAACCAGCCGTACCAATGCCACTTGGTACCCTTGGGCTCCAGCTCCTGAAAGGACACGATAACGCTCTTTCGGCTGGCCCGGCCCACGGCAAACTCCATGGCCATGATGGGCAGGCCCATAATCAGCAAAAACAGCAGATAGATCAGCACAAAGGCGGCGCCGCCGTACTGCCCCACGATATAGGGGAAGCGCCAGACGTTGCCCAGGCCGATGGCGCACCCGGCGGAGATGAGCACAAAGCCCAGCCGGGACGCAAAGGTCTCTCTCTCTTTCAACACGATCCCTCCAAAAAAATAAACAGCCTGTCAATTCTCTCCCTTGACAGGCTGAGACGGCGGACGAAATCCCATCCGCCCATTGCCGTCCTATATCATAGCGGATTTTGAAAGGCGTGTCAATGGAAACCCCGTTACAGCCAGTCCTCCACCACGTCCCGCAGGGTCACTGGCGTGACCCCGTTGCGCACCAGCAGCTCCATCAGCTGGTCAATGCGCCCGGCGCTGACGGTGAGGTTGGGCACCGATGCCTCCTCTCCGTCCGCTCCCACCACCTTGACTCCGTAGCTTTCGCAGGACATGCCCCCGCTCATCGCCATTTCTCCCACCAGTATGTAGTAGCGGCAGTCTACCGTCCGGCCGTCCTCCCCTGTCTGACGGCGGGTATCCACCAGCAGTTCCCTCATGTTCCCTCGCCCCTTTCCGGTCTCGTATGACTCAATTATACATTACTTACATTATTTGTAAAGAATTACTTATCGTACCTTTTCGTCACCATTCGCCATAGCGCCGGAATTTCCAGGAATATACTGTGTCCAGGCCGGTTCTGACAAAATTTTTCCGTCAGTATTGACAAGAGGAAAATTTAAGATATAGTGGATTATGTGGTATTTGACCACACACTTGGAAAGGAGTGGACATGTAATGAAACCGACCGTCTCACGGCATCCTCTGCATCGACCGCTTTCCCTTCTGCTCACCTGTGCCATGCTCCTGACGCTGCTGCTTCCGGCGGCGTCGGCGGCGGAGGGACAGGCCTCCCTCTCCCTGGACCACACCACCCTGTCCCTGGCGGAAAGCCAGGAGTACTTCCGGGCCACCCTCACCATGGATGTTCCGGACGCCTCCTCCGGCTGGACCCAGGCGGACTGGGACAGCTGGGCCGGCGGGCTGGAGTGGTATCTCACCCGGGATGCCGCCGACAGCCCCCAGGATCCCGACCTTTACCCCAACGTCTATACCGGCGACGCGCTGAAAAACTGGATGAGCTGGGGCACCATCAACGGCAACGGCGCCGACGGCTCTCCCTATTTCACCCTGGAGACTCCCACTGTGACGGTGGCGGACGGCAAGGCCACCCTCACCCTGGACTTCTCCCACGGGGTATTCTTTGAAAATGAGACCACGGGCAACTCCCTGCAGTCCATCGGCAGCGGTGCCTTCCGCTACACCCGCAACGTGTGGGGCAGCTTTATCGGCGACTACGACCTGTCGGTGCGGCAGGGCGCGGACACTCTGGCCTCCACCCAGCTGGAGGTGACGGTGTACGAGAGCTATCTCCGCTATGACGAGCTGTATCAGGAGCTGCTGGAGATCCAGGCGCTGGCCCAGGCCAAGGGCCGCTACTTCGACATCCGCTCCTACGGCAAGTCCGTGGAGGGCCGGGACCAGTGGTACGTGGTTCTCTCGGACAGCGCCCAGTCGGTGTCCGACTTTGAGACCATGAACCAGCTGGCCCTCACCGACCCGGCCTCCCTGCAAAAGCAGCTGGACGCCGGCACCCTCACCCAGCGGGTACCCGTGCTGGTCAACAACGTCCACCCCGACGAGGGCCCCGCCCCCGACGCCCCGGTGAATCTGCTGCGGGTGCTGGCCACCGAGGACCAGATCCCCTACAACACCATCACCGGCCTGACCTCCGGCCAGGAAGTGGACATGAGCCTCTTTGATCCCAAGCTCACCGGCATTCAGGTGGGGGACTACTCCTTCACCGGCTACGGCCTGAAGATCAGCGGCGACCCCGATGATCCCAACGGCAACAACGGCCGCACCGACGCCAGCGAATTCTACACCTTCAGCGAGGACCTGTACCTGAACGTGGACGAGGTGCTGGACCAGCTGATCATCCTGGTCAGCCCGGTGGAGAACCCCGACGGCCGGACCTACAACACCCGTCCCAACGCCAACGGCTTCGACCTGAACCGTGACTGCACCAACCAGACCCAGCCGGAGACCGCCAACATGGCCAGACTCATCAGCCAGTGGAATCCGGTGGCCTTCATTGAGTTCCACGGCTTCACCGCCCAGTTCCTGGTGGAGCCCTGCACCCCGCCCCATGAGCCCAACCTGGAGTACGACCTGCTGGTGGACAACTTCATTCTGGGGGCCGAGGCCTTCGGCAACGCCGCCCTGGCCACCCTGTCCGTCCAGCACAAGGACGAGTTTGAGACCAAGATCCAGACCTATTACACCCCCCTGCGGGACAACTACGACCCGGAGACCGGCTGGGACGCCTGGGACGATCTGTGCACCAACTACACCCCCAGCTACGCCATGCTGAACTGCGGCTCCATGGGCTTCACCATTGAGACCCCCGCCGGCAACGAGGCCGCCTGCTCCCTGCTGGAGGGCGGCATGTACGGCATCCTGCAGTACTTCACCGACAACAAGGACGACATCTACCACAACCAGCTGGAGTTCTTCCGCCGGGGCCTGGAGAACGAGGACCACCGGGACGAAATGGAAGTCTGGTACGTGGACGCCCAGAACCAGCAGCTGGAAGCGGACACCTGGCGGGTGCCCAACGCAGAGAACGACAACTACTTCCCCGAGTACTGGGTGATCCCCGTGGGGGCCGCCGATCAGCGGGACCCCGCCGGCGCCTATGAGATGGCCCAGTTCCTGCTGGACAACGGGGTACAGGTGTCCAAGCTCACCAAGGACGTGACGGTGGGCGACGTCACCTATCACGCCGGCGACCTGGTGGTCAACATGTACCAGGCCAAGCGCAACTACGCCAACTGCGTGCTGTGGGCCGGCTGCGACGCCTCCAACTCCGGTTTCCCCGACCTGTATTCCGAGTCCGTGTCCAACTTCCCCGAGATGCGGGGCTTTGACTGCGTGAAGGTGTGCACCCCCGGCGCCTTTGACGGAGCCCTCGCCTCCTTCACCCAGTCTGAGGCTTCCTCCGTGGCGGGCAAGAGCCAGTTCACCGGCGTGTCTGACGGCGCGGTGGTGCTGGCCAACAACGGCGAAGAGGCCGTGCGGGCCGTGAACGCTCTGCTGGACCAGGGCACTCCCGTGGGCCTGATCACCAGCGGCAGCTATGCCGGCGACTTCCTGGTGAGCTACAGCGCCTATCAGCAGGCCGCTGAGGACTACATCCTGGTGGGCACCGGCGTGTCCCAGCTGCCCGAGGCCTATGCGATCCAGCGTCCGTCGGTGTACCTGGCCGGCCGCTACGCCGAGGGCGACGGCAACAAGGTCACCGAGGGCTACTACGCCCAGTGGTTCTCCCAGGGCTTCGGCTACCGGGATTACCAGAACGTCCACAACAACGGCACCTCCAACTACGACGTGATGGCCTATGATACCCAGCTGGGCTTCCACATCGTCTCCGACCCCGCCCAGGCCGACGTGATCGTGGGCTCCGTGGCTCTGGACGCCGGCGCCTATGGACAGGCCGCCGTGGCCGCCGTCAAGGGCGGCACCCCCTACATCGCCACCGGCGCCGAGCCGCTGGACTACATCAAGGAGAACCTGCTCAGCGGCTCCTTCGACTACGAATCCCTGGGCATGGAGTCCCTCCACACCGTCACCTATCCCACCGACAGCATCATCACCGCCAGCTATGCGGGCGATGAGGACTACGTCCTGTACACCTACAGCT
This sequence comes from Flavonifractor sp. An306, assembly GCF_002159455.1. GTDB lineage: Bacteria > Bacillota > Clostridia > Oscillospirales > Oscillospiraceae > Flavonifractor. The sequence continues at coordinate 18,472 of NZ_NFIQ01000057.1, forward strand.
GCTCCGCCATCACCCAGATGCCCGACGGCGCTCAGGTGCTCATCCAGGCGGCCGATACCGACAGCCACATTGCCGGCTGCTGCCTCACCGAGGACGGCAAGGCGCTGGACGGCCGTGTGGAGGCCATTGCTCTCACCCAGGGCGGCATGGATCTGACCATCTTTGCCAACTCCATCGTCAACCGGGCCCATCAGCAGGACGACTACCGCTATGTGACCAACGCCATCTACAGCAAGTGCCTGTCCCAGTCCGCCATGACCATGGCCGACCTGACCGGCACCACCCCTTCCACCGGCTTTACCGACGTGCCCGCCGACCACTGGGCCGCCGACAGCATTGCCAGCGCCACCTCCCAGGGCCTGTTCAAGGGCACCAGCGGCACCACCTTTGATCCCAGCGGCACCATGGACCGGGCCATGCTGGTGACCGTGCTCTACCGCATGGCGGGCAGCCCCTCCGCCGCCCCCTCCAGCTTCTCCGACGTACCCGCCGGCAGCTGGTACAGCGCCGCGGTGGACTGGGCCGTGGAGCAGGACATCACCACCGGCATCGGCAACAGCTCCTTCGCGCCCCAGGCCCCGCTGACTCGGGAGCAGATCGCCGTGTTCCTGTACCGCTACTCCGGCGCTGAGGCCCCCGCCGACGGAGTCCTCACCGCCCCCGACGCCGACCAGGTCAGCGCCTGGGCCGTGGAGGCTATGGAGTGGGCGGTGGCCGAGGGCCTGATCACCGGCACCGGCGGCCGTCTGGATCCCGGCCGCACCGCCACCCGCGCCGAGGTAGCCACCCTTCTGGTGCGCTATCAGGCTCTGTAAGCCCCGCGCTATCTTCCCCGCAAATCCAAGAGGGGCGGCCGGACTTGTCCGGCCGCCCCTCTTTTTTCTCTCCGCGCAAAAAGATACCGGCCAGCATTGCTGGCCGGTATCTTTATCTGTGTATGGTTTGCTCTTACTTCGCGGACTTGGCAGCCCGGATGGCCTCGATGAGCATGGGAGTGACCTTGTACAGGTCGCCCACGATGCCGTAGGAAGCCACGTCGAAGATGGGAGCGGACTCGTTCTTGTTCACCGCGATGATGCACTCGGAGTCCTGCATGCCAGCCAGGTGCTGGATGGCGCCGGAGATACCCAGGGCAACATAGATGCGGGGATGTACGGTCTTGCCGGTCTGGCCGACCTGGTGGTCGGCGGTGATCCAGCCGGCGTCCACGCAGGCACGGGAGGAGCCCACAACGCCGCCCAGGACGGAGGCCAGCTCCTCAGCCAGCTTGATGCCGCCCTCAACATCCTTGCTGATGCCGCGGCCCACGGAGACCACCACGTCGGCGCCGATCAGGTCCACCAGCTTCTTGGCGGCCTTTTTGACCTCCAGCACGTCCACATGGATGTCATCCTTGCTCAGAGCCACGTTCACGTTCTCGATGACGGTCTTGGCAGCGCCGGCCTCGTCGTAGGGCTGGGTCTGCATCACGCCGGGACGGACAGTGGACATCTGGGGACGGAAGCGGGGGCAGATGATGGTGGCCATCAGGTGGCCGCCGAAGGCGGGACGGGTCATCTTCAGGTTGGTGTTCTCCTCGAACACGGTGTTATCCACGTCGATGGTGGAGGTGGTCTTCAGGAACTCCTTGTACTTGGCCACGTCCACGTCCAGGTGGGTACAGTCGGCGGTCAGACCGGTGTGCAGCCGGGCAGCGCAGCGGGGGCCCAGGTCACGGCCGATGTTGGTGGCGCCGATGAGGAAGATCTCGGGCTTCTTGTCCTCCACCAGGTCGCAGATGACCTTGGTGTAGGCGTCGGTGGTGTAAACGTCCAGCAGCTCGTGGTTGCAGTAGTAGACCTTGTCGGCGCCGTAGCCGCCCAGGGCCTTCAGGTACTCTTCCTTCACGTCCTTGCCCAGAACCACGCCGCACAGCTCCACGCCCAGGTCGTTGGCCAGCTTGCGGCCCTCGCTCAGCAGCTGGTAGCTGGTGGACATGATCACGCCCTCGCGCTGCTCACAGAAAACCCATACGCCCTTGAAGGCGGCGGTGTCTTTACTATCGAAAGCCATTGTTTGCTCTCCTTTCACTTCTTAGATGATGTGCTTGTCGTTGAGGATGGAGACCAGCTTTTCCACCGTCGCCTTGTCGGCGCCCTCCATCATCATTCCGGCGCCCTTCACCGGGGGAGAGAAGGACTTGTACACATTCGTGGGAGAGCCTTTCAGGCCGATGGTATCCACGTCGATGAGGGGATCGTCCTTCAGAGTCTCGTAGTTGTAAACCTCCAGAGGCTTCTGGTAGCACTCCATGATGCCGCCCACGCTCATGTAACGGGCCTCGTTGAGCTCCTTCACGCAGGTCAGCAGGCAGGGGGTCTGCACCTTGATGGTCATGTAGCCGTCCTCCAGCAGACGCTTCACGGTGACAGCCTTGCCGTCCACGTTGATCTCGGCCACGTAGGACACCTGGGGCAGGTTCAGCTTCTCGGCGATCTGGGGACCAACCTGAGCGGTGTCGCCGTCGATGGCCTGACGGCCGCAGAACACGATGTCGTCGCTGTCCACGCCCACCTTCTTGATGGCGGCGGCCAGGATCTGGGAAGTGGCGTAAGTATCGGACCCGCCGAACTCACGGGCGGAGACCAGAACGGCCTCGTCGGCGCCCATGGCCAGCAGCTCACGCAGCATCCCCTCGGCGGGCGGGGGGCCCATGGAGATCACAACCACCTTGCAGCCGGTGGCGTCCTTGATGCGCAGCGCGGCCTCAACGGCGGCCAGGTCGTCGTGGTTGGTAATGGTGGCCATGGCGGCACGGTCCATGGTGCCGTCTTCCTTCACCGCCACCACGCCGGAGGTATCGGGTACCTGCTTGACACAAACGATGCATTTCATATCGTAATTTTCCCTCCAGTTCCTTTAGTTCACGCCCAGGTTGGCGGCGATGACCATGCGCTGCACCTCGCTGGTACCCTCGTAGATCTCGGTGATCTTGGCGTCGCGCATCATGCGCTCCATGGGGTACTCACGGGTGTAGCCGTAACCGCCGAACAGCTGCACGCAGCGGCGGGTCACGTCGCTGGCGGTCTCGGCGGCCACCAGCTTGGCCATGGCGGCGTCCATGGTGTAGGGCTCGTGGTTCTGCTTCTTCATAGCGGCAGAGTACACCAGCCACTTGGCAGCCTCGGTCTTGGCGTGCATGTCGGCCAGCTGGAACTGGGTGTTCTGGAACTGGGAAATGCGCTTACCGAACTGGACGCGCTCCTTGGTGTACTTGATGGTCTCCTCGATGGCGCCCTCGGCCAGACCCAGAGCCTGGGAGGCGATGCCGATACGGCCGCCGTCCAGGGTCTTCATGGCGATACCGAAGCCCTTGCCCTGCTTGCCCAGCATACGATCCTTGGGGATGATGCAGTCCTCCATGATCAGCTCGCAGGTGGAGGAGCCCTTAATACCCATCTTCTTCTCGTGCTTGCCCACGGAGAAGCCGGGATCGGTGCGCTCCACGATAAAGGCGGAGATCTCCTTCTTCTTGCGGCCACGCTTGTCGGTGGACACGCCGGTGATGGCGAAGATCACGAACACGTTGGCGTAGCCGGCGTTGGTGATGAAGATCTTGGAGCCGTTGAGGATCCAGTTCTCGCCCTTCTCGTCCAGCACGGCGGTGGTCTGCTGGCCCTGGGCGTCGGTGCCGGCGCCGGGCTCGGTCAGACCGAAGGCGCCGATCCACTCGCCGGAGCACAGCTTGGGCAGGTAGTACTTCTTCTGCTCCTCGGTGCCGTTCTCAAAAATGGGAGCGCAGCACAGGGAGGTGTGAGCGGAGATGATAACACCAGTGGTGCCGCAGACCTTGCTCATCTCCTCCACGGCCATGACGTAGCTGAGCACGTCAGCGCCGGCGCCGCCGTACTCCTTGGGGAAGTAGATGCCCATCATGCCCAGCTTGGCCATCTTCTTCACGGTCTCCTCGGGGAACGCCTCGTTCTCGTCCACCCACTCGGCCAGGGGCTTGACTTCGTTCTCGGCGAAGTCGCGGTACATCTTGCGGAGCATTTCCTGCTCTCTGGAAAGGTGCAGATCCATTTGTTGCCTTCCTCCTAAGATATGTATTTCAGAACGGGCGGGAGTGTATTGGACTCCCGCCCGTCGTTGCGCGCTTAGGGAATGTTTACTTGCGGTAATCGAAGAAGCCCATGCCGGTCTTGCGGCCCAGCTTGCCGGCCCGCACCATCTTCCGCATCAGCAGGGAGGCGCGGTACTTGGGATCATGGGTTTCATTGTACAGAGTATCCATGATGGCCAGGCACACGTCCAGGCCGATCAGGTCGCCCAGAGCCAGGGGGCCCATGGGGTGGTTGCAGCCCAGCTTCATGGCGGTGTCGATGCCCTCGGCGGAAGCCACGCCGGTGTACAGCAGGTCGCAGGCCTCGTTGATCATGGGGATGAGGATCTTGTTCACCACAAAGCCGGGGGCCTCGTTGACCTCCACGGGCTCCTTGCCGATGGCGACGGAGAGATCGTGAACGGCCTGATAGGTCTCGTCAGAGGTGTGAGCGCCCCGGATGACCTCCACCAGCTTCATGACGGTGGCGGGGTTGAAGAAGTGCATGCCGATGAACTTGTCGGGGCGCTGAGTGGCCGCGGCAATGGCGGTGATGGAGATGGAGGAGGTGTTGGAAGCCAGAATGGTCTCAGGCTTGCAGATCTTGTCCAGCTCCGCGAAAATGCTCTTCTTGATGTCCAGGTTCTCGATGGCGGCCTCCACCACCAGGTCGGCGTCGGCGGCCAGGTTCAGGTCGGTGGTAAAGGTCATCTTGTCGGTGATGGCCTTCTTGCCGGCCTCGTCCAGCTTGCCCTTGCTCACCAGCTTGTCCAGGCCCTTGTTCAGCCTGGCCTCGGAGGCCTGGATGATGGCGTCGTTGATGTCCCGCACCACAACGTCATAGCCCTTCTTGGCAAAGGCCTGGGCGATATCCAGACCCATGGTGCCGCCGCCGATGACAACAATCTTTTTCATAGCAGAAAACCTCTTTTCAATCTCTTTAATAAAGATGTTCCAGACTTGCTCAGACGGATTTGTAAGAACGGGTGACACGGTTGTTAAGTATCAAAGCAGGCTGCTTACTTGTTCTGGAAGTGCTTCTCGGCCCGCTTCTCCAGGAAGGCGCCCATGCCCTCGTTCTTGTCCTCGGTGCCGCAGGTGACGCCGAAGGCCTCGGCCTCAAAGGCGGAACCGGTGTTGATGTCGGTCTGCATGCCCATGCGGATGCACCGCTTGGACTCGCACACGGCGATCTGGGCGTTGGCGCAGATGGCGTTGGCCAGCTCCATGGCCTTGTCCATCAGCTCCTCGGCGGGGTACACCTCGCTGACCAGGCCGATGGCCTTGGCCTCCTCGGCCTTGATGACCTTGGCGGTGAGGATGAGCTCCATCGCCTTGGAGATGCCCACGATGCGGGGCAGCCGCTGGGTGCCGCCGAAGCCGGGGGTGATGCCCAGGCCCACCTCGGGCTGGCCGAACTTGGCCTTCTCGCTGGCCAGGCGGATGTCGCAGGCCATGGACAGCTCGCAGCCGCCGCCCAGCGCGAAGCCGTTGATAGCGGCGATGACGGGCTTGGACATGTTCTCCAGCTTCAGGAACACGCCGCCGCCGTGGACGCCGAACTTTTTACCGTCAATGGAGGAGAAGCCCTTCATTTCACCAATATCGGCCCCGGCCACGAAAGAGCGGCCCGCGCCGGTGAGGATCATGACATAAATTTCATCATCCGCGGCCACCTGATCAATTACCGCGTCCAGATCACTGAGCACCTGGCTGTTCAGCGCGTTCAGCGCCTCCTGCCGGTCAATGGTCACAATGCCCACATGGCCCTGCTTTTCCAGCTTTACAAATCCCATTTGCTCTGCCTCCTTAATGATTTCTATCCCGAAAAGTTAGAATCGTTATTTTTTAACATGAACCTACCTAATAAGTATACTGCGTTCTGACCAAACAAGCAAGCAAAATGACGGCAGAAAATCGTTATTTTTTTGTCAATGCATATGTAAAAAATGCACAAAGCCAAAAAACCCTGGCTTTGTGCCTCTCAGAAGAATGGTCAAACTTCTCCGTCTGCTTTTTTGCCGCCAACCCCTTCGGCAAGTCTGGTCAGCCCACCAGACTTCCCAGCCACTGGCTCACCGGTATGTACCCCAACGGCAGAAAAATCGCCGGTAGCATATTGATGCCCCACCGAATGTTCCATTCGGCGGGGTCCCCTTCCCTTTTATTTTGCGGCCGCCGGAAGTGAATTCCGCCGGCCTTCGGCGCAAAAGCGCCGTCCCGCTGCGCGGGTC
>NZ_NFIQ01000058.1 GCF_002159455.1 Flavonifractor sp. An306
AGGCACTGGCGGATTTTGCCCAGAATCCGCTGGAATATGACCTCAGTGAGATGATGGACAACGAGGAGATCCAGGAGATGGCTCGGGATGTGGAGGCGCTGCGGAAGGAACTGTACGAGGCCGCTGGCCGCAACCGGGACTACCATGTGAAGGCAGAGGACATGAAGAATCTGCTCCCCGACTGGGAGAACGCCACCGGCTGCATCGCCACCAACCGCATCACGGTGGAGGGCTGCAAGGTCGGCTACTGCTACCGGGAGAAGGCGGACGGTGACTGGGACAGCGGCTGGCGCTTTACCGCTGGTGATGAGAGCGACGAGTACATGGACGACCCTAACAACGCCGGGATCTACGGCCTCAACTCCATCTGCAACGACGATCCCGACATCATTCCTCTGCTGAACACCCCCGCCCCCTGCGCCTTTGAGCGGGATGAAAATGGCGTGTTCCAGCAGATCAAAGACTGGAAACCGGATGAGGACGAGGAGGACCCGGATATGGATATTTTGAAGCAGTGCCAGAAGTGGCATGAGAACAACGAGCATCACAAGATCATTGAAGCACTGGAGGGTATTGAGGAGCGCACTCCGGAAATGGACAGCCAGCTTGCAAGGGCGTACAACAACGAGGCAGATCACAGAACGCTGGAAGGCAGAGCTATGCTCAAAAAGGCCATCGCTCTCTTGAAACCTCATGAGGAATACTTTGAGGGAGACTACTACTGGAACTTTCGCATGGGCTATTCCTATTACTATCTGGATCAGGAGGGCAGGGCTCTTCGTTACTTTGAAAAGGCATTGGAGGCCCGCCCCGACGACGAGGACACCATGCAGCTGATCGACGGGTGCAAGAAGGGCATTTCTCTGCCTCAGTTCTCGGAGTGCTTCCGGGAGCGGACGGAATCTACATGGAAGGACTTTGCTCGGCAGGAAGCCCAGCTTCGCCGGATGATGGATGAGGACAAGGACCACACCCGGGGCCAGGAGCTGGTGGACCGGGTGGAAGGGATTCTGAACCAGGCGTTTGACGAAATCTCTTTCGAGATGGGCGTGGGCGGCGAGAAGTACGAGCTGATCCTCACCCCGGAGGGGGATAAGGTCAAGCTCTTTGAGCTGGTCTATTTCCAGAAGCACGCCCCCAAGGAGGTGCTGGAGCACTGGAACATCCTGGTGGGCCGTCAGCCCATCCGAAACATCGGCTTTCGCACCGACGATGGCTGGGACATCTCTGGGGAGGATGTGCAGATTTGGCTGGAGCAGCAGGGCAAAAACAGTTTCGCACTCTCCGCCTACTGCGAAAAGCTGTTGCCCATGTTGGAGGAAGAAGAAGGCCGGGCCTGGTGGATGCTCACCACCCTCACTGACCAGGTGTTGGGCGAGATCCCCCACATGAGATACATAGGCAGCTTTGATGTACTGGAGGCCCCCAGGGCAGAGCCGTCCATCCCCATGTCCCAGCTGCCGGACAAGCTGAAGGAAAAGGGAGCGAATCTCTCCACTGACCCGGAAGCCTATCTGAACAGCTACCTCGGCTACAAAATGGAACCCAACAAGGACCCGGATGCCGATTGGCGGCTGGATGTGATGGTCGGCTCCACCAACTGCGTGCCGCTCATCAACGGCTATCTGGATGCCGACAATGACTTCATGGACGCTCTCCATGCCGACGGCGCGGTGGCTGGCTTCTTCTGCTATCCTTTGGATACCCTGCGGGAGGAGGAAGGAACGGATAAGATCTTCGACTTCCGGGACAAGCTGGAGGAAGTGTTCACCACTGGCGACGGCCCGGAGATCCTCACCCTCACTGGTGGAGCCACCGGCCTTTTCTGCGGCTATGTGGACTTCATCGCCTGGGACATCCAAACGGCGCTCCAGATGGCTAAGAAATTCTTCGAGGACAGCGACATCCCTTGGGCCAGCTTCCACACCTTCCGTCGGGAAGCAGGCACAGTGAACCTGAAAACGCCGGACGATGAGGAGCCGGACGATGAGGATCAGGTCTCCGAACTGGACGAGACGCTGACGGGCATGGACTATATCCCTTACACCCCGCAGAACGAAGAAGAATTCTTCCAGCAGCTGGAGCAGTGGAATGACGAGGACGAGTACACCCGCTGCATCCAGGCATTGAACGCCATCCCGGAGGACTGGCGGAACTACCGCATCGTCTATGCCATGGCCCAGGCGCTGGAAAACTACGCCATCCTGGGCGACCATCAAGAGGAACCACCCTACTACAAGGCAGAAAAAGCCCTGCTCCGAGCCATTGAATTACTGGAATCGGTTCGGGAGGAAGGCCAGGACAAGGCCCAGTGGAATATGCGGATGGCTTATGGATACCAGTATCTCTACCATCAGGAGGAAAAGGCCATCCCCTACGCCCAGCGGTGGGCGGAGCTGGACCCGGAGGACGAGAATGCCCCAGCGGTGATTCAGGAGTGCCAGAAAGAAATCGCAAAGCGGGCCGAGGCAGAGTCCGAGGACGAGAGTGACCACACAGGCGTCTTCACCGGCTTTGTGCTGCTGTCCAAGGCAGAATGGGATAAAGAGCAGTTCATCCGGGACATGAAAGAAAAGTGGGACATTGCCGTGGATGAATACGACGCCAGCGAGGAGAAGGATGACGACGCGCTGGTATTCGAAGTGGGCGACATACTTGCCGCTGTCAGCCTGGCGACCTACCCCATCCCCGGCGGCGAGGCCGAGGGCAACGCGGAAAACAACTATATGTGGGAGGATGCGGTCAAAACGGCCAAGGCGCACCGTGCCCACCTGATGGTGGCGGTGCTGGGCAAGGAGGAAAATCTTCTGGAAAAGGGCAAGCTGTTCACCAAGGTGGTAGCCGCCTGCTGCCGGCAGGAATATGCCACCGGCATCTACACCAGCGGCGTGGTGTTTGAGCCCCGGTTCTATGAGGGCTTTGCCGACATGATAAAGAACGACGAGCTGCCCATCTTCAACTGGATCTGGTTCGGCCTCTGGCAAAATGAGAAGGGTCTGAACGGCTACACTTACGGCATGGAGGCGTTCGGAAAAGACGAGATGGAGGTGCTGGGCACCAATGCCGACCCCAATGACCTGCGGGATTTCCTGGCCAGCCTTGCCTCCTATGTGCTGGAGAATGATGTGGAATTGCACGATGGGGAGACCATCGGTTTTGCGGCAGATGATAAGCACACCATCACCCGCAGCCCCGGCGTCGGCCTGCCGGAGGAGCAGATGACCCTGAAAATCTCCTGGGCGTTATCGGACGGTGACCCTGACGATGATGGCGATGACTCGGACGGCGAAGCGTCCGAGGATGAAGAAGCCTGTGTTCCCGAGGTCTACACCGAGGAGGAGATGAATGCCATCGAGGGACACATCCAGCAGTATTTCGGACCGTTTGAGAATGTGTTCCACGAGCTGGACTCCCTGGATATCCATGTGGATATCTGCATTGTTCCGCCTTCGGAGGAGCGGGACTACTATACTCTGGTCACCATGGGCATGGGGGCCCACCGGATGAATGTGCCGGAGGCGCTGGCGGAGTACAAACTGGAGCGGGCGGAGCTGGCCATCGCCCTGCCTAAGGACTGGAAGCTGAAACAGGATGACATAAAAGACGAGCGGTGGCACTGGCCCATCCGCCTGCTGAAAGCCCTGGCCCATCTGCCCATTGCCAGCGATACCTGGCTGGGCTTCGGCCACACCATGGATCATGAGGAGGACTTTGCAAAGAACACAAAGCTGTGTGCCGCCATTCTCACCGGTCCCCAGGGGACGGAGGAGGGCAGCGAGGTCTGCATCCTGCCCGGCGGCGAGGAGGTCAACTTCTATCAGGTGATCCCCCTCTACCGGGATGAACTGGAGTATAAGCTGGCCCATGACGCGGACGCCCTGCTGGACAAGATGGAGGGCATCAGCTTTGTGGTGGAGCCTGACCGCCAGGATGCCATCACTCGTGGCACCCTTTCCAATGATGATTTTGACGGTGAGATGGACGATGCCTCCTATCATATCGAGAGCATTGAGGAGAAGGGTCTGCCCATTGACCCAATCAATGCCTACAACCACATGGCCATCTACCTGCGCTGGTGCATAGAGCATGATCTGATGGGCGACGAATTTTTAGAGGAATACGGCGATGTGGTGCAGAAGGTCAAGGCTGACCCCACCGGCGTGGATCTGCGGGCATTTATCCGGGATGAGCTGGACGGTCAGCTGGTCGGCCCAATGTTCAACAAGATCGGCCGAGCCTTTGCCGCCTACTACTATGGTGCATATTCCAATGGTCAGGAAAGTCCATTCTTCCCCAGCGACATCGACAACTACGCCATCGGCGTCATTGGACAGGAGCGCAACTACTCCGACGAGATCCAGAACGAAGCCTACCTGTTCATCCCCTTTGATGAGGACTACTATCAGGCCATGGCGAAGGTGATCGAAGAACGCTTCGAAAACTGGCAGGGGCAGGACTTCGACGAGGACACCCTGGAGCCCTCGGAGCTGGCTGAGGCTTTGATGGAGTATCTGGACTGTGAATGCACCTATTTCCCCTCCATGAAGGACGATGATCCCATCATGTCGGCATACAGCTATGCCAAACGGGAAAGTGTCAAAGAAGGCTTTGTGCCAGTGCTCATCAAGGCGGATGACGAAACCCTGTGGGAGTGCCTCATTATGAATTCCGACCCGGACAGTGATGGTGAGGACGACTATGCTTTCGACCCGGACAAGGTAGCCGACTACCGGAAGAAGATACTGTCTGCACCTGTCAAGGACAGCAAGGCGGTCCTGGAGGCACTGATCGGCCAGCGCAAGGAAGAAGCCGAGGACGATGATCTGGACTGGGAGGAGGAAGTCCTGGGCGAGATGGAGGGCGGCTATGACAATGACCGCTTCTCCTGCTACTGGGACTCGGACAGTCACATGACATATCCGCTCATTCTGGCTAAAATTCCGGTAAAGAACCCCTGGGAGATCTTCGCCTATCTGCCCTTTGGAAATTGGAATGAGTGTCCCGACACACCGGACCTGATGGCAGTGGCGAAATACTGGTTCCAGCAGTATGGCGCCATCCCTGCCGCCATGAGCCACGATGAATTGGAATTCCTGCTCCCAGCCCCTGTTTCCCAGGAGAAGGCCATGGAGGTTGCCACAGAGCAGTACGGCTTCTGCCCGGACATCGTGGATCAAGAACAAGATGACCCCACTGTGGGCAATCTGGCGGATGTCCTGCGGCAGTCCACCGTCTGGTATTTCTGGTGGGATTGATGGGAGGTGCGACCAATGACAGAATATCAGAAAACCTATATCGAACTAAAAAAACAGTTTGTTGCGACCAATGAAGGTCCGGACAGTGTCCGCGCTCTATATACCTTCAAGGAAGAACTTGAGCAGAGTGAGGATCAGCAGGCCAAGGAAGTGCTGGTGGATGTGTATGATCTGCTGGACTTCAAGAAGGATGCCTATGAACTGCTCTGCCAAATCGGAAATCGTTCCGATAAAAAGACCCTCAAGCGGCTGGGCACGCTGAAGGACTATGCGGAAAACTGGGGCAATCATTATGCCCTCCCCAGGCCCAAAACGCCGGAGGAGAAGCAGAAAGAGAAGGAGCGGCAGGCCCAGCTGGGCCTGCCCGCCTTCCGGTATCACCCAAACCCTCTGGAAACTGGGGCTTTTGAGGAATCCGCAGACGGCGTTGTCTGCGACTGCTGCGGCAAGACGACCCATATTTTCTATACAGCCCCCTTTTACGCTGTGGAGGATATTGCATATCTGTGCCCAGAGTGCATCGCCAACGGCGAAGCAGCCCGGAAATATGACGGTAGTTTTCAAGATGATTTCTCTGTGGACGATGGTGTAGACGATCCAGAGAAGCTGGACGAGCTGATCCACCGCACCCCCGGCTACTCCGGCTGGCAGCAGGAATATTGGCGGGCCCACTGTGGCGATTACTGCGCCTATCTGGGCCCTGTGGGTGCCAGAGAGCTGCGGGCGCTGGGTGTGCTGGAGGATGTTCTAGACGATCCAATGTGGGATGACGAACATAAGGAAATGATTCAGGAATCCGTCAATGGCGGGCATCTGCAATGCTATCTGTTCCAGTGCATCCACTGCGGAAAACATCTGGTCTGGATGGATTTTGATTGAGGAGTTTTCAAAAGGTGGGATACAAGCGATGAAACCCAAAACACTGACCATTCAACTGAATGATGAACAACTGCCCATCCTTCCAGTGGAACCGGAAGCCCACCTCTCCTTTACCACTCATGCTGATGGAAATGAATTGGAGCTAACGGGAAACCGGGCGGGGCTGCTTCTATTGGCGAAAGCCGCTTTGGGTATGGCAGAAACTCTTCGCGGGGATGGATTCCACATCCATCTGGATGACCTGTATAGCATCAACTCCGAGGGAAAAAGCATCCTGATCCGAAAGGAGGAACGGCCAAAACCATGATTGAAAAAACCTTCCTCAACCCCGCCACAAATAAGCAGTGGCGGATTGAAATTGACGGACATACCATCCGAACCTGCTTGAATGGCGGGAAGGTCAAGGAGATCCTGTGCGACTCCGCCTTCCAGGTCAAGAGCAAGACTGCCAGCGCCATGATGAGCCAAATGCGGAAAGGATTTGTCTATCAGAATCCGGATGCCGCTGTTGGGCAGGCGCGGTGCCATCGGTTTGTCGGCAAGGACAGCAACGGCTTTATGCCCTTGGCTGCCGCCCTCACACGGGACGACTTCTTCCTGACGAGGGTGGTCGGAGATTTTGAGGACGAAACCCTCTATCACTTCGATGGCAGCGGGGCGATCCTTGAAACGGTCTCTCTGGGGGCCAAGCGGATGACCTATGAGCAGGTCCTCTGCCCCAATAATACCCTGCTGCTGAACAACAGCTATCTTCTCCAGCAGTTCTCACTCCGCTCCCATGAAATCACACCCTTTGCCAACAAGAAAAACAGCATGAAGACCATGCTGGATGTCAGCGGCGACCTGGCCCTGTGGTACACGGGCGAGGAGATTGTTGTCTTTGACTTTGGCAGCAACACAGAGGTGTGGCGGGAAACGGTAAAATGCAAGAAGTCAAAAGACCCGAATTTTGCCTATTACTGCTTCGGGATGCTCTCTCCCCGGCAGAGCAAAGCGGCCTACCGCGTCACCGAGGGTGAGTATGTGCTGGTCGATCTGAAGTCCGCCCAAAAAGTGGTGATTCCCAATGAGGGCTGGCATCCCTTCTTCTCTCCAGATGACCAGTGTTTCTCAGTGGGCGGCAGGTTCTATCTGACCCAGACCGGAGAGGAGATAGCCAATCCTTTCCCGTTTTCTGTCCGGCAGGGGCTGAGTGTTTCAGACACCTGTATGGTGCGGACAAGGGGCAGCCTGATGGCCGTTCAGCAGGAGCGGGGCAGCTCCCCCATAGAAGTATGGGATACCGGCAGCGGCCAGCTGCTGGCCACCATTGATGACCCCTTTGTGGTGCGGCAGGTGAATTTTGCCTTTACCAAGAGCGGGCTTGTCCTGCACACCGATTACGGGGCCATGAGCATCTATTCCTGCGCCCTCTAAAACGGAGAAGTGACCTATGGATAGTGAAGTATTAACAGTAAAACTCCTGGACTTGGTCGAGGGGCGGGAAACTCCCGAAACCTGGTGGAGCTGGTGGGACGAACATGAGACGGAGTTGGAAGCTCTGCTGGGTAGGGAGGAATTTCTGAAACTGAAGCCCCGCCGACACGGTTTTCAGTGGGTTCCGGTGTTTGGCAGCCAAAAGGGAGCCATCGCCATTCTGGAAAAGAGCGGCACAGCATTTGAGGCCAGCAATCTCTACCAGGAGCGGTATCTGGCCGAGCTGGATGCGTTCTGCAAGGAGCAGGAGCGAGTGCAGCGGGAAAAGCAAAAGGAATTCAAGGCCAGCCACCCGGAGCTATTTGGCCGATACCCCAAGTTCTCCAAGGCGCTGGCAAAGGTGCTGGACCTCTCTGACGAAATCCAGTCCGCCGCCACGGAGGAACAGATCGCAGATCAGGAAAGCACGCTGGACTTCACGCTCCCGTCCCAGGTGCGAGAGTTCTTCCTGCTGACCGCGGGCATCCAGGCGTCCACAGGCGTGGACCTTTTCCTTTCCGGGATGTTTAATCTGACCATTCATGGCGAGCGGTATTGTGTGCTGGGCGAGTTTTGGAAAGAAGCGGACGGCGACCAGCTCCTGCTCCGCCCCGGAGAGGAAACCATCTGGTACTACGCCCATGAGCAGGACAAGGTAAAGCGCCTCTGCGATGATATGACAGAACTGCTGGAGAAGAAACTGGCGAGGTATCTCAATGAGCACTGAAAACATCGCCTATGAAAAAAGGTATTGGGACTGGCGGGCGCAGTATGACGCCCTGTTTGTTCCGGGCAACCGATTTCCCTCGCAGGATGATCAGTTCCCCCTGACGGACGGATACTCCGTCCGCTCCAAAGCCTACTGCCACCAGGGGGGTCTTTACCTGAACGGCAGTGAAAACGAATTGCTGGACAAAGAGGGCCGGGTGCGGTATGCTTGGCGTAACATGGACACGGATGGTGAATTCTGCTCCCTGTTTCGCCACCGCAATGGAACACATTATCTGATCTTCCGCACAGAGCTGTATGGATACAGCGTCCTGGATGTGGAGCGCGGACAGGAGATGCACTATGTTCCGGCCTGTGTCCACCCGGAGGAGGGGCAGAAACCGGAGGAGGTATTCATCTGGACCAGCGCGGACTATGACCCCGACTCGGACCTGCTGGCCGTCACCGGCTGCATCTGGGCCTGTCCCTACTCCACTATTGTGCTGGACTTCTCCCACCCACTCCAGCTCCAGCCCCCGGAACATTGGCTGGATCTGCGGCGCATCATTGACCCGGACGACACCCGGTTTGACGATATCGAATTTGCCCGCTGGGAAAGCGACGGTCTGCTTCTTCGGGGCTGCGACACAGAGGATGGCCGGTGGAAAGAGGTTCGAGTGCCAATAGAGCAGTTGAGGGCTGAACTGTAAATGCGCGAAGGAAGAATGAAACATGATATTAGAAGAAATGTTCTGTGAGCTCTATGATAAATATGGTAAAGATTTTAACTGGTATATGATCCCCTCCACACAGGCGGACGGAGCATTTGTTGCTGAACTAAACAAAGAAATCGGACAAGATCACTTCTTATACGGCAAAAAAATCCGGGTGGTTGCGAAGTGTGAATCCAATGATGATGTGTTATATGTTCTCAGAAATGGAACAGGAAGAGACATTTACTATCTGGTCCATTTGACTTACTCAGCACATAATGTGGACGGATTTCCCCAGTATGAGGAGTTTGCAGATCTATTTGCAGTAAAAGAATTTATAGAACGATCATATATCGAAAATTATATGTAGCCTTAAAATTTTTCCTTATGGGGAATGCACTCTATCTACGGCAAGAGCAGAAAGAAGGCGGCTATCATGTCAACCTGGAGCGGAATTCGGAACAAGCTGGAGAATGAGTACCTGTGCCCGGCGCTCCGGGGGCGCATCCAGTATTTTGCCACCAGTTACTGGGAAAGCCATGACCAAACAGGCCGGGCAGCCATTCGACTGGACGGCGTGGAGGTGCTGCGAAGTAACTACTATGCCTATGAACAGAACTACTGGAACAGATATCAGGCCCTGCGGCGGGAGGGCATCGGCCAGGACGATCCAAAGGCCCCTTTCCGGCTGGCCCATGAAGGGACGCTGAACGACGGCTGTTTTGACAACATTTTTTTCTATGAGGCATTTCACGAATTTGACAACCAGAGCATCGAGAAAAGCCTTACCAGCGAGAATCCGCTTGTCCGTGTCTTTGCCCTTCTGGACCGCAGGCTGGGAAAGCGCCGCCTGCTGGCTTTGGAGGAATCCATGGAGCAGGAGCTGGACTGGGTGCGGGCCTTCTATGTGATCCGGATGCAGGCAGAAGGGCTGATGGAAAAAGAATAACATACAGGAGGAACCACTATGTCACAGATCGCATCCTTTTATCTTCTCAAAGACGGCCAGCGGCAGGAACTGTCCAACGGTGACTGCTCCGGCGCGGTCTATATGGCCATCTGGGATTGGTGTGAGAGCGAGCTGGATCTGGATGTCCGTTTTCCTGCTCCCCAGGCGGAGGACACCCTGGACTGCGCTCTGCTGAAGGGAGAGTTGGCGTCTAATGTGCTGGCAGCCCTGCGGGAGCAGGACCTCCCGGAGCTGGCCGCTGAAATTGCCCCAGACTGGGATCTGCCCACCGAGGCGGTGCAAAGCGGGCTTGAAACGCTGCGCTCCCATCTGGAACTGGTGCGGGGCGACATTGCCCTACTGTATGAAATGACTTGACGAGACTATGCCCAAGCCAAGGATGCAGGTTAAGAAACGGAGAGAAATACCATGGCAAGAGATGGACTTGTGTTCAAAGACGAGGATGGTCAGGTCATATTCAACCAGTACAGTTTCTGCGAACTGGTGAAGCACCTGCTGGTGGAGCTGGTGGGGATCTCCTATGAGGATGCATCCCAAATCGTGGAACGCTCACCGCTGGCAGCACCGGTGGATAATGTTATGGGCGTGGCGATATTCAGCCATGAACTGACTTATTACTGGGCTATGTTTTTCTACTATGGGAACGGTTACTGGTGGGAAAAGGGTATTCCAGCGCAGCCAGAGGACATGGATGCCTATGAAGCTCTGGAAAATAAGATCATGGAGAAATATGACTTAAAGGAACCCTTTGAGTGGGAATAAGAGGTGAAATTTATGTGGGAGAAGCAAATATATGAGCTGCTTGATAAACTGAGCCAAATCAATTATGAAGAACTCGATATAGACGATTTCTTAGATCAAAGAGACAGTGATCCTTTTGACAGTGAATGGGTCAGGGTTTATCAGGCTCTCGAAGAACTGAAAAAGGGAAAAACGGTTGCTGATACCCGAGAAATAGAGAAGAAAGCATACATCACCGTCTACGAAAAATCGGAGAATGATGAGTTGGCAGGGTACATCTCTGACGACTTTGGACTGATTGCAGACAGCAAACGGCTGGGCTACTCGGACAAATGGCTGGAGAAGCTGATTTCCTGCTATGAAAATGCAAGGATACCTTGTGGGGAACTTTGAGGGAGGTATTGCCATGGGACTTGACATCTACGCCGGAACATTGACCCGGTACTATTCTCACAACTGGAAAACTGTTGTTCAGCAGTGGGCGGAGGAAAATGGATGGGGCTTTCAAAAAATCACGCCAGATGGAGAAACTGCTGATAACGAGGAAGAAATGTCCCCAGCTGAGGTCCAGGCGGCAGTGGAGAACTGGCGGGATCAGATCTTGAGCGCCATTTCTCAGCCGGGCCAGCCCCCCTATACTCCCTGGCCGGAGGATAATGAGAAGCCCTATTACACCGACAAGCCGGATTGGGATGCCTTCGGCGCCATGCTGCTGGTGGCCGCCTGCCATACATACAATGAGCCGGTGCCTTCCACCGTGGAGAAGGACTGGAACTTTGGAGAGCATCCTCTGATCTCCCGCCTTGCATCAGATGAGGAGCGGGTCTGGTCCCTGTTCCGTGGGGCCACTTGGTGGCTGCCTCTGTCGGATGCCTTCTTCTTTCAGGCCCCTCTGCCCACCGATGATCAGGCAATGATCGCCACCCTGGGCGGACTGCGAAAGGAGTTGGAGAAGCTGAACCAGCTGGCATGGCAGGCCGATGAGGATACCATCCTTGGTTGGGCGGATACGGAAGGGTACCCGGTAGACGGGACCGTAGGCCCGGACGGACAGTATAGCAAGGCGGACATCCCGGAACACACCCAGTATGAGACCCAATCCCTGGCCAAGTTCGCCTTCTCCATGTTCTGGCGTGCCATGCGGTTTGCCGAGGAACAGCAGGTGCCCATCTTGCTTGACTACTAAGGAGGACTTTTATGGGATACGATGTAAGTTTTCACCCGATCTCGCCAGACGAAATACAGGAATGGTATTTTACTCCCCTAACCTGGATACAGCAGGGACAGGAAGAAAAGGTTCTGGCCCTTGCCGCGCAGCATGGAATCGAGGATTTCTATGCAGAAAAGTATCTGGACACCCTGCGGGTTGGGGCAGAGACAGAATCGGACGAGCTGTTTGATAAAAGCCATGGCTTTTATATTGCGGTGGTCCAGGGATTTTTCCGGGACTACTATTATACCAGAGGGAGCAGTTTCTCCTTCCTGATGGAGGAAAAGCAGGAATATGCCCGGTACTTCACCCCCTGGGCGCAGGTGGTGCCCACTGCCTTACCCAACCCGGCAAAGAACCAGATCATTGAAAACTACTGCTCCGGCGTGTACCTGTCTCCAAATCAGGTTTTGCAGATTCTCCGGGATCTGGAGCAGGAACCAAAGGTACTGGAAGATCTGGAGAAACATTGGAGCGATGGGCAGTTTGCTGTTCTGAAAAAGGCTCTTACTGCTGCGGCTGAACTGGGTACTGGTCTACTGGAAGCCACCGAAGTAGTGGAACCGAATCCCCTTCACCCGAACGAAAGCACATGTTACTCCAACCTGTTCCACTGTGATCGTGATGGGGTGTATCTCTATATCGACATGGCTATGAAACAGATCGCCCAAGCAATGGAGCAAAATAAGTCCGACCCGTGACGGCAGAAAATGACTCGGGAATGAGATGGTTTGTGCCTCTGTTTCCCTGCTCCATATTTGATTTGCAAATGGCCGCTGAATCCCAGAAAAAGTTTTTGTAAGGAGGTGGAGACTATGGAACAAAAACGCCCGGCAGATATATTTCAGGAGCTTCTGGACTACCTGTGGAACGGCCTGGGCCTGGAGGAAAAGGGCTGGAAGCGGCTGAAAAAAGGCGACTTCAAAAAGAAAACTAAAAACGGGCTGACCTATCAGATCTGGTTCGACCGGAGCCACTACAACTACATAGACTACGAAATCGGCCATGGAAATGTGGAGGTGGGCTTCAGCTGTATCATAAAGCAGGGAGATGACTACCTCTACTCTTTCAGAATTGAACCCACAACAGGCGGTTCATTCTTTCGGATGCTGACAGAGGACCTGCGGCTGGACACCGGGCTCCTGGACACCTTCCTGCCCCTGGTCAAAGCCAACTACCTCGACTTCATCGACCGCTTCGAGGCAGACCCCGTGGAGGCATTACAGCCGGTCTGCGCCCCCTTCACCGAGGCGGAGGACTACAGCTGGCGCATCCATGTGGACGAGCAGATGGTGGAACGATACGGGACAGTGGAACAGCTGGCGGAGTACCGCCGTCAGGCAGAATTGCGCGGAACGCCGGAGTGCAAGGCGAAGACCCATACTGGAAAGTTGCTGTTCTACCAGTCCCATGCCAAGGATGTGGATCATGCCTGGGCCTCAAGCCGCACCAAAGAGGAACTGGACCAGGTGGTGGAACCCTTTGTGCAGGCCATGCGGCAGACAGGACAGTGGACACAGGAGGATGAGGCGGGCTATCATCTCTACCGGCAGGAGACAGACCCAGAGAAGCGCACCTTTCGGGCCTGGTATCTCATCGCCAATCCCCAAGGCCTGCCGAAAGAGTTTGTCCAGAGAGAACTGGAGTTTCGGTGGAAGCTGTTCCCGGAGAAGAAGGAGGAAAACAAATGAGCAATCAAGTGTTCAAGCAGAACCTGGATGACAAAAAAGGCCCACAGCCCGGCGGCCCCTATCTCATTCAGATGCTGTTCAAAGAGCCGGTGGACATGCCGGACAAGGATGAGATGACCGCTGTGATGGAAAAGCACATCGATGCTGTAGAGTGTTTCTGCCGTGATAAAAAGATGGCCGGCTTTGCCGCCCTAGATCATATAGCGGAATTTCAGGATGGCAAATGCCCGGTACAGCTGATGGTAATGAAATGCGACAAGTTCAAGGGCAAAGGCTTTGATGCCTTCCTGATGAGCCAGATGTGGGACTGCCTGGATGAGCGGGAGCGAATCTTCACAGAGTGCCGGTATCAGGTCGTGGCCACCGATATGCTGACGGCGGCGCTCCCGGCGCTGGAGCGGGCCAACCTGGACGCCGACTTCGTGGAAGCCCTTGCGGAGCTGTACCCCACCTGTGAGGCGTTCTATTTCCAGAACTGCGGCAAGCTCCTGCTGGCGGAGGATGTGCGTTCCCATCAGATTGAAGGCTCGGATCGGTTTATCCGTTTTGGCGTCAATGTCCGATTCTTCAACATTGAGGGTACGGAGGATATGCTCATCGACACGGTGGGTATGAGCACCCTGTTTCTGCCGGATCTTCAGTATCACTTTCATGGCATGGACCCCAACTGGGTGGTAAACCACGCCTACAATGTGGCGTCGTACATACTGGAGCACAACAATCCCATTCAGGATGGGGAGACGGTAGATGGCGTAGCGGATGGTCAGATGAGCCGAGAGATCCAGTGGAAGTGCCAGTATGAGGATGCCTTGATCCAGCCCCCCAGAGGAGTGCTGGATATCAATATGGGAGAATTTGCTGCTGGGCAGCGGTAAAATGTAAGTGTGTTTGGGACGGATAGAGATGGATGAAAAAATGCCTGTGCTGACAAAGCATATCTGGTACTCACAGGAGGAAAAAATAGTATCGACTCAGCCAAGATCAGGTTATCAAGAGAGCAGCTTTGCCTCCCTCGAAGAATGGTTCAATTTCATTCATGACCTGACAAAAAGAGGTTATCGAATTACCTGATAGGCCATCCCTGGTAATGCATGAAGCGTAATATTTTCACGGTCGAATGGAGTCATCAAGGGGCAGTCCCCTCTCCCCTGCTCCCATTCTATTTTCTGCAATACGGCGAAAAGAAAGTTGTGAGTTCTGTTCCCCTATGCTATACTGAACATACCAACTGGAACTAACCGTAAAGGAATGGTGAGCTTAATGGCTGATTCTGAAACCAAGCGTGTACGCCGTACGCCGGAGGAAAGAGCTGCTGAGATTGACTCCAAAATCGGAGTAATCAACCAGAGCATTGAAGAACTCGAAGCAAAGAAGCAGGCCGCTATCGCCTCTTTTGATGAAAAAATTGCGGCTGCCCAGGAGCGAATCAAGGTACTAGAAGGAAAGAAACAAGAAATCCTTGCGCCAAAACCGCCACGGAAACCGCGTAAGACCAAAAAGCAAAAGATCCAGGAGATTTTGAAAGAAGCGCAAAAAAACGGAATGAAGCCCGAAGAGATTGCGGAGAAATTGGGCATCAATCTTTCTGAATAAGTAAACGCCGAGCATTGCGTCACATCCGACCGTAACCGTCAAATCTCCCGGCATATAAAAAGATAAGGCCGCCATCTCATTGCCTGTGCGCCAAGATGGCGGCCTTTTTATGTGCTGAAAAATTTTACCGTTACCATGGGATAGCTTCTCTTGCTTGCACTGACGGATATGCTTGTGGTAGTCGAGGCCTTATCTCTGGTCTTTTTCTTTTGGCGTTGTAGGCAGTGAAATAGTTTGTGCCGATAAAATCACCCACCCTTTCTATTGTCTGAACCTTATAAATCCTATCTTGCAATACTTCTCAAAAGGGAGTAAGACTGCTGCGTTACCGCCTCTTTTAGAGAGTAATACAAAAACACTTTCCCACCGCCGCCCTTATGGGCTGGCGGTGGGAAAGTGTTTTGCGCGCTCCCGCGGGGTTCGCCGGCGCCGGCGAAAAACCAAACTCGCTGTTCACCGGCCCCGATTAGAGATCAGAGCTGTGTCAGATCATCACCATACTTGATTACTTTCCCAGATCTTCATCGATTGCAACCTTCCACTTGAGATATTCTTGCCGTGCGTCCAGCTCTATCGCCTTTTCGATATAGTATGATGCCAACTCCAAGTTCGCAATCGGGGTTAAAGCAATATGCAAATAATACGCTATCAAATACGAGATCTTAGCCGCAACTTCTTTTTTTCCCTCGCTCAGATAGTGATGTAATGAATTCAGAAGAGCAAAAAACAGCTCATATTGCTTATAACTATTTTGTGTCTCTCCATAGAAACCTTCGAGTGATCCCGTGGTCATTTTACAGACTTCTTCTTCTGAAAAAACAGGATTTTCATAATTCAGTTCTATGCTTGCATCCATAGTTGCTCCCTCTTTCTTCTCACTTCAAATATGCTGTACTAAGCCATTTGCATCTACCACAGGCTGATCTGGGCTTCTGCAGACGTACGCATCAGTTCCGGGGATGCCACCGTGAGAATCCTTGCTGCAGCGTCATCGTCAGCGAGCCATCTGTGCCGCTGCTCCCCCGTCAGGATGAGAGGCATCCGGTCATGGACGGGCCGCATGGATGCGTTGGGCGATGTGGTCAATATGCAGTAGCAATCCTCATTTCCCCGTCGGTCATACAGTCCCGCCATATAGAGGGCGTCCTCCCGGGGAAGGGTAAACAGGTACTTCCGCTTCTGGCTGTCCCACTCGTAGAATCCCGTGGATGGGATCAGACAGCGCCGGTTCCGAACGCTGTCCCGAAACAGGGGCTTCTCTGTCGCAGTCTCAGCCCGGGCATTGATGACCAGTGTACCAGGTAGCTGATATCCCCACTTCATCAACTTAGGGACAGGCCCACCGGCATCGTCCAGGAGAACCGGTGCGCGGTTGGCCGGCCGCACCTCTCCCGGCGACCATGCATCGGCTCCATACTTGCGCTGGATGGCATCGGCAATCTGCCGAATTTCTTCGCATTGTTCCGCCGTAAACTGATACCGTCCACACATTCTCTATGGCCTCCTGTGCAACAAGTTGTACGCGCTGACACAAAATATAGTATATCACAAACAGATACTAAACAAAACAGGATCCTGCTATCGCCCAGAAATCTCCTCTTGCGCTAATCAAACAAATGTTCTATTATTAAAAGAAAGGGGGTGACACCAATGGGCACACGCCATATTTTACACTGTGACATGAACTGTTTCTACGCCAGCGTCGAGATGCAGCGCCATCCAGAACTGCGCAACAAGCCCTTGGCAGTGTGTGGAAGCAAGGAGGAACGTCATGGCATTGTACTCACAGCAAATTATATCGCAAAGCCCTACGGTGTTCGGACGGGCATGGCCATCTGGCAGGCGAAACAGCGTTGCCCCAATCTTGTTACCCTTCCCCCCGATATGAGCGAGTATATCCGTATCAGCCGCTATGCCAGGGAGATCTATAAGGACTACACGGACCAGGTGGAGCCATTTGGCCTGGATGAGAGTTGGCTCGATATAACAGGGAGTGTGGCGCTGTATGGCTCCCCCATGACCATTGCCCAGGAGATTAGCAATCGGATTAAGTCTGAACTCGGCATCACGGCCAGTATTGGTGTGGCCAACAACAAAATCACTGCAAAACTGGGCAGCGACTACAAAAAGCCGGACGCCATCACACGGATCGAGCAGGATAATTACAAGGAAATCGTCTACCCTCTGCCGGTGGAAGATCTGCTCTATGTGGGACCAGCCACCTCCAAAAAGCTACGGGCCATTGGGATCAGCACCATCGGCCGTCTGGCAGAGTGCTCAGAGGATGTTCTGCAACGGCGCCTCGGGAAAATGGGATTGGTCCTCAGCATGTTCGCAAAAGGACAGGATGTCTCCCCTGTTCAAAAGACGGATCATATCCCAAACATCAAATCCGTTGGCAATAGTGCCACCACGCCGAGAGACTTGGTGTCCGAAGGTGATGTGCAGCTGATGCTGCTCCTGCTGGCTGAAAGCATCTGTTCCCGCATGCGTGATCTGGCATCCCGCTGCACAGTCGTGGAGATCTATGTCCGGGATACTGAACTGCGCTCCATCTGTCGGCAGCGAAAACTGTCTGCCCCATCCTGCTCCAGCCAGGAGTTGGCAGAAGTAGGGATGGACTTATTCCGCCGCCACTATCACTGGGAGCGCCCGATCCGGAGCATTGGATTGCGTGGCGCGGGTCTGGTGGAGGCTGTCGGAACCGTCCAAATGTCTCTTTATGCAGATGATCAGCGGCGAGACAAGTGGGAGCGGATCGACCGGGCGGTAGACCGCCTGCGTCAGCGGTACGGCTATATGAGCGTACGCCGTGCGCTGCTGGATACCGACCCGCTTCTGGGCCACATCAATGTGCGGGACGATCACACCGTCCACCCGGTCGGATATTTTGGAGGATAACACAGATGGAACAGCGTGAAAAACGATATGTGCCGGTCATTGTCCGATTTGATACAGAGGGGCGCCTGCGCCCTATACTGATAGAGTTTGACGAGAGCCACAAATACCCGGTGGACAAAGTGCTGGATGTCCGGCGGGCGGCCTGCCAGAGTGTGGGCGGTGTTGGAGACCGCTACACCTGCATGATTCAGGGCCGGGAAACGTACCTGTGGATGGAGAAGGGGCGATGGTTCGTCTGTGCCAAGCGATGAACTGGACGAGAAAATGGTACGTTGACTTTGTCCTTCAAACCACTGGACGAATCTTCACATTTCCGTTATTATGTGAGTAACCATACCCAAGGTTGTAACCTCTTTCTAAAATGCGGGGTGATGCTCGATGTCGTGTAAAAGAACACATGGGCGACTTCTGATAGTTTTAGCCTGTATTGCAATCGTTGTAATACTGTTTGGCATCTACTTTTTATATCACAGAAACACCATGGCAAATCTAGTTCAATATGAATATGATGAAAAATCTGGTGACATTATGTTTTCCATTGATGATGCCTATTTTATATTTTCACTGACAAGCGAAATGGGAACAGTCACGATTCCGCCGTACAACGATGATACAGAGTGCGTAACAATTTCACTATGGGAAATTCCGGAAAACAAAAATGATGTTATTAGATTTATTCTAAAAAGCAGAAAAGATCCAGCCAAACAGTATGATTTCAAATTCGAGTTGAACCATTCAAAGACAAGTTATATTGAGCGTCTGGATTATCCCTTTGCACATGGACGAGTAAAGTACGAATATATTGATTGCGCTTGCCCTTTTCACAAAATCGAGCAGTAAAAACTACCGTTACAGAGTATAGGAATCTATAAAGTCTTGGAGGATTGCATACAGGTAATCCTCCAAGACTTTTTTATAAAAAATTCACAGCGGAAAATCGCTTTGCAGAATAGGAGGTTCTGGAAAAGAAGCAATTCTCCTTCTCCCCTGCCATCACTCTGAAGTGCCGAGCGCTCTGCGGGCCTTCGACACCCACTTTGCCTACCTCCACAAGTCCGGTGGCCTGCGATACAGGTTGTTCATTGAACTCCCATAGAAGGTCCCGCAGACTTTTGTGGTAATAAATACCCATCAAGATCACATCCCCCTATTCTCACTGAAACTTGCCTCACCTTTCATTTCCTGCTTTTTGAACATATCTGCAATTTGTATGTGCCGCAACAAACAAAACAGCCCCCGCTCCAATAGAAGGAACGGGGGCTGTTCGTTGTATCACCATTTGGCAACGATCTTGCCGTAGATCTGCTTTTTTCCGAAGTCGTATCGCTGGAGCATCACGATGACCTTGTCGCCGATGGCGAAAGCGGCGTCATCGTAGTGAAAGGAATAGGAGCACATGACCACCACGCCGTCGGGAAGATTGCAGAAGACGCCGCCGGCGTACTTGCCCGCAATCTCCGCCTGCCGCCGGGACCCCTCGGGGTGGCGCAGTTCCGCGCCGTCAAAGGGATTGGGATTGGTCTCCTTAACGGAGATGACCAATCTTCCACTCTCCCGGTCATACTCCTTCACGATGCAGTCCAGGGCGTCGCCCCGGTGGTACTGCTCCCGCAGGTCGGGGATGGCGGTATAGCGCATCTCCCGCTGGGTCAGGTCGATGTCGTACCCGCCGCACTCCACCAGGCAGCGCCGGGGGCCGACGGCCAGCACATGGCACTTGACCCGCGCCCCGGCCCGGTGCATGGACGGCTGGGTGGAGAAGTAGTAGCGGCGGGCGCGCAGGGCCATGCGGCGGGATGCGATGGCAAAGCCGGCCTCGCGGTCCACATGGGTCACCACAAAGTCGATGACCGCCCCGCTCATGTTCCGCAGCACATAGTCCGGCCGTTCCTCGCCCTGCATCCACATCTCGGTGGATGGGATCAGGATGCGCACGCGGAATGGGATCACGGTGGCGCAGTACATATCCTGGCGTACCATCTCCCCGGTGCGGCGGTCGCGGACCCGGACAGAGTGCCTGTCCACGCCGGCGATGGCGCCGGTGAGCACGCTGCGGCCGCGGTAGGATGCGTAGATGGAGTTCCATTCCTGTCTCTGCTCCGGGGAGAGGCCGCGGTCCAGGGCGTTGAAGTCCAGGTCATAGAAACTGCGCCGGTCGTTTCCCTGGGTTGTCTCCGGCTGAGAACGGTTTTCCAGGGTCGCTTCCGCGGTAGAAGGCCCGGACGCTTCTTCCGAAGCCGCGGCTGTCCGGCGTGTCCTTCTGGCCGCCCGGCGGCGGGGCGGGGGTTCCGGCTCTGCGGCATCGTCACGCCCGCCGTGTTCCGCTGCCCCGGGTGGGCCGCCATCGGCATTACCAGTGCGTTCCCCGGCAGGGACGCTCTCCGGCCCGTCTCCCGCCTCTCCATGGACAGGGACTTCGGCGCCGTCGGGACCATCCGACGGACCAGCCTCCAAGCCTTCCGCGGGCGGGGAAATGCCATCTGTCCCGGACACGGTTTCGTCCAAGGCATGTCCCGGGTCCGGGAACGGCGACTGCTCCCATTCGGGGAAGTCCGCAGGGGCCTCCCCGGCGGCGTCCGGCCAGGGCATACCGGCCGGTTCCTCCGGCACGGGCATATCCCCGTCGATCCTGTCTTCGGCGTCCGGAGAGGGGCCCGGCTCCAGGCCGAGGATCTCCGGCGCCGTCTCGTCCCCGGCATCCGGCTCCATGGCTCCGCCGGATTCCTGCTCCAATGCCATGTCCTGCCCATCTGCGGACGGGTCTTCCGGCACCGGCGCTGAGTCATCCGATTTGGGTGCGCCCTCCTCCATCGGCGCAGCCGCGGGGTCCCCGTCAGGCAGGGCCGCGGCGTCCTCTGCCATCCCAGTTTCCACAGCAGAGGGATCTTCCACAGTTTCGGCGGCAGGGACGGGCTCCATTTCCAGTTCAGGGGCAGGTTCGGGTACGGCTTTCTTTTTCGGCATAGCTAATTCCTCCTGTCATGTCAGTTTCCTTCCCGGGCAAAGAAACGGTGGGAGCCGTCTTTCTGCCGCAGGGCGTAAAATACCGTGTTGGGGATGGACAGTGCCGGCGGGGGACCGCCGCCCGAAAGCAGGACCACCACACGCTCGGCCCTGCTCACGGCGGGGGGCGAGCGCGCGTCGGGGCCGATGAGGTCGCCGGCGTGGAGCACGGCGAACAGGCTTATTCGCCTGCCGGCCACAGAGAAGCGCAGCAGCACCGCGCCCTTAGCCTCCGCCCAGAAGTCGGACGGAACGGCGCCGGACAGTTCCAGCATCACATCGATGGCCTCCAGTAGCCGTGCGTCAGGCGCTTTCTCCGGCAGGAAGATCACATCGCCCTGGCGGCGCACCTTGACATCCCCGCAGCGAAACTGCCGCAGCATGGCATCCAGAAAACCGGGCGGCACCGCCTTCTCCGGCGGGAAGAACCGCGCCTTCAGCAATGCATCCAGCTGATTTTTGCGCGCGCAACCCAGGCGCCTCAGCACATCCAGCACATACCGCTGCTGTTTGGATAAAAGCATTGTTTACCACCTCCTCTCCGGCGGGGCGCGCAGGCTGTTGAGATAGGGATCCACCATCAAATCGCTCTCGCTCTCCGCGATGCAGTTGAGGATGGTCGCCATGGTGTAGGCCGTGGAGTTTTTGACCTCGCGCTCCAGGTTGGCGGCCAGTTTGCTCTCCGCGGAGCGCAGCACCATGCCGTCCAGCAGCCGGAGTTTGGCGCGGATGCGGCTTTTGGGGAGCGTGGCGTTTCCAATGCGGAAACTGTCAGAATAGAACAGCCGTTCCACAGCGTTTTCAAACACGCGGGCTGTCTCCGGGTCAAAGCAGTCAAGTTCGCAGGCGTCCAGGATGTCCAGAAGTTCCTCCTCTTCCTCCTCGTCTGTCCGTCCGTCCCAGGCCGCGCCCGCCGCCGGCTGGGGCGTGACAGACTGACTGACTTCTTTCTCACTAAGTTCTTTTTTTCTTTTTTCTTTCTTACTGGGCGGCGGATCGTGCGGTTCTATAACCGTCTTTTCCGCTGTTCCAGAGCCGCCGTTTCCGCCGTTCTGGAGCGGCAGATTCTGCGGTTCTGACGGCGGCGGGGACTCCGGCACCTCCTCAAGACCCGCCAGATCTGCGGTTCTAAAACCGCCCTCATCCCCCTCGTCCGTGAGGAAGGGGGCGCATTGGTAGTCCGGATCGTCCACAGGTTCCACCCGGGCCAGGTAGATCTGGTTGGCGTCGCCCCGGCCGCACCGTTTCTCCCAGATGAGCTGGCGTCCCGCCAGGACACGGAAGGCGGCGGTGACCCGTTTCTCACACACCCGCAGTTCTTTGGCCAGCGCCAAGCGCGGGAAAATGACGAACACCTCGCCCTGGTCGTTAATCCAGCCCTTCCTGCGGGAGAGCTGGAAACGGTTGAGAAGAAAGGTATAGGCTACCTTGGCGTCCAGGCTCATGTCGGCGTAGCGGGGGTCGGAAAAGAGCCAGCGGGGCATCTGCATGTAGTAGAGATTCTGTATGTCCGTCTGCTTCATCAAGGAGAAGCCGGGGCGTTCCTTCAGTTTCGCGGCCCTCATAGGGATACCTCCAGTCTATTTTTACATTCTCGAGCGGCTGTTCATAAAAGCATCAAACTTCGGGCGTTTTAGGATGTGAAATGCCTGAGCATCAGACAGAGCACGCATGGGAAACGCGCTGATCCATATCCCATGCGTGCCCCGCGGTCAAAACAATTCTTACTGCTATCCCTCCGGCTCATCTTCGCCCAGTACCGAGGCCACGCCCTTCTCCACCATGCCCAAATCGTCGTCCCCGCCGGTGAAGTCATAGTCAAATCTCGGCTCCGGCCCGTCCAGCGGCTCAGGCGCTTTCACATCCGGCTGGGCCGCAGGCGTGGGCTCCGGCTCCGCCTGGGGCGGTTCCTGCCCGGGATGCTCCACCGATTTTTCCGTCTCATTGGCCATACGCGCACGCCATGCGGGAATGTGCTCGCTCACCGGCGTCGGCCGCAGCTTTTGGAATGCAGGGAACTCGTCTGGGATGATCTTGTAGAGGAGCATGGGCTTCTGCCCCCGCAGGAGGACCAGGCACTGCTTGTTGTCCATGCGCTGGATCTCATCCGGCTGCATCAGCGCCCGCTGGGTGTTGCTGCGGGTCTGGGAGTAGGGCCGGGTGGTGGAGTAGACCGGGGAGAACAGCGGCATGAGGGGGAACTGGTTGTTGTTGACCCGGATGGTGACGGAGCCGCATTTGTCCGAGATATATTCCGCCGTCATCTGGTCGTTGCAGCCCAGGCAGATCTGGATGTCGCAGTTGCCGATCAGTTCCTCCCACTCTTTCTTCTCGTAGCGGTCGGAGAGCTGACTGATGGACTGCACGATGAGTTGGCAGTGGATGCCGCGGCTGCGGCATACGCTTAAAGTTTTCTTGAAATCAATCAATTTTCCAATGTTACAGAATTCTTCCAGGCATACATTCACCGTCACCGGCAGGCGTCCGCCGTCGCCCTCCCGCCGGGCGTAGTTCATCAGGCGGGAGAAGAGTTGGGAGAAGAAAAGAGAACTTAAAAACTCCAGGCTGCTGTCCTGGTCGGAGATGGCGCAGAAGTAGGCGCAGGGCCTTTTGCCCGGGAGCGTCATGTCGATTTCGTTATAGGCGGTGATCTTGTCCACCAGGGGATTCTGGAACACGGCCAGGCGGTTGCCAAGGCCAATGGCGATATTGCCCCAGATCTGGCGGTTTGCCAGCTTGAAGATGCCGTAGGGCGCTTTGGCCGGATGGTCCTTGGGCAGGCCGTTCATGATCTCCTCCAGGCTCTGGAAACTCTCGCTGGAGAGTAGCCGGTAGATGGCGCCCAGGCTCCGCTCGTGGATGGGGCGCAGTTTGCCGTCCGGCCCCTTGAGACGGATGACATAGTGGATAAGGGCCACCAGCAGATTCAGTTCCGCCTTGCTCCAGAAGTCCTGCCGCTCCTCGCTGTTGGATGTATTGTTGATGATAGGCGAAGTCCATGCTCATGACTTGCAAAAGCACAGACGCGAAATACTCCCAGCACTCCAGCACCATGCCGTAGATCCATTCGACAAACCCTTGAAAGATAAGCTCCAGCAATTTGGACACCTCCTTCCTGCCAGAGCCGGAGATTTAGAAAAGAGAGCCGGCCGTTCCCGCGCTGCGCTGCTCCGGTTTCCTGCCGGACAGGTTTTGCCATATCCGGCATCGCTTTTTCTCTTCCATAGGGAAAATCAGGGCGTCAGGGTGGCGAGGCCCGAGAAGAAGGGCGCGATATAGGCGATGAACGCGCCGATGCCGTTGACGATAGCCCAGGCGATCCAGATGCGCTTGAGCCAATCCCATGCCTGATCGACCTTGTGCTGGTTATTGGAGATCTTGGCGCCCACCACGGCTACCGCGGACATGAGGCCGGCCAGCACGGTGCTGATGCCGGCGATTTTGGAGTAGACATCCACGATGATGGTATTTGCAACCGTCCACATATCGTCTA
>NZ_NFIQ01000059.1 GCF_002159455.1 Flavonifractor sp. An306
CGGCAGTCCCCAGGTCGATGATCTCGTTGACGTACTTGTGCAGCTTCTTGTTCATAGTCTTTTCTCCTTTGCAAATATATTCCCACACCGTCAGGCGTTGGGTCCGTTGCGGATGGTTTCATCCGCTCCTCACTGACCCGGCGGAACTGCCGCCGAAGTTGTATGTACTGATACATCCCCAGTACAGATTTTTGCTTTTTATCCAATCCCTCCGCATCTCATGAAGGATGCTGTCTGTGGGCAAGCTATCGTCGGAGGTGCTTTGTATGGAATCCACATATAGCGACAGATATGCCAACCTGATGGAAGATCCGGCCATGGAGGCCTATTTCTCTCAGCTGCCCGGCTATATCCAGGACCAGATTCGCGCCCGCAAGCGGCAGCCCGCCACTCTGGAAGACCTCAAACGCATGGCCAATGAGGTCAAGCAGCTGTTTTAACCCCAACATGGAGGTGATCGGATGGCCAAGCAAGGCATGGCCCGTCCCCAGCGGACCCACACCCAGCCCCGCAACAACCAGCCCCCCGTCCCGGAGCTCCAGGGTAAAGCCAAACGTGGAAAGGAACCGGCGAATCCCATCATCGCCGGTACTTCCGGCCCCCACATGAAGGTTTACCACCCGGATACCAAGGACTGACACAGACAGGCGCCGCCCATACGGGCGGCGCCTGAACTGTTTAGACCTCCCGGAACACTCCGCCAAGGCTATCCCATGAAACGCGGCGTCTTTTTCCGGTTGTCCTTTTTCCAGCTGTATGGTATGATACATAAAAGGCAAATTTCACCTGTATTGCAGCGCAGTCAAAAAGTGTCCAACTTGGACACACAAAGGGAGAGAGATTGAAATGAAGAGGAACTGGAAGAGCTTTATCTCCGGCTGTCTGGCCACCATCACCGTCGTGGGCTTGGTGGGGACCGCTGCCGCTACTGTGGGAAAGCAGACTGTCACGGTAGACTACAATGACATCAAGGTGACGCTGAACGGCGAGCAGGTGGCGCTGGTCAATGCAGGCGGCAGTCCTGTGGAGCCCTTCGCCATCAACGGCACTACCTACCTCCCCATTCGGGCGGTGGCCACCGCCCTGGGCCTGGACGTGAGCTGGGACAGCACCACCAACACGGCTGTTCTGAGCACGCCTGCGGCGGAGCGGGCGGTATACATCACCCGGACCGGATCAAAATATCATTATGACAGCAACTGCAACGGCGGTACCTACTGGGAAGTGCCCTATGAGACTGCCACCGGCATGGGCCTGGAGCCCTGCAGCAAGTGCGTGGGCAGCCCCTCCGCCTCTGTGGATACCGATACGGAGACTCAGGCTTACGCCGTAGTCAACGACAACGTGCCTTTTTTTCAGCAGACCAACTGAATGGGGGTGTCTTTGAGACATACAGCTCCCTGGATGACCTGGGCCGCTGCGGGGTGGCCTTTGCTAACATCTGCCCCGAGCTGATGCCCACAGAGCCCCGTGGCGAGATCGGCTCCGTCCAGCCCACCGGCTGGCATACCGTGCGCTACGACGATCTGATCGACGGCATGTATCTGTATAACCGCTGTCACCTGATCGGCTACCAGCTGGCCGGCGAGAACGCCAACGAGCGCAACCTGATCACCGGCACCCGATTCCTCAACGTAGAGGGAATGCTGCCCTTTGAAAACATGGTGGCGGACTATGTGGAGGAGACCGGCAATCACGTGCTGTACCGTGTCACCCCGGATTTCCAGGGCGACGAGCTGGTGGCCCGTGGAGTGCGGATGGAGGCCTACTCCATCGAAGACGACGGAGCTGGGATCTGCTTTCACATCTATGCCTACAACATCCAGCCGGGCATAGAGATTGACTATCTCACTGGAGACAGCCAACGGGCTGCCTGATATCACTTATAAGAAACGAGGTAATTTAACATGGGATTTTTTGACAAACTTGGCAGTTCTCTGGCCCAGGGCGTAATGGGCAACATGAACGAGGTATCCGTGGATGAGCTGACCAAGGATTACGGCTCCTATCTTATGGACGGGGAGACCATCCAGCTCGGCTTCCGGCTGATCCGGGACGTGGTTCTCTTTACCGACAAGCGGATCATCGACTTTGACAAGCAGGGCGCCACCGGTCAGAAAATGCGGGTGGACTCCATCAACCTCTCCAGCATCATCCACATCTCAGCCGAGACCTCCGGCTTTGGAATGGATGACAGCGAAATCAACCTCACCTATATCTCCTCCCCGTACTACCGGGCCAGCGGCGGCGTGACGGTATCTGAGAAAACATTTGAATTCCCCAAGAAATACAACATCCAGCCTCTGTACAAGCGGCTTCAGGAGATCGCCTACGAAAACCACGAAAATCTGAACAAGTAATATTTTTCCTGTCACAGTATGATGATTCCTCTGAAAGGGGCTTTCCGGCTGGTCTGTCAGACCCGGACCGGCTGGGCGGACCGTACACAGCGGCATACACACTGGGGCATATAGACAGGTCAGGGGCGGCTAAGGCCGCCCCCTTTTTTACCCCGCTTCAGGCACCAACCGCCAGCCTTCACATAGAATGGAGCGAAAGGGCGATTCCCTTTCAATATCTGCTAGGAGGTATTGCAATGCCTGAGAAGGTTATGCCCGGTCCCGTGCAGGATTCCGCCTGTATCCGTGAGGCCGTCTGCATACACACGAAAAAGATTTACGATTCCTGCAAGGAGAAAGATATGGTGTTCTATAGATATAACAAAATAGTTTGTATCTATACTTTTCTCTTGACAAACGGATATACTTTGTATATACTAAGTATGTCCCAAGGGAATTTGGCTAATATCAATCTCATTTAACTCGAATGAATATTTAATCTTTCGATAATATTGTTTTATCGATTGCTGTAAACTAATATCGATGTAATTTTATTGTATTCATAATGAAATATCTCAATATACATTTTGTTGTTAAAGTATATCGAGATATCAATTGATGAGGTTTATTCATGAATTATAAGACGCATATTTTCTCTGTCGGTAACAGTCAAGCCGTACGACTACCTAAAAAGCTCTTAGACTTTTTAGAATACAAGGCTGGAGAGGAGGTTGTTATTTCCGCTGACAGTGAAAGGAAAATTATTCTTATCGAAAAGGCAGTTCCCTGCACATATAAGTCTATTAAAGAACTTTTTGCCGGATATGAGTCAGATGGATATATTCCAACTGAGTGGGACACTGGCAAATCGTTTGGAAAGGAAACCTTTTAACAATGTACCAACCTAAACAAGGCGACATTGTTATGCTCTATTTTGACCCGACAGCAGGTCACGAACAAGCCGGATATCGTCCTGCACTTGTTGTGTGGGGCAATGATACTTTGGAGCGAATTCCCGGTTTAGCGCAGGTATGTGCTATCTCAAATACTGATAATGGCTTTCCTCTTCACGTTCCTCTGGATGCTGACAGTACTTGTACTACTGGTTTTGTCTTGTGCGAACAGAATAAGGTTCTCGATTTAAATGCCAGGCATGTTAAATTTCGGGACCGTGTTTCTGAGAAGGTTCTCCAGGAAGTTTTAAATATTTTACGTGCGATGATTGATTAAAGTAAGTGCGGCCCCGCCATAAATATGGCGGGGCCGCACTTACTTTATCCTGTCGCTTGTTGCTGACACCTGCTCTCCCGCTTCATCCACCTTGGACGCCAGGGCTGCGACCATCTTGGTCAGCCAGGCCGGAATGGGGGCCCCCAGGGCGCCAGCATTTTCAATGATGCTGCCCGCCTCGGTGAGGATATACCAGATCACCACCAGGGGACACAACAGCACTGTATAAGTAAAGGGCAGCTCCACGCCGGGCACATTGGCCAGCAGGTGGCCGATCACCACGTCCAGGATGGCAGCCACGATGACCGCTACCACACTGCCCAGCTTGTGCCAGATCCCGTCCCGGGCACTCTTGCTGGACCACTCCCCCGCCCGCAGGGCAGCGCAGGAGCCGGTGGCGTAGTCGATAACCATGCACACAACCCAGGCCACCACCACCCAGCCAAACCAGCCCCACAGGGCGGTAAGAGCGGCGCAGATGGCGGCGATGGCCGCCTTGAAGGTATTGATATGCTCCATATCCATCCCTCCTCACTGGTTCCGCACGTAGGCGGCCATGCTCTTGATCAGGGCGTGGACGTTACTGGCGGAGTAGGCGTTACCCTTCCAGTAGTCCACGGCCGTCAGCACTCCGGCGGCGGCCAGGGTATCCACGGCGGCCTCCAGCTCGGTCTGCTCCGGATCACAGCCGTCACACATGTCCAGGAACGCCTCCCAACCGCCGGGGATGGCCCGGATGGTCTGGGGGCAGTCCTTTCCAGACCAATGATTGTGCTGCACCACCTTATCCAGCGGGAAACCGTGCTCCGCCATCAGCAGACGCACCAAGGCGGCGGTATTGACCTTGGCCCGGTCAAAGTCCCCGTCGGCGTTGACACAGATCTCGATACCGATGCTGGTGAGGTTGCCCGGGCCATCGGCTCCGTCTCCGGCGTGGTAGGCCGTCTCGCCGTCGGGCAGGTGCTGGTAGATAGCGCGGTCGTCCACCGTGTAGTGGTAGCTGGTCCGCTTTTTCTCCGCGTCGTCTCCCTTGAGCCAGGAGGCGTGGGCGGCAGCGTCCGCACCCTCGGCAAAGTTTCCCGTCTCATGGATGGTAATATAGCGGTCCGGGTTCTTTCCGCCGGGGCGATTCTTCCGGCCTGGGGCGATGTAGTCCACCTGGATGGGGATGCCGTTGTCCGTTACCCTCTGGATGGCCTCCACAGGCTCCAGGTAGGCCATGGACACCCACCCTTTGGAGGTCTGCCCCCAGCCGTCCGAGACGCTCAGCACGTCCACCACAGCGCCGCAGGGATAGCCTCCCACCTTGTCATAGCTGGTCCCCGGCCCGCTGCGGATGTTCAGACCGATGGACGGGGTCACTCTATACTTGCCCATACTTTCCTCGCTTTCCGGCGGCTCCGCCGCCTCTCGTTTTACCCAGACGCAGATCCAGTTGTGGACCATCCGCTGGGCCTGGATGGTCTCTCCGGCAAAATCACATTGCACTGAGCCGCCGCCGTCCAGCATCATGGCGGAGCTGCATCCTCGGTCCACCAGCTGG
This sequence comes from Flavonifractor sp. An306, assembly GCF_002159455.1. Classification (GTDB taxonomy): domain Bacteria; phylum Bacillota; class Clostridia; order Oscillospirales; family Oscillospiraceae; genus Flavonifractor. The sequence goes on from NZ_NFIQ01000059.1 coordinate 5,113, forward strand.
TCCCGCAGCTGCTCCGGCGTAAGGGAATCACTGGAGCAGTACAGCAGCAGGGAGTCCCCCACGATGCCCATGGCACTCCTGGGCCGCCGCCCGCCCTGAGCAGAATCATAGGGGATATGCTCCAGCGGCTTGCCGTCCATAATCAGGGGGGATGTGGCAATGTAGTTATCATAGCCCTGCCAGTCTGTGGTCTGGGCCAGATCGCGGGGAATGTCCCACCCATAGCCCGCCATGTCTCCCCAGGGGACGGCGGACAGCAGCTTGCCGTCTACCTTCAGCCCCCGGCAGGGCGTTCCATCCGGATTCCACATGCCGCCATTGATGATATAGTCCGCTCCCGTCTCCGCCTTGACCTGGGCCAGCATCTTGCGGCAGTTGGTCACCACGATGGACAGGCGGGAGATCTCGGAAAGCGGGATAGATGCTACCGCTTTCACACTTCCACCTCCGCGGCAGCCCGGAGGAAAGTCAGGCTGTACTCCTGCTCCCCCTCCGGATAGTCGCTCACCAGTGTGCCGTCAGGCCGCACAAAGCCCATCAGCATGGTGGAGCCATCATAGACCGTGCGGCTGCCGTCCTCATTGAGGGCAAAGGTGCCGTCTTTGTAGCGCACTTTGCCCTCATAGCCGGGCACCCACTCCTTCCACTCAGGGTTGTAGTACTTGTTCTCAAACGCGACGTGTTCTCTGCTCTGTACCATATGTACCATCCTTTCTTTATTGGCTCATGAAGCTGATAATCTTCTCAGCCTGAGCCTCGGTAATGTATTGAGGCGCCAGGGCGCGCACCTGAGCCTCATTGATACGGTGCATTTTGAACTGAAGTAGGACGAATTCATACATCTGTCCGCACCCCCATCATGGCAAGTATGGCGCCCTCCAGGGCAGTAAGACGTTCCTCTGCCGTTGGCACTTTCTCAGGTAAATCAGGTGCGGGGTGCTCGGCCTCCCAGGCTTCGACCTCCTCCTCCGTTGCGGCTTCGATCCAGGCGGAGGTATCGGAATCCCACTTTGGGGATACAAAGCCTGCCGCCCCCGCATGGGGCCGCATGATAGGCGGGGCAGTGTCAATAAGCTGTTCTCCCTCCGCAAGAGTGTAGTTCTGTGTTACCCACCCTTGATGTTCCTCCAATAAAACCAGAACAAGGGTCTTATAGATGGAATTTATGTCAACGACACATGAGTGTTTATAATCCATTTGTTTTACATCCTTTATGTTTAATAAGCCTTAAATGTCGCTCCAAGTGATATCCCGTACATTTGATTAAATCCATTTGGAGGAGATATACCAGTTAATTTAATGTTCCCCGCTGTATCAATCCAGCCAAATATAGCCCAATTCCCACTCGACTGGATCAGTGGTATTGGTATAAGCGCCGATGGCCGATATCCTTCCGGCAATATTGCAATAACTTCATTTTCTTTCAATGTTCCGCCTGGGTACGTTACTGCTCCGGCTATTTGTACCCATCCTGCATCGTCTTTGCCATATTTAGCATAAGCGGACGGCTTGAACCCATCTTGTAGCTGCAAGTCATACCAAATGATTGGGGTGTTTTTATTCACCTTATTCGACAAAGCCGAAAATACTCCGCCGGACTGTACGGGGTTATGACTCCCCTCTACAGGTTCAGCGTCGGTAGTAATAGTGACGCTTTGAATTGCCTTGTCCAAATCCGACTTATTTACCGCATCGGTGCTCTCCTGGGCACTGCCTACGTCCACAACACGGTTGCCACCCATCTGGAGATTTCCAGTCATAGGGACGGAACCATCGGCCTTAAAATCCCCCGCCCCATTCCCATCGGCGCCGTTATACACCTGAAACGCACCTGCAATAGAACCGTTTGAGAGTTTCACGGTGTATGTATCAGTTGTCCCGGGTGCTCCGGTACCCCCGGTATGCTCGATAGACACCACGGAGTCTCCCTGCGGCCCCCTCGGACCCTCCGGTCCCATGATGTCTACGGGATCGGGGTTGGGCAAATCCCCGTTATTGGTCCAGGAAACTACTCCCTCCGCGCTGACACTGGGAGTAAACACATATCCCGGAATTCCCTGCTCTCCCTGGATTCCTTCCCCACCCCTGGCAGCCAGCAGCATCCAATTTACCCCGTCGTCGCTGGGCGCGATATCCTGTACCTCCCGTAAGGCGATATACCCGCCTCCCTCATGCCCCACCAGATCCAGCGCCGTGTAGCGGGCCCCGGAACGATACGCCCCCCGGGGCGTGAGAGAGACCTTGCCCAAAACCGTATTAGGCATGATTGATTGCCACCTCCAAAATCCCATTTACCAAGTAAAACACAGGCCCTCGGTACTCGTCCGGGGTAGTCATGATAAGCTCACCCGTTTCTGGGGTCACCGCAAACGTGGCATACATCACATTGCCCCGTGCGGCCTCCCCGGTATCTTCATACTGCTGTGTACCGGCATTCCAGATCCACCACGTCCCGTTTTGGATCCGGGGCGGCTTACCACTGTACTGTTGGGCACTCTGTGCGCTCTCAGCCGCTTCATCAGCACTCTTGGCAGCCTGATCGGCGCTGTTTGCCGCATCCTGGGCCGACTGCTCAGCCTGCTCTGCGGCGGCCTGGGCCGCCTGTACCGCTCCCTCAGTAGCTGCCTCGGCAAATCTGCGTACCAGCAGGCCCTGGATACTCCGTGCCTCTCCCTGCTGCTCCACCACCAGCAGGCTCTCGTCATCCAGGTGGTCAGCGACCGGGAGTTCGCCAATCGTGCGGTCAGCCATTGCTTGCCTCCTGCTCCTCCGCAGCCGCCTGGCGGGCCGCCCTCAGCTCCTGCCGGGCCATGGCCAAAAAGTCCACGCCTTCCCCAGACACCGGGACCTTCGACAGCCAGGCATAAGCGGCGTCAATATGTTCCAAAGCCTTGTTCATTCGATTCCCTCCAGTTTTTTCACCCGCTGCTTCAGCTTCTGGATTTGATCCACGCACAGGGAGATAAACTCCTCATAGCGCAGGGAATACTCCCCCGTCTTTTGATCTTTCAGGTACCCCGCAAAGTCCGTGGACTCCAATTCCGCGTTTTTTACCGCTTCTTCTACGTCCTGGGCAATAAAGCCTGTGTGATACCGCCCGCTTTCCCCGTGGTTGTATCGGTAAAATACCGGCTTCAGCAGGTCGAAAAGCGCATCATATTTGCTGGTATCATACGAGACAGAGTGTTTCATACCAGCATCACTGCCAATACTGGCGGGCTCCGCCAGGTAGGCGGTTTTCCACTTTTGACCAGGCAGTCCAAGCGAAAACGCCAAAGGGTTATTTGTCAATAAACTGCCGTTTCCTACAACTACCGACGGAATAGTCCCGCTTGCCACACCAGTTACGAGATGCAAATACTGCATTCCTTTCGCCTGCATAAAAACGTCGCCATCCATGCCAGTCAGGCGCAACGCACCATAGCTGCGAAGTTCAATAGCAGAATCTGCGGTCGATGCACCCGTGATATTTATTACGCCGGAAGCCCAGCTGTCTCTTGGACGTAAAACGATCTGCTCTCCAGTCAGCGATGAGGCAATAACGGTATTCGTCTGAAGCCAACCGCCATTTATTAGGGTGACACCGGAGCCAGGCGGTCCACTTAGCTGTTGAAACGTGACCATGCCGGAGAATGTGATATCCGTGCTGGAGATCTCCACGCCCTGGGACGTGATTGACAGACGGCTGGTATTACCATTGGTAGATGCGGAAAGGGTAATGCCGTCCACCTTCTGCTCAATCCGTGTGAGGTTCCCGTCCAGACCGCTGACCTGGGCGGCGATGCCGTCCATGCTGAGAGATAAGCTGCTTACCCGTCCATCCAGACCGGTTACCTGGGCGTTGATACCGTCCAGACTGAGAGACAAGCTGCTCACCCGTCCATCCAGACCGGTTACCTGGGCGTTGATACTGTCCAGACTGAGAGACAAGCTGCTCACCCGCCCGTCCACAGAGCTTATTTGGGCATTGAGACTGTCCGCAGTCAGACGGAGCTCGGACTCTACGCCTTCGACTTCATTCACGACATACAGCCGGATTTCCTCTGCCGTTTTGGTGATCTCGGATCGTGTGCGGGCAATCTGGTGCTGGATATCGGACAAAACAGGAGACTGATACCGATACTCACTCTCCTGCTCTGTCTTGCCCGGTGCGCCCCCGTCGCAGGTCATGAGTGCGTCGAAGGTCAGTTCCGTCTGGGCCAGGACGGTATACACCCCGCCCACCGTCAGGCCGTCCCCCAGCTCCGCCGCCGGATCCAGCAGTGCGTCCTGGGCTTGGATGGGCCGATAGGTATAGGCCCGGAGTGAGGCCAGAATATTGTTGGCCATAGCCTGCGTGCCATAGGGACAGGTCAGCTCCACCGTCCGCCCTGTCTCATCCCCGGCAAAATAGGCGGTATCGTCATCCACCAAAAGCACCACTTTGGATACCGGCGCCAGAGCGGGCGATTCGCTCAGCTGCTCGACGGCCCGGCCCAGATACACCTTATCAGACAAGGATTCGGACACCTCCAAACGTTATGGCCGCGCCATAATGGGTAACCAGATAATTGGTCTCCGGGGGGATCTCCGCAAAACCCACCATGCGCAGCTGCCCGGCATCCGTGACGATACAGTTGGCCCCATGAGCGGCGGCAATAAACCGCAGCACATCCCGCAGGGTATAGCCGTTGGCCGGATAGTCCACCAGATACCCGTTGTTAAACCGGGTCCTGGGGTCTACGGTCAGCCCCATCAGCCGGGCGATCTCCGCAAAGGCGGCCTCCATGGGCATGGGGAAGGCCAGAGACTGGTCTGGGACCCACTCCTGCTCCGCTTTGAGCATATCGTCATATCCGTGGATGGCCAATGTTCCGGACACCGTGTCGTAAGATCTGGTATCCACATAGAACACGCCTTTGGGGATCCATTCGCTGGCCTGGGTCCCCTTTACCAGGCGATAAGCGGGGGCTATTCGTGCCATCCGTGAGATGGTTCCAGGCCGGTAGAGGACAAGGTCGATCTCCTTTGCGATGGCCCCGCCCACCGACATGGTGTCCTCCGGGAACAGGTTGGCGCTTGTGCTCAGGCTGACGATGCTGCTCTCCCCATAGCTTTGCCCGTCTATGGTCACCCGGATTTCCTTCCGGGTGGCCGGGTCCTGCAAAAGGGCCTGATACAAAGGGCTTGTCTGCTGCATTACCGCTCCTCCAGGGTAATGGATACCCCGCTGTAGTAGGTGTGCCCGCCCTGCACCGTCTTAGCGGTCACAGAGGGGCCGGTGACGTACATAACCCGGGTCAGATCTTTGCCGAAGTCATCAGTAAACACCACCGTGGCAGGGCTGGATAAAGCCGCCCGGATCATAGCCAGGGTATTGTCCCGCAGCTCCAAAAACCGGACCTCAATGCTGTGGACCACAATTTCCGTCCGGTATTCCCGGCCGTCCAGCGTCACCACGCTCCTGGACTGACGCACCAACGGGGTATGTACCAGACCCTCCCGCGCCAGCCAGGGGGTCATGTCCACGCCGTTAATGGTCAGCTTCGCCTGCATTTCCTTCCCTCCTACACATAGACCTGGGACTGCCCCCGCGCCACAGCGGCGCTGTTCTGGCTCTGGGTGACCAGTACGCCCACCCGCCGGCCGTTCAGGTACACCCCTGCCCCCTGGAGGGCGGAGCGGACGGCGGCGGCAATGGGTCCGGCGATGTCTGCGCCCATCCCATCTGACATGGCCACGGTCGCCTGGCTGGCCTGCGATGGCACAGATATCGCTGCCTGGGCCGTGCTCAGTTGCTCCATGGAACGTCCAACCTGTTTTACTAGTTCACTTCCAAAGCCATCCTCGCCCAACCCAAAAAACAACGAATTTGAATCATAAGGATCCAAAATGTTTTTTACAACGCTCACCACAGATTGCGCCATAGCTTCAGCAGCGGAAATCACCGAAGGCATCCCGTTATAGATCCCCTCAACCAACCCATCAGTTAAGGCTGCGCCAACTGTAGGCGCATAGTTTACATATAACCGCTGCAGCTCATCCAGGTTTTGAGAGATCTGTTTATTTGTTTCATCCCGCAAGTCAGCCAACTCTTCCATCGCCAGCTGATTGGCAATGGACTGTTTTGCCTGATAAAGCGCCGCATATTCACTCAGCTTTTTATCGCTAAGAGAAAGTAAAGCGTTTAGCTCATCAATGGCATCTGGCCCCATTTCCCTGATATCATCCACAAGCGCATCGCCAACTCCACGCTCAGCAAGGACCCTTAATCCATCGTAAAAATCCTCAATGGTGGCGATCTGCCCTTTTAGATTGCTTATCAGCTCGTCTCCAGATACCTCCTCACGCTCCGGGACTTGATCAAACAATCCATATGTCTCAAAAATAGCCTTTGTTCTCTGCGCAAGTTTGTCCTGATAGTCCTGCTCCAACTTTGTGATTTTTTCTTGGACTTCCTCAACCTTGCTGTAGTACTCATCCTGAAGCCGCTTTTTTAAGTCAAGGATCTTCTCCTCGGCTTCTGCATACTGCTGGCTTTCAGCGACAAACTTATCCTGAACTGCCCGCCAAGCCTTCAGCTGCTCTTGGAGAGAGAGCCCTTGGTATTTTGTCTGCTGCTCTATCCGCTTCTTTGCTTTTGAGAAATATTCGGCCTGAATATCTGCTTTCAGGTCAAATATCCTCTCTTCCGCATCCGCATACTGCTTGCTTTCTACAATAAATTGGTTTTGAATAGTCTCCCAAACTTCCAGCTGCTCTTCCAGTGAATACCCTTGGTACTTTGCTTGGCGATCGATCCACTCCGCGCTTTTTTTATACACGGACTCCGCGAGATCGTTTGCGGCTTTGACAGCATCATCCGTGCTGTCCTCAATCCCTTCCGCCACACCCAGGGCAATATACCGTCCCACCTCATCACGGAACACTGTGGAGGGAGAATGGATTCCCAAAATGCGCTTTATCGCCGCCACCAGTCCGCCGCAACTCTCTTCAAATTGAGTTATTACCCAACCGATACTTTCCTTCCACCCCTGAAGCATTCCGGAGATTAAATTTTTACCCATGCTTTTGCCCATGGATAAGAGCAGCTCCAGTATGACCTTGCGGAAGTTTTCCATGGCGTCCTCCCCCGCACTGACCAGCTGGTCGGAATTTTCTATCATTCCCTGACCCACACTCTCAATGATGTCGGCGCCCAGGGCCGCATATTCCGGCAGCTTTTCGCTGTACTCGGTGATCAGCTCGGAAATCGCGGTGGACAAATTCTTCTTGGCGCCGTCAGCGCCCGCCACCACGTCGGCAAAGGCATCCACCACACCGGAGATTGCCGGGGTAAAGTCCGTGTTGATATCGTTCTTGAGGTCCTGAACCGCCCCGCCCAGATTCCCCGTTGATTCCTGCGCCAACGCCTGATTTTCCCGGGTCTTTACCAGTTCCTCATTGTTCCGGTAAAAGGCGTCCGATGCCTGGTCGTAACCTTGGGACAAGGCATCCATAATCAGCTGATTGCGCTCACTCTCCGTCGAGCACTCCTGCAAGGCCAAATTAAAATAATCTTCTGCGCTTGAGGCTTCCGTTACAGCCTTATTCCATTCTTCATTGGCTTTTGTGTTCTCCCGCAGGGTAACGCCAAACGTCTCACCAGCCAATGAGCCCCAATTTAAAACGTCAGCCAGAGCCCCCGTCACCTGTCCGACCTTGGCCGTTTCGTTGGCTGCCTCAATTAAGCCCTCAATGGGCAGGGAATCACCAAACGTCCCGGCCACACCGGCGGCAATTTGGGTCCACGTTGCTATATCCTTTTCGCTGGCTACCAGATTGGCCAAAAGCTGGGACGCTTCGGTGGCCGTGTCAGTATCGCCCAGGATCTTATAGAACTCGGTATACGCTTTCGACGCGGTTTCGGGTCCATAACCTGCAGCTTCAAACGCCGTATTCAGCTTGCCCTGGGCCGTACGGTACTCCTCGGTGGCATCTGCCAGGTCAAAGAACGCCTGCACGGCCTGGGAGCCAATATCCATAATGGCTCCCAGGCCTTCCCAGACCAGGTCAAAACCCGCTTTCAGATCTGCAAGCCCTCCGATCAGGCCGTCTGACGCCCCGCTCAAGTCGTCCATGGCGTCCTCCGCATCATCGGTGGAGTCGGTCAGCCCGTCCATCTCCCGCTCCGTTCTGGAGAGCTGATTCCGCATCCGGTTAAGATCCGCCGTGGCGTCCTGCACGGCCTGGGCCCACCGCAGGGTCCTGGTGTCGTTCTCGCCATATCTCTGGGCCGATTGCTCCAGCATACTCTGAAGGGCGGACAGCTTCTGTTCCTGGGCATCGATCTGCCGGTTGAGCACATCTGCCTGAGCGGCAAGGGCCTCCTGGCTGTGTTCGTTGCCCTCAAAAGCGGAAGTAACCGCCTTCATCTCCGATCCGAGGGTCTTGATCTGCTGGTTGATGTTAGCCAGGGATTTGCGGAATTCCGCCTCCCCATCCACTCCGATTCTGGGGCCGATATCAACGGACAATCATCTCACCTCCTCGTATAATACCGGCGCATCTGCTCCATCAGCGTGCCGGACGCCTCGGCCTTTTCCTTGGCCCCACAGGCCGAGATCTGCCAGCAGGCAATCTGGTCGAACACCGTCCCCAGGGGGAAATGGCGTACCTCAAAGCGGGTCAGTCCTGCCCGATTTCCCAGGTAATAGAGCCACGCCGTCCTTACGGGTCCGGCGTGGCCTCCCCGTTTTTTGGCTCCACCTCCACTGTGCGGCTGGTGTCCGCACGCATGGCCGCAAAGATAGCGGCAATGGCCGACCTGTCCCGGACGTCGATCAGGTCGGCGGGCCGGCAGGGCAGCTCGGGGGGCAGCTCCTCGCCCATGGCGGAGGCGTAGATCCGCCCAGCCTTGAGGAGGATCTGGAACGTGGTGTCCACTGCCTGGGCGGTCCTGGCCAGGTCGCTCTTATCCAATGCGTCGGCAAACTGCTCCAGGCTGCCAAAGGCCTCCACCAGCTGCTCAGTAGCGGCCAGAGAAAAGCAGATCGGGTGCTTCTGCCCCAAAAACTCCACATAGGATACCCTCACGGCGCGCCTCCCTCATCTGCCACCTTGGCGTATCCGGCCGCCCCCTGCCCCACGATAGCGGTGGTCTTTTCCGCCAGGGGGCCGAAGATGCTCTCAATATAGGCGATGGCGGCCTCCTGGGAGGGAAATACAAAGGTCTGGTACCAGGGCTCGGTGCCGTCGCCCTCCATTCCCATGATGGTCCCCTCAATTTCGGGGGTCTGCCACTCAATGGACTTTTCCATGGTCCTGGCGCTCTGGGACGGCATGGCAAAGGTGCCCCGGCGGTAGAGCACCACCTCATGGCCGCGCACCCCGTCCTCCTGGTTCATCCGGATGTACGCCACCCCCACCGGCGCGGACTGCTCGTTGCCCTTGTACCGGAGTCCCCGCCCGGTGACCGGCTTGCCGGACACCATCACGGTGGTCTCCTCCACCTCCAGGCCGTAGAGGTCGGCCGCCGTGTCCATGGTCATACGGTCCAGGGTCATGGTAATGTTGCCGCCGGAGGCGCCCGAAGCGTCGTTTTCCCCCACCCCGTTGTTGGCGTAAAGGGGATTATCCTCCGGCGTGTTGGGTGTAAACTCCGCGCTGATGGCCTTGCCCATCCGCTTTGTGCCGCCGGTGTAGCCGGTTACCACCCCGGCCTGCACCGTAGCCTTGGCGTAAAATACGCCATACATTCCAATTCCGGCCATTGGTATTCCTCCTTACTCCGCCGCCATAAGCCCGGCGGCCCGCAGCGCCGCCAGCAGACCGTTGAAGTCGCCCTGGGTAGGCTCGCCGCTCAAATCGCTGACCGCAGCGGCCTGCTTTACCACACCGGCGGCCTGCGTGGTAGCAGCCGGCACGGCCTGGGACGCGCTTGCCACGCCCTGCTCCAGATGGTTCAACTTCTCTGCGGTAATGGTATCGCCGTTGTTCCAGGTGTTGGGTTCGTAAGCCATAGTTCAGTCTCCTTCCATAATCTCCTCTATGGAGCGATCCACAGAGTCCTTCATATATTCCAGCGCCCGCTTTCGGGAGGCGGTCACGGCCTTGCGGACAAAGGGATTTTTCTTCATCCAGGTGGTGCCGCTCTCCACGGAGCGGGCCACCATCTGGTTGGGCTGGCCGTTGGGCCAGCGCTGGGTTTTGATGCCGTTATACCCGTCAAAGCCAATCTTGACGTTGAGATAGCCCGTGCCGTCATCCTGCATGGAGGCAATGCCCAGGCTGTCCGCCAGGCCCCTGACCTGGTAGGCCGTAGGGCCCCGGGTGGGGCTCTCCCGGGTACCATAGCCCTCATCGGTGGGGATCCGTTCGAGGGAGGAGCGAATCTCGTCAGCCACAATCCCGGCAGCGCCGTATATGGCCTCGCCCAGCACCTGGGACTTCAAAGAGGCCTCCAGCCTGGCGATCTTGGCCAGGTACTCATCCCCCCGTTTGAATTGGATGGTTGCCACTATGTCACCTCCCACACCCATTCGGTGTGCCAAAAGCCGATGTCCTCCTCAAACTGCACCGAGCTGAGATACCACGCGATCCCGTACCCGCTCAGGGACTCCCCCAAGGCGTCCGCCCAGGGGTCAAATTCCCGCTTGGTAAAGAGGTCCGTGGTGCCGGTGACCGCCCGCTCGGCGTGGCCGTTCCCGGCTGCCAGGTCGTTGGAGCCGTCCTCCTGCCAGACAAAGTAGCGGCTGGACTTCATCCGCTGGCCGTGGCTCACCTGGTCGGTCACCGCCAGGTGGGCGGCGATGATCCGCTCCTGCCAGCTCATACGCCGCCCTCCTCGTCCTGCTCCAGCCTGATCAGGGTCAGGTCCATGGAGGGCGGAAACACCCCGTCCGTGCTCTGCACCAGGTCAATGCGGTACGTCCGGCCATCCTCAGTGACGGCTATATCCCGCGCCCCCACCCCCCTGATACGGGGCGTGCGGAGTACCCGCTCCACCTCCGCCTGGGCCTGCTTGGCCAGATAGGCCCGCTGGATGCCCAGGGTCCGCTCCTCATAGCGCAGCCGGGCCTTGAAGGTTGGCTTTTCCACCGGCTGGTAGCCAGGCCGGGCCCCGTCAGAGACGGCATAGAGCTCCACCACGCCGTCGTTGTAGGCCTGGGTGATCTCACCCCTGGGCCGGTACGGCGCTTTCCAGCTCAAAGGCGCTCACCTTCCTCCCGTTCTGCATGTCCAGGATCATGGCTCGGTAGTTGTTCTCAAAGACGTCCAGGGCGCTGTCCCGGCCGTACCGGCAATACTCCAGCAGCAGCGTCCGGGGCAGGCCGTCTCTGGTGTAGTCCCCCGCAACCCCCAGCTTGCCGTCCAGATAGACCATCCCCGAGGCGATGAGCCCGGACACCTTGGCGTCCGTGGCGTCATCATCCCAGGTGATGTCCAGCCAGTTCTTTACGTCGGACAGCAGACCGTCGGGCAGGGCGGCTCTGTCCGCCGCCATCAGGACTTGGTGACGGTGACGGTGTACGCCTTGGTGGTGCTGCCGTCGGCGGCCGTCACGTTGATGGTCACGGTGGTCTCGCCGCTCTCCCAGGTCACGGCGGTACCGTTGTCGATCTCATACGCATCGGCCACGGGAGGGTCCACCAGAATCTCAACCTCAGCGCCGGCGTCGGCGGGGATGGCGGTAATGACGTTGGTGGCGTTGGTGGTGCTGGCGGTGTAGGAGGTGGTGGCGCCGGCAAACTCAGGGGACAGGGTGAGAGCGCCCATCTTCAGGCCGGACAGCTCGGCGTTGGTGGAGGGGGCGGGAGCGGTCACCTGCTCCACCTTCCACACGGCAGGCCGCAGGCCGGAGATATCCAGGTAGAGGAAGGCGTTGTCGTCCTTGGCCTGGCCATTGGCGTACGCCTTGATGAGATAGACCCGGTTGTCCTCCAGGAACTGATAGTGGTCGGAGTACTCGATGCGGCCGGCCTTGTCGGTGCCCACGGCGGCAAAGTACCGATAGCCCAGGCCCAGGATGGCGCAGCCCCGGTCCAGGGCGCCGCTGGGGATGACCCTCATGGGATAGGGCATCACGTCGTTGCGGTAGGTGCCGTCGGGCGCCATGACGGTGGTGGCAGGCATGACCTTCTGGTAATAGTCCTGGGGATTGACGATAAAGAGCACGTCCCGTACCGTCCGGCTCTTGCCGTTGGGGTCCACCGCCAGCAGGCTCAGCAGGTTGCCCACCGCGTCAATGGACAGCTCCGTAACAGCGATCTTGGCCTTCTCGGGGTAGACGCCGCCCTTGACGGTGACGCCGTCGCCCACCTGGCGGTTCATGCCGATGGGCATATTCTTGCCGGTGCCCACCACGATGCCCACCTCCAGGCCGGCGGCCAGCGCCTCATACAGGGTCTCCCGAACAAAGCGGTCCAGCCACTCGGGGCCCAGATCAAGAGAGGCCTTGCACACGGGCAGGAAAGCGGTGAGCTTCATGAGGCCGGAGTCTACTTCCTTGAAGCCGGCCAGCAGCTCCTTGATTATCTCATCGCACAGGTCGCCCCACTGGGCCTCCTGTCGGCCGTTGGTGTTGACCAGCATCCTCACCCGGCCGGTGGCGGGGATGAAGTTGATGGCGGAGAGCAGCGGATGGTTGGCCCGCAGGTCCTCAAAGACGGACTCAATCACCGTCTCGGGCATCACCACATCCACGTTGGCCAGGGCCTGCTTGGGGTCCTGGGACTGCATGGCGGCGATGACCTTCTGGTAGTAGTCCCGCTCCTGGGTGGTGAGCTGGCGGACGCCCCGGGCGCTGAGGATCCGGCTGTCCAGGTCCTGGCGCAGGCCGTTTACCTGGCTCTCATAGCTCTTCTGGAGGTCGGCCTGGATGGCGGCAAGCATCTGGTCAAGGGCCTGGTAAAAGCCCTCGGTATCGCCGTCCTTGATGGCCTTCTGCATCAGAGTGCGGATCTCTTCCCGATTGCGGATGTCCATTGCGATCATTGGATGGGTCTCCTTTCAAACTCAAAAATTGCGAAACAGCGCCATGACGCTGTTTGTTGCTTCGGGCTCCGGCGTGGGTGCCGGAGGCGCGGGAGGCTGGGCCAGCTGCCGCAGCTGAGCGGCTAGGCTTTTCTGAACAGTAAGCCGCTGCTCCAGGGTGAGGTTGGCTCTCTGGAGGACCGCAGCCGCCCCGGACATGTCGGCGTCGGCGTCTGCATACCGGTCGGCCAGGCCGTACTGGAGGCACTGCTCGGCGGTGAGCCAGGTCTCGGCGTCCATCATGGCGGAGAGGGCGGTCTCGTCCAGCTTGTCCCCCGCCTTCTCCAGATAGGCCTGGCGGCCGGCGGCGTTGATCACGTCCAAATCGTCGGCGGCCTTCCGCAGCTCCGCGGCATTGCCCACCGCGCCCATCCACATGTTATGGATCATCATGAGGGTGTTCCGGGGCATCACCACCTCGTCCCCCGCCATGGCGATCACCGAGGCGATGGAGCAGGCAAAGCCGTCCACATACACCGTCTTATGGGCGGGGTGCCGCCGCAGCTGGTTGTAGATGGCGGTTCCCTCAAAGACGGACCCGCCGTAGCTGTTGATGTAGAGGTCGATCTGCTTCACGTCGGGGTGGGCAGCCAGGGCGTCCCGGAAGGCGTTGGCGCTGGTCTCGCTGCGGATGACCTCATCCCGCCACCAGTCGTAGCTGTCCCCCTCCACATCGCCGTAGATGTAGAGCTCCAGGGTGCCAGGGCTGGCGGCCTGTTTCAGCTCCCACATGCGTTCTCTCATTGTGTCGCTCCTTTCTCAATGCCCAGCTGCCGGGCCACGTCGTCCATGGTGGAGATGTTCTTGGTCAGGAAATGGGCGTCAGCCCATGGCTCATCAATGGTGGGCTGGTTGGCAGATCTCAGAATGTCGTTGACGGAGAAGGCCGCCGAGCCCACCAGCTTCTCCACGTTGGCGGCGTTGGCGAACATGTCGAAGTGGAGGATGCTGGAGCTGTCCATCCGGACGTAGTCCCCCGCCTTCCAGGCCTGGTATCCGTATAGCTTGCGGGTAATCTCCTCCTGGAGCTGGTCGCACAGGGGGTCGATGCAGTTGGTCAAAAAACGGGTATTGGCGTCCTGGGTGCCCTCGATCTTGCCGTTGACCAGCACCGCCGGAATGAGAAAGCCCCGGGCGGTGAAGTCGAAGATGTCCTCAAGCAGGGCCTTGATGTCCCGGGTATCGCCGGAGCCCGTCCCCCCTACCCGCTCGTAGGCGTAGCCGTCAAACTCGGGCAGGATGGCCCCGCCGCTCTCCAGAAAGGGCTTGATCTGGGCGGCGATCATGGCCTGAAACTTTGTCTCCCAGCCGTCCTCCCCGCAGGCAATCTGACCGACATGCACCTTCCAGTGCTGCCCCCGGTCCCATTCATAGTGCCGCATGGCCGCCGACACCAGCCGCCAGTAGGACTGATAGAGGCCGGCGATCACCGGCGCCATATTCTTGTGGTGGAGCTTCAGGTGGAGCACATTGTTCTCATAGAAGGGATACTGCCAGGTGTACTCCCCCACACGCACGCTCCGGTACTCGTTCTGGCGGCTGGGCCAGTCCTCCGGCTGGGCCCAGTCGTCGGCCACCACCAGGGCGTCCATGCCGTCGGCCCGGGTAAGGGTGGGCACGATCAGGGCCTCATTGTCCTGGTAGAGCCGGGCCACCAGCTTGTGCCAGAAGGCGGTGGAGCTCTGGTTCACATTGGGGGACACGTTCCAGAGGTAGTAATCCCGCTCCCGGATCTCCTTGCCGCCCCGGAAGGTGCGCAGCTCGCAGCGGCCGATGGCGCCCGCCACCATGTTCACGCAGACCCAGAAGCACAGCTCCCGCACCTGGTACTCCTGGGCCGCCTCAAAGAGCTCCCGGCAGGACACCTCCTGGGTGCTCACCTTCCCGCTCTTGGGCTGGAACAGTCGGAAAAAGCTGAATGCCGTCTCGGTCACCTCCTTACAGTTGAATGGCCCCTATGGGCGGGATGCCCACGGCCTGGCCGGCGCCCAGGGCCGGCTCCCCCACCATGGAGGCCACCAGCGCCATCCACGGGTCGGTCTTTCGGCTCTTGGCCTCGATCTTGGCGTAGATAAAGTTGCCGGTGTCCACCCCCAGCTTCCTGGAGCTGCGCACCCGCTTGGTGTTGTTCACCGCCCAGCGCAGCTGGGGGGCTTCCCCCCAGGTGAAGCGTCCCCGGTCAAAGCACGCCTGGATCACCGGCTCCACCTGCATGATGTCGGAGGGCCGCACCAGCTTGACCCGGCTCTTGTCGTTGGCGTCAAAACCGATCTTCCGAAAGCTCTCCGATACCAGGGTCCAGCGGTATTGATCCATGCACAGCAGCCGGAGGTTGTAGCTCTGCCCGGCCCGCCGGACGTAGTCGGCCAGCAGATCCGGGTGGATGGACACATCCTCCACCACCGTGCAGTGTCCCGCCTCCGCCCAGGCCTTCCAGGGAGCCTTTACCCTGGGCAGGGTCTTGGACTGGGCGCAGATCCAGGCGTGATTGAGGTCAAAGCGCTCCTCACCCCGGCGGAAGTGGAGGTTGACGGCCGCCCAGTCGGAGAGCTCGGCATAGTCCACTCCCACGGTGCAGGACCAGCCCCGCAGGTCAGGCAGGGGCCGGTTGGTGGCCTTCACCTTCTCGTAGTCGGTGACTGAGATCTCCTTCTGCCCTGCCCGGAGCCCCATGCGCTTGGTCAAAAAGTCGCCATTCTGCTCCGGGTGCTCCAGCCATTCCTTATACTCGTCCTCGGTCTCCTGGAGGAGCGCCGAGCGGTAGGCCAGGGATGGGTTTGCCATGTACCAGTTCTCCGGATCGTGGACCTGGTCCCGGCTCTGGAGACAGCAGATGAACGGCAGCATCCCGCCGTCCGGCTCCTCCTCAAAGAGGATCCGCCGCCCCTGGGCCAGCTTGTCGTCCAGGGGGCCGTCGGACACCTCGCCATTGGAGGTGAAATAACCGATGCGGGCATCGGCCACCTTGCCCAGGCCGGTGATAAACACCTTGATGTTGTCGTAGTTCTCATAGGCGTGGACCTCATTAAAGATGACCTTGCCTGAGCGCATCCCGTCCCGGCCCTTGGGGTTGTTGGTGCGCCCCTTCATAACGCCCCGGTTCTTCCGGCCCTGGATGATCTCTTTTGTGTGGTAATAGTGCTTGTTCAGCTTGGCCTGGTGCCGGGGCAGCTCCAGGACCTCCACCAGATCCCTGGAGGGCTGGGTGGCCTGGTCCTCGTTCATGGCGCAGATATCCACGTTGTAATGCCCCACCGGGTTGTAGGGCGAGATGGAGGCCGCCGAGTCAAAGGCGATATAGCCGTCCTTCCCGGCGCCCCGGCCCAACATACACAGCACGGTTTTCCAGCGGGGACGCCCCTGGGCGGTATAGGTACAGTTCCAGAGGGTAAAGAGGAATTTCTCCCACGGGAAAAGGGCGAAGGGAAAATACTTCTGGAGGCCCAGGTACTTTTCCAGCCGGCCGGTCTCCACCCGGAGATCTTCCGTCTCAAAGGCCCTGCGCACCAGGGCCACCAGGGCGTGCTGCTCCGGGCAGGCCCGGGGCTTGTCCGATTCCACCAGCTGGATGTACTCCAAAACCTCCGGCGGGATCTCACAGCTCATCGTCATCATCTCCCTGGGGGGATGCTGCGCAGGCGTCATCCTTCAGGCCCAGGGCGGTGAAGATGGCCAGCATCTGCCGGGACACCTGCACGCTCAGGGATACGCTGCGGTTCTCCACCGGCATTCCCCGCTTGGCGTCCACCACAGTGACGCCCCGGGCGGCAATGTCCGCCTCCAGCTTCTGACGCTGGACCCAAAAGTCCATGTACTCCTCCACCTTGTCTGTGTAGGCCCGGTCCACCAGTCCCCTGGCGGTCAGATCCTCCAGCATGGACTGGCGCAGCTCCCGAAATGCCTTGGTCTGCCGCCAGTTCTTTTCACCGGCGGCGCTTGATTTACCCACGGATTCCCTCCTTCCGGCCCGGAGCAGGCCGGGCGCGCGTACGCGCCCGAGCCTCCCGGAGATGTCCTGGACCCAGGCGATTGGGCCCTCACTGCCTTCACCCCGTTTTTTCGACGGGGGGTATCAGTCCCAGCGCTCCACGGTCAACGGCGGCCGGCGCGGGGCAAATTGCCGCTGGCTCTCCGGGTGCAGCGCTTCGTGGCATTTCTTGCAGACACTGACCAGCTGCCGCTCCCCGGTGTCCGGGTCCATGATGCTCAGCGCCAGGTCGGGCCGGTCCCGCAGATGCTTGACGTGGTGGACAAGCCTGGCCGGCCGGAACCGGCGGCGCTGCTCCCGGCAGAGCACGCACTCCCGCTTGTCCAGCCTGAGCACGTCCTCCCGGACGGCCTGCCACTCCGGCCAGTCGTAAAACCGAGCCTCACGGCCCGCCTGGATGAGCTCCACCAGTTGGCGGAGCCTGGTGGCTGAGATCATACGGTTTCCCTCCTTGCGTCGGGCCTGTGGCTTTCCGGCACCGGGCTATCGCCTCCGGGCAAAATAAAAAGCCGGCACCGACGCTCCCCCTCTCGGGAAGTCATCGGCACCGGCTCTCAAAGCACTGGCCCTGTTCGATATCCACCATCGTCTCCGTCCGGCAATCCCGGCAGTAGACAATGAGATTTTTTGCCGTGGTTTCCGGTCTCACCTGGAGCACCTTCCGCCTGCGGCAGGACGGACACATCAACCATCCATCCTTCACGACAAGTTTACCACACTCGCGCTCTGCTTTCAACTTTTTCACTCACTTTCTATGGACTTTTTTACTTGTTACACCTGGTTTCCAGACCGAATAAAGACGCGAGGGCTATTCTTTTCTCCGCCTGCGCGGTGGCCTGATTCCTCTCTTCTCCTTTCTTGGTGCTGGTCTTATGTATTTAATCGTAATAAATTCCCCAAACTGATTGCGAATGGGCGGCGGTGCGCTCAGTATGATCGCGCCCGGCGGGGCAACCACGGTCAGATTGTCCTTAACAATCTCGCTCTCCACTGTCGGCTTCTTCAGGCCAAGAGATGCAACCCAGCACTTTTTCCCCGGTTCCGGCCGACCCAGCTCTCTGGCCTCTTTGGTTAAATATTTGGCCAACGCCTCGTGCCCCTGCCAGTCATCCAGCTGCTCCATTTTGACATTCCCATATGACCAAAGCGATTTGAGCACCTCAAGGTCTGCCCCGGTTCCGTTGATCACAAGATGATGATGCAATCGGCCGCCCTCAGCGCTAAGTTGCTCAGTAACGTACACATAGCGCAGTTCCTGGCCCCTGGCTTTCCGGTGGGCCCGCAGCCAGGACAAAAACTTACGGACCAGCTTGATAGCCTCCTCCCTTGACGGAGGAAGATGGGCATCATCATAAGTAAGCTCTATGACTAAATCCCTGCGCTTAAAGTTGGCTGCCAGCAGCAGCTCCAGCCTCTGCCAGGCCCGCCGGTTATTTAAGGTCATCTGCGCGGCGCTGGAGATTTCCCGCAGCGCCTCCCGTTCCTCCGGTGTACTGCGCGGGGTTGGGATCGTGTAACACACGGAAATGACAAGCCGACCGGCAGTTATAGTCTTTAATCGTTTTGCCATCACACTATCCTCTCAAATTTTTACTTTTCACCCTGTTCTCCTCCCTTGTCCTGACCGGCAGACCTCCGACGAAATGTTGCACAACGATGATACCGCTTATCCCAGTACCAGCCTCCCGGATGCCTGCAAACTCCCATAGTGCCATCGTGCCAATAGCAGTTATCACAGGTACGCATGTATTTCCTCGATACGGACGCAGTCTCCCATGCTATCCACCACTTTCCTTTGGCCCAGTCCCGCCCAGACCGGTCAGCGCCCTTTTTGTGCTCCGGCCCTCTGCCGGGCGCCCCGTATTTCCTACCATTACCCCACGTAGGTACGCAGGCCTTCAGATCAACAGGGCGTCCGGCAAGCCAAAAGAGGTCCGGGCGGGTGAGCGATCCCACCCAGCAGAAGGCCGGAGTACAATTCTCTTATGCCATGTCCATTCTACCTACATCCAGGCTCTCAAAATAAAACCTCACCTGATGCGGCTGCGGAATTACCAGCCCAAACCGCACAGCATTGCGATATGTAACGCTGTCTCTCATAAGCGCGGTCGGCATAGTCCTCCACGGGTCCGTCGTATTTGCAGAGGAAGCAGCACTCAGTGTCGTAGATTGGCCGGGCGCGGATGGTGGCGGCCATTGCCTCCATATCCCGCACCGCAGCGGCCAGAGACGCCTCGGCCTCATCCGCCCGGGCCTCCGCGTCCTCCAGCGCGAAC